>JAFDZQ010000122.1 GCA_018266895.1 Bacteroidota bacterium
AACACATTTTTAAATATACTTCCGAAAATGCAAAAATAAAAAAAATATATATTGATTCGATAAATGGATACACTGAACATTTACATTGTTTGCATACTTTGAATGCGGATATGAGTATTTCAAAGGCAATGCAATTAATTAAAGGAGAATCAGCTTTTTGGATAAATAAAAATAAAATTACAGATTTAAAATTTGAATGGGCTGACGAATATTATGCAGCATCAGTAAGTGAATCAATGTTGTATAAAGTCAGAAATTATATAAAGAATCAGGAGTTACACCACATGAAAAAATCTTATAGTGAAGAAGTTGAAGTATTAATAAAGAAGTATGGTTTTACAAATTATGGATAAATCCCATCTTCAATCCGAATAACTCCGCCATTAATGGCGGAGTTATTCGAAAGTCAATCTTCAATTTCTAACTTCGCTATAATCGGCGGAGTTATGTCCTTCAGTATTCTTCTGCTGGACATAAATGGCGGGATTCTGCTTTCCCAATATTCCTTTAATTTCAAAAAGAAAAACCATACTTTTCTTTCTAAATTAAAATTAAAAATGGAAACTAAATACGCGGAAGTAAAGAATTATATAGGCGGAAAGTTTACAAAGAACGGACACAAAACCCTTGAAGTCTTAAATCCGTCCGACGGTAAAGTCATTTCTACAGTTCCACTTTCCGGCATGAAAGATCTGGATGCTGCAGTAAAAGCAGCAGCAGATGCATTCCCTAAATGGTCATCAACGCCGATCAAGGAAAGAGTACAGGTGTTTTACAGATACAAAACCCTTCTCGAAAAAAATCTTAAGGAATTAGCTGAGCTGACTCAGATCGAGAACGGAAAGACATTTGACGAATCGGTTGCCGAAGTTGAGAAGAGCATTGAGCTGACTGAATTTGCCTGTTCACTGCCGCAGCTGGTAGCAGGGGAAGTGCTTGAGGTAAGTTCAGGCGTTGAATGCAGAATAGAACATAAACCGCTTGGAGTTGTTGCTTCGATAGCGCCGTTCAATTTCCCTCACATGGTCCCGCACTGGACAATACCAAATGCAATTGCATTGGGAAATTGCATGATACTTAAACCATCTGAACACGTTCCGATAAGTTCAAACAGGATCGCCGAAATGCTCAAAGAAGCCGGACTTCCTGACGGCGTATTCAATGTCGTTAACGGCGATAAGGAAATCGTAGAAGCGATATGTGATCACCCCGGAATTGCTGCAGTTTCATTCGTCGGGTCTACTAAAGTGGCGAAGATCGTTTACAAGCGCGCTACATCAAATTTAAAACGATGTCTTGCGCTCGGCGGAGCAAAGAATCATTTGATCGTATTGCCTGATGCACATCCGGATATGACAGCGAATAATGTTGCAGCTTCTATGTCAGGCTGCGCAGGTCAAAGATGCATGGCAGCATCAGCAATGGTAGGAGTCGGAGAAATTGATGACATTGTAAATAAGATCTGCGGTGAAGCAAAGAAAATTATCGCAGGAAAAAATCTGGGTTCAGTAATTTCAAAACAAGCAAAGGAAAGGATAGAAAAATACATTACTGAAGCTGAAAAACTCGGAGCGAAAGTATTAGTAGACGGAAGAAACACTGTCGTTAAGGGAAAAGAAGGAGGATTTTATGTCGGAGCTACTGTGATTGATGGTGTTACTCCCGATATGGCAATTGCGAAAGAGGAAGTATTCGGTCCTGTGCTTGTTATTTTAAGAGCCGGAGATCTGGACGAAGCAATAAAGATCGAGAACAGTTCGGAATACGGAAATGCTGCGTCAGTATTTACACAGAGCGGTAGCGCCGCGAGATATGTCATGGACAAGGCAAGCGCAGGAATGATCGGCGTGAATATCGGCGTGCCTGTTCCGAGAGAGCCGTTTTCATTCGGCGGATGGAATGAGTCGAAGTTCGGAGTGTGCGATATCACCGGAAAGAGTTCGATAGAATTCTGGACACTGCAGAAGAAGACAACGACAAAGTGGAATCCCGAAGCGAAGAAGAACTGGATGTCGTAGAATTTTTTTTAAACGCTGAAACGTTGAGATAACTTTTTCATCACAGAAGCGCTCAGACACAGAGAATTATTAGTATATTGTTTTGTCATTCCCGCGAAGGCCTGCCTCGCGGCAAGGCGGGCGGGAATCCATGAGATTTCAGTACAGAGGAGCGGAGACACAGAGAAATTTTTTCAATTCGGAAAAAATAATTTTTGAGACTTAGTAAAGATATAATAAATTAAGTTGGAATTATATTTGATTCAAAAAAGAGTTTAATTAAATCGGACTTAAGTAAATGGCAACACAGAAAATCCTTTAAAACTATATGGAAAAATTTAATAATTAATCATGGAAACTACAACAGTAACAGAGAAAGACGAGATCATTCAGAATAACATGAATTACACTCTGACCTCATGGTCAAAGCAGCGCGGAGTGAAACCGGTCGTGATAGATAAAGCTGAAGGTGTTTATCTGTATGATATTGACGGGAAAAAATATATAGACTTCTCGTCACAGCTTATTTGCGTTAACATCGGTCATGGTCATCCGAAAGTTGCATCAGCTGTAGCCGAACAGATGAAAGATGTCAGTTATGTTTACCCCGGAATGGTTACAAAAGCAAGGGGCGAACTCGGGAAAAAACTTGCGAGGATCACTCCGGGTACGCTGAGCAGAACTTTCTTCACGCTCGGCGGGGCGGAAGCAGTCGAGAATGCAATTAAGCTTGCAAGGATGTATACAGGCAGACACAAGATAGTTACGCTTTATCAGTCTTATCACGGAGCGACATACGCTTCATCAACTGCGGGAGGAGACCCGAGAAAACTTCCCGTGGATTCGCAGCAGTCTCCTAATTTTGTGCATGTCGAGAATCCGTTTTTTTACCGCTGTCCGTGGAACAGCAGTACGCCTGAAGAGTGCGCCGATATGGCTGCGGAACATATGGAAAGAGTAATAAAGTATGAAGGTCCTAACAGCATTGCAGCGATAATGATGGAAGGCGAATCAGGTTCATCCGGCTGTATAAAATACCCGCCCGGATACTGGAAGAAAGTAAAAGCAATTGCGGAGAAATACGGAATACTAATAATAGATGATGAAGTGATGAGCGGATTCGGAAGGACGGGAAAATGGTTCGGCATAGATCATCACGGAGTCGAGCCGGACATTTTGTGCATGGCAAAAGGAATTACATCAGCTTATCTGCCGCTGGGAGGCATAATTGTAAAGGAAGAAATTGCAAAAGCTTTTGACGATAAGCCGCTTATGCTGGGACTTACTTATTCGGCTCATCCTGTTACGATGGCAGCTGCAAATGCAGTCATAGATATTTATGAAGAAGAAAACCTTGTCGACAATGCTGCAGAGATGGGCAAATACATTAATGAAAAAATGTGCAGCATGATGGAGAAGCATCCTTCGATCGGAGACTGGAGAAATACGGGACTGCTCGGGTGCATGGAACTTGTAAAGAACCGCAAAACAAAGGAGCCGATGGTCAGATGGAATGCGCCGGCTGATGAAATGGGAGTGATGAACAAAGTCATGGCTAAAATCGCTGAACTCGGAATGTACACGATGGGAAGATGGAATTATATTTTCGTTGCGCCGCCTCTTTGTGTTACAAAAGAGCAGGTGGATGAAGGGCTTGATATTATTTCCGAAGCGCTGAAGATCGCGGATGAGGAAACCAATTAAAAATTACGAATTAAGAATTACAATTTTTTTTTAAACTGATTAAGAGAATGGGATTATGATCTCTTATAAATTTAATCATCATAATTAAAATTAATCTCCGACTTCGGTTGGATATGGATAATTGAGCAGATGAAGCCCGGAGATAATTTTAGAAAATTCAGAAGTGTAAATAGATTTTATAAGTTTAAAAAATAATCATGAATATAAAAATTTCTGACGAAATTTGAAAGAAATCATTAATGGAACGACAGAAGTAGTTTCATCTTCATCCCTCTACAGCGAAGATCTTGCACCGGTTCCGGAATCCAAACGGACATGGGGAACATGGAATTACGCTGCATTGTGGATAAGCATGAGTCTGTGCATTCCTACTTATATGCTTGCGAGTTCGCTTATAGACGGCGGTATGAACTGGTGGCAGGCGATACTCACTATTTTTCTCGGCAATACTGTCGTGCTTATTCCGATGATTTTAAACGGTCATGCAGGAGCAAAATACGGAATTCCATTTCCTGTTTTTGCAAGGGCAAGTTTCGGAGTCAAAGGCGCTAACATTCCCGCAATGCTTCGTGCAATAGTAGCCTGCGGATGGTTCGGCATACAAACCTGGATCGGGGGTTATGCGATTTTTTTAATGCTGAAAACATGGATGCCGTCAGTTGAAAATCTGCCTCAGATATTCCCTGAATCTTTCGGACTGCAGACCGGACCTGCGATAAGTTTCTTTTTATTCTGGCTTGTTAATATGTACGTGGTTTATCTCGGAGTTGACAGTATCAAAAAGCTCCTTGTCATTAAAGCGTACTTTCTTCCTCTTGCGGCATTAGCGCTTTTTTTCTGGGCGATTTCGGCTGGCAATGGTTTAGGACCAATACTTTCTCAGCCGTCAAAGTTTCAGACAAGCTCTGACTTCTGGAATTATTTTTTTCCGGCATTGACAGGGATGGTCGGATTCTGGGCGACGCTTTCGCTGAACATTCCCGACTTCACCCGTTATGCAAAAAGTCAGAAAGCGCAGGTCATGGGACAGATAATCGGGCTTCCGCCTTCAATGACAATGTTTTCGTTTATCGGAGTTGTCGTAACTTCTGCAACTGTAATAATTTACGGAAGCACGATCTGGGATCCTGTCGTGCTTGCGGGAAAATTTGAGAATAAAATATTGGTAAGCGTTGCTATGATATGTATTGCAATTTCAACTCTTGCTACCAACATTGCTGCAAATATTGTCAGTCCTGCAAATGACTTTGCTCATCTGTCCCCTTCAAAAATAGATTTCAGAAAAGGGGGGTACATTACGGGAGTTATCGGTATTTTGATATTTCCATGGAAGCTCATTGCTGATCCAAGCGGATATATTTTCACATGGCTGATAGCATATTCAAGTTTACTTGGTCCTGTCGGAGGAATAATGATAGCGGATTATTATTTCGTAAGAAAAAAATTTCTGGCAGTAAAAGATCTGTATGATGAAAAGGGACAATACTCTTTTAACAATGGCTATAACCGGATTGCAATGACAGCTCTGTTACTCGGAATAATCCCGAACGGTCCGGGATTTCTTTCTACGGTAGGTCTGATAAGCAAGGATATGTTTCCTCACTGGATAGATAATTTGTATCATTATGCGTGGTTTGTAGGCTTTGCAGTTTCATTTGCAGTTTATTCTTTGATGATGAGAAGCAAAGTTTCATCTGAAGTTTACCATTCTTTAGGCAGTGAAGAAAATAAAAATATCTGAAGTTTTATTGTTTAACAATTATAATTTAAATTAATACATTATGTCAGTCTTAATAAAAAACGGCCGTGTGATCACAGCTTCTGAAGATTACACTGCAGATATTTTCATCGAAGGTGAAAAAATTTCTGCAATCGGAAAGAATCTTAAAGTCAAAGCAGATGAAGAAACAGATGCATCGGGTAAATTAATTTTCCCCGGCGGCATTGATCCGCACGTTCATCTTGATATGCCGTTCATGGGTACATTCTCAAGCGACAATTACGAAACAGGAACTCTTGCAGCTCTACACGGCGGCACGACGATGGTAATTGATTTCATTCTGCAGACACAGGGAAAGTCACTTCACAATGCATTGGATGAATGGAGAGGAAGGTCGGACGGAAACTGTTACGGTGATTATTCATTTCACATGGCGGTGACCGATTTCAATGACGAAACAAAAAAGGAAATTAAAGATCTGATAGACAAAGAGGGCATCACTTCATTTAAAACTTTCATGGCATATAAAGGAGCTTTGATGATTGATGACAGGCAGATGATAGGATTGATGAATGAAGTTCGTGACAGAGGCGGGATCGTAACTGTTCACGCAACGAACGGAGACATGATAGATTTTCTGATTGCAAAGCACAGAGCCGAAGGAAAATTATCACCGCTTTATCATTACCTTTCACAGCCGGAAATCACTGAATCTGAAGCTGCAGGAAGATTTACAGATATGGCTTTTTATACAGATGTCCCTGCTTATATCGTTCATCTGACCTGTGAGGGTGCTCTGAATCAGGTCAGGGATGCATCAAGGAGAAATCAGAAAGTCTTTGTGGAAACATGCATTCAGTATCTGATACTCGACGCTTCGCTTTATGAAAAAGATTTTGAAGGAGCGAAGTGGGTGATGAGTCCTCCGCTGCGGGAGAAAAAAGATCAGGCTACACTGTGGGCGGGAATCAATCAGGGACTTGTGCAGGTTGTCGGAACGGATCATTGTCCGTTTGAATGGAATAAAAAACTTATGGGTGAAAAAGATTTTTCGAAAATCCCGAACGGTCACCCTGCGATCGAGAACAGAATGGAGCTGCTTTATTCGGAAGGCGTAGAGAAAGGAAAGATAAGTCTTAATAAATATGTGGAAGTAACTTCAACCAATGCGGCAAAGATCTTCGGTATGTTCCCGCAGAAAGGAACAATCGGAATCGGCGCAGATGCGGACATTGTAATTTTTGATCCGAAAAAGAAACACACGATCTCCGCAAAGACACATCACATGAATGTGGATTATTCCGGTTATGAAGGATGGGAAGTTACGGGAAAAGTCGAGACAGTATTGCTTAGAGGGAAAGTTGCGATAGACAAAGGCAAGGAAAAAATAAACAAAGGTTACGGGAAGTTTGTTAAGAGAGGGAAGGTGAGTAAGGTAATTTAAATCATGAAATTTCATAATTACCGGGAAAATATAAATATGCCACATTGAAATAGACAGGCGGAAGTAAGTTGATCCAAAAGATTTGGACAGGGAACTTCTCAAAGAAAGAATTCCTGAAAATCAGAATAAAAAATAAAACTATTTAGTCTTCAAATATATGCTCTAATCTTCTGTCCGGAATCAGCCAAATTACAGCCACTAATGCATAAATGATTCCAGATGTTAACGGACTGAGGAAAGCAACGGCAACGGCTGTCAGATATAATATAATGGACATCTTACCTTTAATATCTTTTCCGATTGCTATCGATAATTTTGAATTCTTTCCGTTTATCTTTATTATAAGATTCTGAAGTATGAAGTAAGCTGCGGCAGTCATAACCATTATTATCCCGTATAAAAACAAAGTTGTCGGAGCAAAATTATTCTCACCCATCCAGCCCGTAACGAAAGGCAGCAGGGACAGCCAGAACAGCAGATGCATATTTGCCCACATGATCCCGCCGTTGATCTTATTTGTGCTGTGAAGCAGATGATGATGATTGTTCCAGTATATCGCAAGATAAATGAAGCTCAGAAGATAACTGAAAAATACAGGCAAGAGAGGTATAAGAGCCTTGAATTCTTTATCACCGTGCGGAACCTTGATTTCAAGAACCATAATAGTGATGATAATTGCAAGTACTCCGTCGCTGAAAGCTTCAAGCCTTCCTTTTGTCATAGAATGTTTTTTGATTTTATAAAATTTAAAGAATCACATTGCCGGTGACATGTAAAAAAGCAGATCCCGGTAAATTATGACCTGCTTGTATTTTAAAATTCCTAAATTCAGAATGCTTTTAACCCCCGATAATCTTCTCGTAAAAATTCTCATACATCGGGACAATGTTATCTTCACTTAATTCTTCCGCTCTTTTACGGGCATTTTTCGAAAGCATATCATATCTTTTTTGATTTGTAAGAAGTTCAATTGTGTATTTTGCCATTCTGTCCACATCACCGATCTCAGCTATGTATCCTGTCTCGCCGTGAAGATTTAATTCAGGCAGTCCGCCGACACTTGAGGAGATCACGGGAACTCCGCAGGCCATGGCTTCAAGAGCTGATAATCCGAAGCTTTCTGACTGAGAGGGTATGAGAAATATGTCTGAAACCGAAAGCAGTTCCACCAAAGCATCCTGTTTTCCCATAAATTTAATGTCATCAAAAATGTCAAGTTCACGGCTCAGTCTTTCGCAATCGCTTCTTTCAGGACCATCGCCTATCAGTATTAATTTTGAATCAACTTTTTTCTTTACCTCATCAAATACCTTTATCACATCCTGAACTCTTTTCAACGGTCTGAAATTGGATGTATGAACTAAAATCTTTTCTCCGTTCGGAGCCAGATTTTTTTTAAAACATTTTGTCTTTTCATCATTTTCACGCTTGTAATTATTTATATCGATGAAGTTCGGAATGACTTCTATTTCTTTATCAATTTTATACTGCTGCTGTGTCTTATCTTTAAGAAATTTGGATACCGCCGTTACACCATCAGATTTTTCAATGCTGAATTTCATGGTCGGAAGAAAACTCGGCTCAAGACCGGTAAGGGTAATGTCAGTACCGTGAAGGGTCGTAATGAATTTAATGTCAATTGAATTATTCGTTTCGGATTTCAGGATCTCTCTTGCAAGATAAGCGCTGGTAGCATGCGGAATGGCATAGTGGGCATGTAGGAGATCCAGTTCATAAAACCTTGTCACTTCAACCATTTTACTTGCAAGTGCAATGCTGTATAAAGGAAATTCAAATAAAGGATAACTGTTGATCTCGACTTCGTGATAAAATATATTGTCAATGAATCCGTTAAGTCTTGTCGGCATTGCATAAGAAATGAAATGTATCTCGTGTCCTCTTAATGCAAGGGCTTTTCCGAGTTCTGTAGCAACGACACCGCTGCCTCCGTATGTAGGGTAACATGTAATTCCAATTTTCATAAAATGATTTTTATTGCTGCAAATATACTTTATTAAGACTCCAAGAAAAATTCAATTTTAAAATGATGTATTTTTAAAAATAATCATATCTGTCCATTCCCCTTTTTTTGAGTGTGTCTCAAAACCAGGTTTTTTACCACAACGACCCCAATACACCAATAAGAAAAGTTTAAAAAGCAATCTTTGTGTCTTCGAGCCTTCGTGGTAAAAATATATTTTGGGTTTTGAGACAAACTTTTTTAAGTGCCTCGCCGAAGGCGGGCAGGGTGGTGTTAATAGTTTTAAATTCATTGCAAAAAGTTTTGTACGGCAATGTAAAATAATCCTCATGTAACCGTATAATTGGATTAAAAAATAGATCCTTTATTTGTATTTTTAAAAATATGTTCAAGCAAGTATTCATAAATCTAAACATTCATGTATGAAAAAAATCAAAATAATTATTATGGGTGCAGCAGGCAGAGATTTTCATAATTTCAATGTATGCTACAGGGATAACCCTGACTATGAAGTAGTCGCATTCACAGCTACTCAGATTCCGTTTATTGATGACAGAAAATACCCTCATGAGTTATGCGGTAAAATGTATCCGAAGGGAATTCCTATTTATCCAGAAGAAATGCTTCCGGAACTGATCAGAAAAAATAAAATTGACGAAGTGGTTTTTTCTTATTCAGATGTTACATTCAATTATGTAATGACAAAAGCGGCTTTGATCAATGCCGGAGGCGTATCATTTAAAATGCTTGGATATGATCAGACTGCGATTAAATCAAGGAAACCGGTAATTGCCGTTGTAGCTTCAAGGACAGGAGCGGGAAAGAGCCAGACATCAAGGAAGGTAGTTGAGATACTGCAGTCGCTCGGTAAAAAAACTGTTTCAATCCGTCATCCGATGCCCTATGGCAATCTTGTCAAACAGAAAGTTCAGAGATTCGCAGTTTTGTCTGATCTTAAAAAACATAAATGCACAATAGAGGAAATGGAAGAATACGAACCGCATATATCAAGGGGAAATGTTATTTATGCCGGAGTTGATTATGAAGCGATTGTAAGGGAAGCGGAAAAAGAAGCTGATGTGATAATCTGGGACGGCGGTAACAATGATCTTCCGTTCTATAAAAGCGATCTTGTAATTACGGTAGTTGATCCGCACAGACCGGGACATGAGTTATTGTATTATCCGGGATTTACAAATCTTCTGATTTCTGATGTAGTGGTAATAAATAAGATCGAGTCCGCTGATCAGGAGGATGTAAATACAGTAAGAGAGAATATTAAAAAATATAATCCGGATGCGGAAATTGTAGAAGCGGCATCACCGATTTCTCTTGAGAAAAATTCTGACGAAAAATATATACGCGGAAAAAAAGTTCTTGTAATAGAAGACGGTCCGACGCTCACACACGGTGAAATGAAATACGGCGCAGGAACTCTTGCAGCAAAGAAATTCGGAGCAAAGGAGATCATTGATCCGAGATCGTATGCGGTTAAAACAATTAAAGATACTTATAAAAAATATCCCGGCATCGGTAATTTGCTTCCTGCAATGGGTTATGGTGACAAACAGATCAAAGATCTGGAAGATACGATCAGTAAAGTTCCGTGTGATTCAGTTATCATCGGAACTCCGATAGACCTGAGAAGACTTATAAAATTCAAAAAACCCGCTGTCAGGGTAAATTATGATCTTCAGGAAATAGGAAAGCCGGATCTGTATGATATAATTGCAAGGAAAATCAAATAAGCAAAAATCAGAATGACCGGATTAGTCCGGTCATTTTATTTATCAGACTATCGAATAAATTTCGTTTCGATTTTAAGACACTTGTAATAAAATTTCCCTTCTCTTACCCTCTTAAGCACTGTTATTTTTTTAATATTATACTTGTATATTGTTTTTGAAAAATACTCGTCTTAAATTAATTCAAAATTTTTTTCCGGAATTGGCATTAAAAATTTCAATATTATTGTTTTGTCCTCTGATTTTTTATTCATGCTTTTCGCTGAGTATTAATAAAAGGCTTGATGTGAATGAAAATGAAGACTGGCTTATGATCGGAGGTAACCCGGAAAAAACAAATATTTCAAAATCAGATAAAGAACTTGTTCCTCCCTTTAAATTACAATGGCAGTTTGATACTGACGGAGGTCTTTCAAGAAACTGTCTTTCCGTAAGCGATGCTGTTTTATTTGTTAACACGCTGAACGGAGAATTTTATTCCGTTGATGTCTCAAGCGGTAAAAGTCTCGGCAGTTTTTCTGTTCCGGGAAAGTCTTCATTTTCCACGCCATTGATCTCAGGAAATAATGTAATAATCACTTCTTCGGGAAATAATGATAGCAGAATATTGAGTTACAGTCTTACAAGAGGCGAGATCGACTGGAAAAGAAATATCGGCTGGGTTCAGTCTTCTCCGTTGCTGTTAAACAATAACATTTTTGTCAGTAACATTTCGGGAGACATTTATAAATTAAATGCTTCAGGCGGTAACATAATATGGAAATGCAGGGCACCTTCTTCATCTTCTTTTTATACAGGTCCGGCAATTTCGGGAAATAAAATTCTTATAGGCGGCACTGACGGAATTTTATACGCATTTGATCAGCAGAGCGGAAGTTTCTTATGGAAATATAAAACAGAAGCATCTTTGTTCAGTGACGCATCCGTTTATAAGGAAATGATCTTTTTCGGATCAGATGATAATTATTTCTATTGCCTTGACACTGCGGGTGTTTTAATATGGAAGAAGAATCTTAAAACGAAGTATCTTTCATCCCCTTCATATTACGCGAACAGCATTATTATTACAGGGATAGACGGAACAATATATTCACTCGATATAAACAGCGGTGAGATCAGGTGGAAATTCACAACCAAAGGTGCAATGACAGCATCGCCCCTGATTCATCAGAATAAAATTTTCGCAGGTTCATTTGATAAAAATTTTTACTGCATAAATGCAGATGACGGAAAGGAACTGTGGCGATACGGATGCGAAGGAAGGGTTCAGACAAGCGCAGTTGTATGGAAAGATTATATCTTCGTTGCAAGCGATGATAAATACATTTATTGTTTTAAATAAAATATTATGAAAAAATTTTTGATTCTGTTTTTTATGTTACCGTTTTACCCTTTGCTTTCGGGGACAGATTCACTGCATACAGAAAATCACAGTGTATTTGAAGTGAATATACTTTCAAATGTCAGTGATGCACAGATATTCATTGATTCAGTTTATGCCGGCAAAACACCGCTTTTTAATTACAAACTCAGCGAAGGAAATTACAGTATCAGATTAATTAATCCCGGCAATAAAGCCGGCTGGATAAATGATAATGCCGTAAACGAACTCAGTCTGATTAAAGATACTACACTTAATATTAACTTCAGATTTTATTATTCTTTTAACTCAGATCCGTTCAATGCCGAGATTATAAAAGATGACACTGTTTTCGGTAAAACGCCTTTCAGAATTTTCACGGAGAAAGAAGTTACCGGCAGTATCCTTTTCAGGAAAAAAAATTATTCGGATTTTATTTTTGATATGAAAAATTACAGCTTTGAGACCGGAGCCAGTGTCACTCTGCTTCCGCTGAAAACAAATAAATTTATATTCACTGATAACTATGCTTTTAAAAATAAAAGCACACAGTTCAACAAAGGAAGGAATCTCTTTGCCGTAATCGGTCTTGGCGCTGCAGCAATAACGGGCGGTGTTTTTGCTCTAAAGTTCAAAAATACAGCTAATAATAATTATGATGATTACATAGCTACAGGCAGTGATGCCAGTCTGAATGAATCCAACATAAATGACAGAGGTTTCATTATTTCACTTGCCCTGATGCAGTTGGCTGTTGGCGGTCTGATTTATTTTTTATTCTTTGATTAAAACCCGGTTATCTAATCAACTATTTTAATAATTTCTTCCGGCTTAACGAAAAAGTTTCTCCAGATTATTGCAAGTAAAATTATTACCGAACCGGCGATTGAAAATTTCGTCGGAATTTCCCCTATTCCTATAAATACCCAGATGGGATTCAGTACTGCCTCAAGCATTGCTATGATCATTGACTCTGTTGCAGAAATGTATTTTATCCCTTCATTGAATATGATGTAACTTATTCCAATCTGAAATATTCCCATAAACAAAAGTATGACAAGCTGATTCAGCTCTATGGCAAGTCTGTCATAAATTACCGGAATGCAAAACAGGCATACGAGAAAATTTCCTGCAACTATGTATATGATTGTATTATCGCTTTTGTGGATCTGTTTTTTCCATTTAAGGAAAAGCGAAAAAAGAGCAAAGCTTATCCCCGATCCTATTGCAAACAGATTACCCTGAATATTAGACATATCAAGCTTTCCGAAAAAGAACAATGTCATTCCTGCAAAGCAAAAGAAAAGAGCGATAAGATTTTTCTTTTCGAATTTTGTTTTTAAGAACACAGGCTCCAGCACCAGAAGATAAATAGGAGCAGTGAACTGAAGGAAGATAGCGTTTGCGGCAGTCGTAAGCTTTGTTGCTATAACAAATAAAATCAATATGAATGCATAAGATATACTGCATAAAACAGAAACGGCGTCAGGTTCGAACTTAAGGCTTTTTTTTCTGCCGAGCGTGATGACAACAATAGTAATGACTGCTATAAGTGAACGGTAAAATGAGATCTGAAATGCATCCAGCGTCAGAACTTTTATGAACAATCCTCCAGAGCTCCACATAAGAGCAGCAAAACTTATGAATATAAGTCCTCTTTTATGCGGCGGAATTTTTGAAATGAATTTATTCAGCATAATAAGAATTTCTCATCTGAAAAATCAGGAACTACTGAAAAGAAGACGTTAAGTAACTATCTGAAACTTTAAAGAAAGAAAAAAAATAACCGGTTATGTGATATAAGATTTGACAGGTTACAGATATTTTCAAAAAATATATTCTTCCGGGTTCAGGAATTAATTCCCGGCATATCTGAATGAATAAAAATTTTTAAAAAATAAAAACTACTTATTCTCTGATTTCTTCTTTGTTTCCTTCAGCATAATCTTTGACATCTTCTCGAGATTGTATTCATGCTTCCAGTTCCAGTCTTTTCTGGCAACGCTGTCATCAATGCTTTGCGGCCAGGAGTCTGCAATTGCCTGCCTGAAGTCCGGCTTGTATGTAATTTCAAAATCCGGAATTATCTTTTTGATCTCATCTGCAAGTTCTTTCGGATCAAAGCTGATACCGCTCAGGTTATAGCTCGAGCGGACGGAAAGTTTTGAATGATCGGCTTCCATTAATTCTATTGTCCCTCTTATCGCATCAGGCATAAACATCATCGGAAGTTTTGTTTCAGGTTTAAGAAAGCATTCGTATTTTCCTGTTTCAACTGCTTCTTCAAAAATTTCCACGGCGTAATCCGTAGTGCCTCCGCCTGCTTCTGTTTTGTAACTTATCAGTCCGGGATAACGGATGCTTCTTATGTCAAGTTTGTATTTGCCGGAATAATATTCGCACCATCTTTCCCCGGCAAGCTTGCTTATTCCGTAAACTGTATTCGGCTCCATAATCGTAAGCTGGGGCGTGTTAACTTTGGGTGTTGTGAGACCGAATACAGCGATCGAACTCGGCCAGAAAACTTTTTTAATTCCGACTTCCCTTGCAAGGTCAAGTATATTCAGCAGACTTCTCATGTTAATGTCCCATGCCTGCAGAGGCAGTCTCTCTGCATTTCCCGATAATACTGCCGCCAGCAGATATATCTGTGTGATTTTGTATCTGAT
>JAFDZQ010000123.1 GCA_018266895.1 Bacteroidota bacterium
TGAATAGTCTGCGTCACAGGTACTTTCCGGTGTCTTACTCCGAACTTCTTTATTCTTCTGATTATCCTGTAGTTATTTACGAATTCAGGATATTCTTCCAGAAAGCTGTCCGCGAGTTTATCTGTCGATACAAGGATCGAATTTAATTCAGTAAACAGATCTCTTATAGTTTTCAGACTACCCTTTCTGACTGCGAAGCTGCTGCCGGAATTTTCGATCGCTTTTTCAAACATTTCTATCTTATGCGTGAATCCGTTCATCTTCTGAATTGTTATCCCGTAGGGCTCAAGATCCTGAAGATTATCTTCCGCAAGTTCCTTTATGAATCTGAGTTTTGCCGTAAGTTCCGTATCCCTCATTTTCTGCAGATCTGATCTGAAGATCAAAGATCTTTCCGCCAGTTCGACATTCCTTGTTTTTACTGCATAGGCAAATACCGCTCCGCTAATTCCGAGTGCCTTGTTTATAGCTTCTCTCTTTTCATTTACCTTATTAAGATACTTCCCTATTCTTATTGAGATCCTTTCTGTGTCCTTTGCTTCAATCTCATCGCATTTTGCCATAAGAGCCGTATGATGATTCTGAAGTTCGGGTATGGCTGAAGTTATAGCTTCGTTTTCACTCAGATATGCCGCTGCATTCTTAGCCATAATGAATTTGTTTTGCTGTTGTTTTAACATGTTTCTATTATTTCCTTTCGTTGCTGTTTTTATACAGCGTTTAGTTTATAAATTCAGTTTTTAAATTTAAGTTAATGTATTGCAGTACTGCTTCATTGCCGTATTACTTTGTTTCTCTATATCTGTATTCGATTTGCCGGTTAGCATTTCCTGCTAAGACAGCATATCTTTTTTTATGCGACCCGGCGTTTCGATTTTCCTGACTTTGCGCAAAGCACAGGATCTTTTTTGCCGGCATTCTACGCGTCCGGATCTAATTTTAATTTTATCCCCTTCTCTTTTTATTTTTTCCGGTTAATTAAATATTTCTGAATTTATTTTGTGTTCATTGCATTTTTGTTATCCATTTCCCGGCTGTTTCACTTTTTTCCTGACCTGTTCACTTTTTTTCCCGGCTGTTTCACTTTTTTTCCTGACCTGTTCACTTTTTTTCTTGACTGTTTCACTTTTTTTCTTGGCTGTTTCACTTTTTTTCCTGACCGCTTCACTTTTTTTCCTGACCGCTTCACTTTTTTTCCTGACCGCTTCACTTTTTTTCCTGACCGCTTCACTTTTTTTCCCGGCTGTTTCACTTTTTTTCTTGGCTGTTTCACTTTTTTTCTTGGCTGTTTCACTTTTTCTGTTTGTTTGTTTGCTTATTACGGTGACATTTTTATGATCTGAATCAATTTTAACAGTACTTGACTTTATTTTCTGAATACTCCCTCTACTTATAATACCTTTCGGTTTTTCCGTTTGTTCCCGGAAGTCTGATTGTTGATCCTGTCATTCTGAATACCCCCTCTACTTATAATACCTTTCAGTTTTAGCGTTGATTCACACTCTCCCTTGCCTCAGGAGAATGTCTCAAACCATTAATCATTTTTTAACACAGTGACACAAAGTCACAGAGAGTTTTTTTAAAAATTATAATTCCTCTGCGTCTCCGGGACTCTGCGTTAAAAATAAGTTTTGAGACATTCTCCGTAAGGCAAAGGCTTGTCTCGTTTAAAGGGGACAGGATGATTGGTAACGGAAGAACTTTTGGACAACACTCAAATATTTACAATACCGATAGATGTGTAATTCTGTGACATTTAAATTAGTATTTGATAATATTAATGATATTGATAATTTTAAAAATGAAGACTGCATGTAAACGGAACAAATTCATAAATCACGGATTTAATAATTTGTGACCCGCATGGCTGAAAAAAAAATACAATCTCACGCGGGAGGAACTGATGAGGAACTGATGCTCAGATTCATTGACGGAGATAACAAGGCATTTTCTGTCCCCGCTGAGTCTCCCGCAATCTATAATTTTCACAAACGATCGGTTTTCAAGCGGGTGACTCAGCGGGAACGTAAAATAATTTATGACCCGCATGGCTGAAAAAATACAATATCAAGCGGGAGGAACTGATGAGGAACTGATGCTCAGATTCATTAACGGAGATAACAAGGCATTTGATGAGCTTGTAAGAAGATACATGGACAGTGTTATAAGTTATTTGTACAATTTCACCGGCGACTATAATTTGTCTGATGATATTGCGCAGGAATCTTTTATAAGACTATACAGATACAAAGACCGTTATGATGAGAACTCGAAATTCAGTCCCTGGTTTTATTCCATAGTTATCAACCGTGCAAAAAGCGCAATGCAGGTAAAAACAGATAAGGAACACATTTCACTGAATGATATGAATAACGATGAGATCGGTAAAATAGATCTTGTTTCGGATCCTTCTGATAATGACGATCTGGAAGAATATGAATATTTAAATGAAGTGAAAATTGAATACATAAAGAAAGCGTTTGAAGTAATAGATCCTTTATACAAGGAAGCAATAATACTGAGATTTATGAAAGAAATGGAATATGAAATGATCGCTGAAATACTTAACATACCCGTAGGCACTGTAAAATCAAGAATAAGCAGAGGAAGGTCTCAGATCAAGGAAATAATCAGTAAAAATTACAATGTCTGAACGAAGCAGAAATAAGAAAGATTTTCTTTACAGAATAAATGAATTCCCTGATGCTAAGGCATCCCCGGATTTTATCATGCGGCTGCATAATAAAATTGATCTTATTAAGAGCGGCAAACTGAAACAGAATGAGAAAGATGACTTCCTATTCAGGCTAAAGGAAATTCCGGATGCGGGTGCGCCGCCCGATTTCCTTGAACGGCTGAATAAGAAAATAGAGCTGAATAAAACCGGCATTAAATCCGGGAATATTCAGACTGCGGACAAGGCATTGGGGGAAAAGCTGAAGGAATTTTTTAAAGGTTACAGCAAACCGGATCTTGTTCCTGCATTCGGACTGTTGGTTTTGGCTGCAGTCATATATTATTTCGCATTCGGAAATTCTGCGGAAGAAAACAAAAACATAATGACTGACAAATCAAAAGAGCAGTTCGAAAATAAAAACCCCGTTAACATCCCTTCCGAAAAAACTCCTTCCTTACTTTCGGAGAATAATCAAAAGAAACTCGACAGCATGATAAATGAACAGAAGAAGAACCTTGACAAAACCGCGAAGGACATTGAAAGATCAGTGAAATACCTTGCAGAGGACAACGGCAGGAACATTAACAGGATTTTTACGGGACTGAACAAAAACAAAGCCGGACAGAATGACACAATAACAGTGAGTGACATACAGAAAGCGGGCATCGGCATTGACATTGACAGCAGTTTCCACAAACAGTTTGATAAGATAACCGGAGATATTCTTGACAGTCTGAGAAGGGAAATAAATCGGTAATTTTGGATTTTGGATTTTAGATTTTGTTTAGCATATCAGCTTGGAGAATTTTCCTGCCATTCCGGTCATCTTAAAGAGTTTTCTTATCCGGATTCAAATTCTGAGTTTGTTTTATTACAAACTTATTAGCGGCGGGCAGCAGAGGTCTGCTGTTCATAAGCGGATTCCCGAATGCGAAATTGATTTAAGGCAATACGAATATCCTCGGGGAAGAAATAAATTATCAAGGACATAGAAATAATTATCCCCTCATGCTCAGATATCTTCAATCTCTAATCTGAAATCCCATATTCAGCAAAGCTCGAAGTATAAAACTCACTAAGATCAAAATAATCCATTGGAATTGCTTTAGACCGGGTGATGGCGCCGGGTGATGGAGCAACCTGCAAAAGCGGGGCAGGCAGCGGGTAAGGAACAAGGACACTCAACAAAGAGCTCTATACCTGAACGGCTTATTTTTAAGGGGTTATCGTCTTTTGGAGTATAATCCACGGGATTTGAATGAATTCTTTTTTGAGAATTACTTATACCATTACATCCATATTTTTGATTTTACTTTTTTTGTAATTTCTAAGAAAATACTTTTTTCCAGCTTGCCATAAGTATTTATCTATCTGCTTCAAATCAAATTCATCTAAGGAGTAGAATTTTCTAAAACTAAGAAGAATTTCTCTGAATCGTTCATAAGATTTTAAATCTTCGGTTTTAAAATTATCAAATTTATCTTTTTTCTTACAATATTTGAGCATTTTTTCAACGTATGAATCATAGATTGGGTACGTTGTTGGTTTATGATGGCTGCAATATTTTGATGCAAATGAATAAAAGTTTTTTATATTTCCACCCTTCATCGTAACTTCAGCAATTCTATTCACTATGTCTAAATCATCTTCATTAAGAGCATCATCTATTTTTAAGCTTACTATATGTTTGGCAACTGTAAAAGGGGAAAAAATATTAGTACTATAAAAATCATTTAATGCACATACTTTTATTAAGACATCATCTAAATCAGTATTCAGTGGATATGTTTTAGTAAATAATTTTCTTAAACTACTTTCTTGCAAAGTATAATTTTCAAGAGAATCCCATTTTTTTAGGTAATATTCAACTTCTTTTGTTGAGGGTCTGATTATTTCTAAAATATTTTTCAACTATTGTTTTTATAATTTTTGTTCATCATAATTAATTTATCAAATTCCAGTTATCAAGTAAATATCCCATCTCGTGAACTATTGTGTCTCTTTGCATTTCAGGAAAAAGATGAGTATGGATTTTAGGAAACTATCCGGAAGTTTTGAATGAAATATAATCTGTATTGAGCTTAGCCAGTCAGGAGTCTAGTTGTTGCCTGTCCGCAAATAAAACTTTTTGCAACAAGCTGGAGGACGGGACGGCACAAACAACCGCGAAAACAAATGTCTTCATTTTAAATTATCAAATCCTTTATACTCTCAACTTTCTTAAACTCAATATCCTCAAACGTCTCAAAGTGCTTTTCTCCGTATTTTATTTTCATGCTTTCACTTACTCTTAACTGATCTTCATCTGTATTTCCCTTTGTTTCTGCAATGAAATATAGTTTCTTTTCATCTTTGTAAATC
>JAFDZQ010000124.1 GCA_018266895.1 Bacteroidota bacterium
AAGAAGTCCGAAAAAATAATTTTATAATTTAATTTTAGTGAAGTTTCAATCATTAATAAAATGATATTTTAAATTAAATCAGGTAATGTGTACGACTGTCCGAAATGTTTTGGTTAGTCAATAAAATTTTTTATAAAAAACAATTTTAACAGATTTCCCGTGCATTTCAAAATTTTACACTGTATTTCAATCAAGTTAATATTAAAAATCAAACCAAAGTTTTTCTCTCACAGAAGACACAGAATTTAACAGATACATACTTATATTCTTTATCGTGTTCAAAATTCAAAGAGAAATACAGAGTCTGATCTGTGTTGATCTTTGTAATTTGTGAGAAACAATCCTTTTGATTTACAATATGTTTTAGCCGGTTAACAAATATTCAGTTTTCCGGAAGGATGTGCGTAAAGTGTTATTTACAGGAATGGTTCTGTGTTGAGGTTTGCAGAAGAATAATTTTTCTGTTTATGAAACATTTTTTATTTTTACTTCACAGCCGAAACTTTCCTCAAAAAGTCCTTTCCTTACATTCACTCCCCATAATTCAAGAGAAGGATCTGAATTCACGGATTTAAGACTGATTTCAAATACATTCTGATTAAAATTAATTTCAATATCATTAACGAGTGATTTATGGCTTCTGTCAAGCGCATCGGCAATTCTCAGAATGCCGGATAACTTTCTGACCAGTGCCTGACTTTGCTGATCAAGTTTCACGAAATTTTCGTGTTTGAGTTTAGGATGCGATTTCCGGTGATATCGGGCAATGTTGGCAATGATTTCGATCTCCTTGAAATTAAATCCCAGCATTTCCGAATGTCTTATAAGATAATAAGAATGTTTATGATGATCTGTATGTGAAATATAATAGCCAATGTCATGAAGTAAGGAAGCTACTTCAAGATATTCCCTTTCATCATCTGTCAATCCGAATTTCAGTTTGATAAAATCGAAAATCCTGCCTGAAATTTTCATTACTTTAAATGCATGTTCCTTGTCAAAATTTGACTGTTCTCCAAGATGAACTGCGCTGTTGTACCTGACATTTTTAAGATGCTCCGTGCTGTATTCATCGCTGATCTGCTGCACATAATTCATTATGATACCTTCACGCAGAGCGTATCCCGACAATGTCATTTTGTCAATTTTCAGATCCGTAAAGATCTGTTCAAGTATGACAGCGCCGGCGGTAATTATGTCCGCTCTTTTCGGATCAAGCCCCGGAATGGAAATTCTTTCATTCTTTGTCTCAGCCCTGTAAATAGTTTCGACCGCATTAAAGAGCTGCTTTTTCTTAATGACAAATCCGTTCAGATTGAATTCATAATCATCAGCCGGGAGATTTTCAGAACTTATAATGGAACCGATGTTAATTATTGTTCCGGATGAACCGATTACCATATCATAATTCACATTCTCAATGGATCTTATGACCGGACTCAGCGCTCCCTTGACAAACTGCCTGGCATTTTTAAGATTCGCCTTGTCGGTTTTTTCATCATGAAAGAATTTGTGCGTAAGTCTTACTGCCCCGATCTTAGTGCTTACAGCAGAAATAACCTGACCTTTTTCCCCTATGAGAAACTCAGTGCTTCCGCCGCCAATGTCGATCAGAAGAATTTTTTTGTTGTAAATGTTAAGCGACTGCAGCACTCCGAGATAGATCAGCCTTGCTTCTTCATAACCGGAAACAATGTTTATCTCAATGCCCGTTTCATTGAATACCTTTGAAAGAAAAATATCCCTGTTTAGAGCTTCACGGGTTGCGCTGGTGGCAATGGCAATGATCTCAGCATTGTAGGATTTGCAGATAAGATAAAATCTTTTCAGGGTTTCAACACCTCTTTTCATAGACTCATCAGAGATATACTTCATATCATTTGAGCCCGCGCCGAGACGCACGACTTCCTTTGCCTTTGTAAGAACGGTAAATCTTTTCCTGTCGTCAATTCTGACGATAACAAGATGAAAAGAATTTGTACCGATATCTATAGCAGCAATCGTGTTATTCAATTATCCAAAAGGAAAATTTAATTGTAAAAATCATTGATTAATCTTAAACTCTGAAAGCTTTCCGGACTTTTCAAAAATTATTTTATCCAGCAGACCTGAAGATACTTCAAAAACATTTTCAACAGTGATCTTATTTATATCCGTTTCCGGAGATTGTATGTAAATTTTGTTTTTACCTGCCGGAGCCCATTCATATCCGGGCGTCGGTCCGAAGAGAGAAATCAGATTTGCATCTACCCCTCCGGCGACATGCATTGTACCGGTATCATTTGTAATGTAGAGGTCTGTCATCTTTATAACCGCTCCCACTTTTCTTATGGGAGTATTATCAAGGATCCTGCATTCAATATTTGATTTTGCCAGCTCTGACTTGACACGGTCTGTAATCTCTTTGTCAATTGCGCCGGATGTCAGCAGAAGATAGCAGTTGTATTTTTCATAAATCAATTTCATAAGAGAAACAAAATTCTGAAGATCCCATCTGTTCTTTTCTTTCCCTGCTCCGGGATGAAAAGCTACAAGCGTCCGGTTTTTATCCGGAAAATTATCTGAAATATATCCGGCTGCAAATGATTTTTCATCTGCGCTTAAATGTATCATCACTTCTCTTTTTTCCTCAGGAGTAAGATCGCATCCGATCAGCCTTCCGACGTCGAGATTCCTTTCAGTCTGATGAAGTTTCCGGGAATCCCAGTGGAATTCTGATTTAACATTCAGAAGATAACTTACGGTATTTATCTTGTCATCAATGCTGATAACTCCCACCCTGATCTTTGCCCCGGAAAAATAATTTATGAGATGCGATGTCCTGGAAATGGAAACAGTGGAAGGTACAATGCCTATCTGATAATCATGATCCCTGAGTTCCCTGTAGAAATCGATTAAATTTTTAAATGGGGATTTTCTGTAAGTAATTACTTTGTCAATAAACGGATTTATGTCGCTGTATAAAATTTCGTAATTGACGGGAGAAGCTACGAGAGTAATATGAGCTTTCGGAAATTTTTTCCTTACGGCAGCAAATAAAGGAACCGAACAAAGCATATCACCGAGCTGATTATGCTGCCTTACGATAAGGATGTTTTTTACTAATTCAGGGTTCGTATTTCCGGACATTGCTTTTCCGGATTTTCCAAAGAAGTCAAACAACAGTTTAAGCATATACCGCAATCATTTTAATTCTTCAAACTTTGCATCTGAAATTTCATCTTCTTTGTTTAATGATCCGGATTTATTATCGTGGATGGGTTCGGGTTTTCTTTTTATGTCTCTTACAGAAGGATTCTGCATGATTTTTTTTGCAACATTCCTTAATATGGAAAGAAGTATAAAGATCAGAACCAGAATTATCAGCAGTCTTGTCATAAACTATTTTACTTTGCGATTTTTGCCGAAGCGGGATTATAGTACCCGATAGAGGAGTGATCCGGTTTTAAAATCTCAACGATCAGATTTTCAAAATCTGTTTCATTGTTTACAAAATCTATTTCAGCCGAATTCACAATAAGCACTTTTGTCGCTTTATATCTGAAGAAAAAATAATTATAACCTTCATTGAGATCATGTATGTATTCCTCTTTGATTTCTTTTTCTATATTTCTGTCTCTGTGTTTAATGTTCTGCATCAGCCGGTCAACTGTTGACTGCAGATAAACAATTATGTCGGGAACAACTATGGTCTTTTCAATAAGTGAAACAATTTTTTCGTAAAGTTTCAGCTCATCATCCTGTAAATTAAGATATGCGAAAATTTTATCTTTCTCGAAAATATAATCGGCAATATAATATTCATGGAAAAGATCAATCTGCTTGATTTCCTGCAGCTGCTTATATCTGCTCATAAGAAAATACATCTGAGTATGAAAGGCATAGCTGACCGGATCTCTGTAAAACTTTTCAAGAAAAGGATTATCCTCAAAATTTTCGAGAATAAGCTTTGCATTGAGCCGTTCGGATAGTTTTTTTGCAAGTGAAGTTTTGCCTACACCTATTACTCCTTCTATCGCAATGTATTTTACTTTTTTATCTTCCAATATATTATACTTTGCTTGTCTTGTACCGGACAACATTCAGTTTATCCGTTGTATTTTCCAGCAATTCATTTATGGTCTTATTAAAAACCGGATGAACAAATTCAGGAGCAATTTCGGCAAGCGGAATCAGAACGAATTTCCGATTCTCTATCTGCCTGTGAGGTACGTTTATATTTTCGTTAACCAGCACTTCGCTTCCGTAAAATAACAGATCAATGTCAATCTCTCTTTCTGACCATCTGCTGTTGCTTATTCTTCCGCTCTTTTTTTCGATATGCTTAAGTTCCTTTAGAAGATTTTCAGCGCTGAGATCAGTTTCTATTTCTATGACGCTGTTAAGGAAATCATCCTGATTCTGTTTCCCCCATGGCTCAGTCTCATATACAGACGATGCATTGATCAGTTTTACATTCGGAATCCTGCAGATCTCAGTAACTGCCTTTTCAATATAAGCTATTCTCTCTCCTATGTTTGATCCCAGACCCAGAAATGATTTCGGCATCAGCTGATTCGTTTTAATTTATTAATTACTTCTACGGAATCAATAATTCCAAGAGGTGCGTTTGGCTTACTGATACTCACTTTTACGGATAATACCTGCGGGAAATTATCAAGTATTGCCTTGCAGATATTGATGTTTACAGTTTCTATCAGATTGAATTTTTTTTCACTGAATATTTTTCCGGTCAGATTGTAAACTTCCTGATAGTTAACAGTTTTTTCAAGATCATCTGTATCACCGAGCGAGTCAGTATCACATTTCATTTCTATATCAACTTCAAACTTATTGCCGAATTTTTTTTCATATTCTAGAACCCCGTGATACGAATAGAAAACGGCTTTATTTATTCTGATTACTGTCAAATATTAAAGTTGATTTATTTTGTTTTTTTTGAAGCAACAGTTTTTAAAGTCTTTGCTTTAGATATCTTGCCGGAAGATTTTTTAGAAATTTTATCCAATGCGTTTTTAACTGTAATTCCGATATCAGCCGGAGAATCCACAATAGTAATTCCGCATTCCTTCATTACTTTTATTTTTTCGTCTGCAGTTCCTTTACCGCCTGAAATAATAGCTCCGGCATGTCCCATTCTTCTTCCCGGAGGAGCGGTTCTGCCGGCAATAAATCCTATAACAGGTTTTTTAACATTCTTCCTGATGTAATAAGCGGCTTCTTCTTCTGAGCTTCCGCCTATTTCACCGATCATAACCACTGCATCGGTATCTTTGTCTTCGTTAAAAAGCTGAACCGCATCTATGAATCTCGTTCCGATTACCGGATCTCCGCCGATTCCCAAACAGGTTGACTGTCCGATACCAAGCTGTGTAAGCTGCCAGACTGCTTCGTAAGTAAGAGTACCGCTTCTTGATATTACGCCAACTCTGCCTTTTTTATGAATGAATCCCGGCATAATACCTATCTTGCATTCTCCCGGAGTAATAATCCCCGGGCAGTTAGGTCCGATAAATCTGACTTTATGTGTATCTGTATTTTTGTTTTTAACATAATCATAAACGGTTATCATATCTTTTGTGGGAATACCCTCTGTTATGCAAACTATTACATTGATTCCGGCATCCGCTGCTTCAATGATTGCATCCGCTGCAAATGAAGCCGGTACAAAAATTACTGAGGCGTTTGCAGATGTAGCTTCAACTGCATCTTTTACTGAATTGAAAACAGGAATTTTATCCTGAAACAGACTTCCTCCTTTTCCCGGTGTAACACCTGCCACTACATTTGTTCCGTATTCTATCATCTGACTTGCGTGGAATGATCCTTCCGAACCTGTGATTCCCTGTACTACTACTTTCGTTTTTTTATTTACTAAAATGCTCATTAATTTTTTTTAGTTGTTATTTTTTAATTACTGTATTGTCTTTAATTTTCCATTTTCCCTTGCTGTCTGCCGTCAGGTTATATTTGATGGTCATTTCTGTTTCCTCATTCTTTTTGTTTTTCTGATCCACCTTTTTTAATTTCACTTCGACAACGGCACTATTACCTTTTTGAGAAATTACTTTTGGCTCTTCTACTATGACGATTTTTTTTGTATTTCTGTAATTTGATTTGAATCTTTCGATATTTCTTGTTTCCCAGAGGTCGCTTGCTTTTTTCATGTTCTGCTCAAAATTTCCTCCTTCGCTTGTTCCCCGCTGAAGAAATTCGATATAATCCGAAATAGCGGTTTTGGGATTGTCTAATCTTTTGTTTAATTCTTTTTCTATTTTGACGAATTTTTTCTTTTCAGGTTTAACAGTTTTCACAGTTTTTGTTGTATCTTTTTTAATTGAAACCGTATCGTTTCCTGAAGTTACTGACGCGGAATCGGAAGTCTGTTCCTGTAATTTCTTAAGACGTTCGAATTCATCCCTCTCTCTCTGTTCTTTTTCTTTATCTACCGAAGATTCCTGCTGAGGAGGAACGAATGTCTGCGGCTCTTCTTTTTTGCCGCAGGACTGGAAAATAAATATCTGAAGAATAATTATGAGCGGAAAAAATTTATTAAGACTCTTTGACATTAAAATATTTTTATGTAAAATAGATTATTACAGTCTCATTTTCAATTTACAAAAATTGAAATCAATATTTAAATTCATTCGGCAGCCAATCCATTGTTAATAATACTTTCCTTTGAATGTGAATTTTATAATTTATATTATTTGTTTATTGACAATACAACAAATAATAAATAACTTTAAAAAATTTTTCAAACATTATTTAATTAATTAATCTTAAAGGAGAAAAGAAATGAGACTTAAATTTACAATTCTGACATTCTTTGTTTCTTTCCTGATGGGAAGCATTGTTTTCAGTCAGGATACAAGAAATGAAGTAAATCCGTTGTCATCGGATATCAAGGGCGTCAATTATCAGACAGATGCAATATATGACATACTGAGATATCACAATGTGGATTCATTAATAACAAGCGTTGCCGGTTACGGAGTTGTGTGGACAGGCAATTATTACATAATC
>JAFDZQ010000125.1 GCA_018266895.1 Bacteroidota bacterium
TCGGCGAGGTAAACCCGCATTCGGAGTCTGCATCAATACTGTCAAAATTATTTTAACACAAAGTCGCAGAGACACAGAGGACTTCTTTTTCAATTTCGTTTCAGCCTTTGTTCCACTGCGTCTCTGAGCTGCTCCATAAGTTTTGAGTCAGTATCCCGGGACTGTCTAAAGAGTATGGAAAGCAATAAAAGTTTTTTCAAGTGCTCAGAGGATTAGCAACGCTATTAGTTATGGATTGAAACTATATAAGAGTAGATTTATATTTATTCAACAAAAGAAGAAAAAAACATTAATGGCAAAAAGCAAAGTAATAAAGAGTGAGGAATTTCAGCAGAATAATGAAGCCGGAGAAAACACAGCAGAAGTAATTTATGATACGCCTTCTAAGATTCCTGATGCGACCAAAACAATACCATCGAAACTTCCAGTTCTTCCCTTAAAAGACATAGTGCTGTTCCCTTATATGATATTTCCTATTCTTGCAGGGAGGGAATCAACGATTGCAGCAATCAACAAATCGGTAGAGAAAGATAAATTCATACTTCTGGTAACGCAGTTAGATGAAAAAATAGAAGAGCCGACTTTTGAAAATCTGTACAGAACCGGAACGGTTGCAAAGATACTTCAGGTGCTCAGACTTCCAAACGGACTGATCAAAGTGCTTGTTGACGGACTTGTTACTGCAAAAGTCGAAAAATTTTATTCGGATAAGTATATTACGGCTGATATTAAAATAAGGAATGTTCCGTTCAAAACTGATACTGAACTTGAAGCTCTGATAAGACAGGCGACTAAATTATTCACTGACTATGTGCAGACAAACAGGGTCATTCCGCAGGAGACTCTTGTCGCTTATGAGAATATAAAAGAACCCGACAGAAAACTTTTTTATATTGCTTCGACTATAAACGCGGATGTTCACAAAAAACAGCAAGTGCTTGAGATTACCGATCTTCACAAACAGTATTATGAAATACTTTATATGCTCGGATCGGAAATGGAAGTTCTGAATGTAGAAAAGGAAATTGACGCTAAGATCTATCAGACAATGCAGAAGAATCAGAGAAAGTTCATTGTGCAGGAACAGATCAGAATACTTCAGGATGAGCTCGGCGAAGGGATGGAGTCTGATCCCGAACTTATAAAACTCAGGGAGCAGATAGAGAACAGCGGAATGCCCGAACCGGTAATGAAAAAGGCGGTTGATGAATTCAGCAAGCTCAAGAAAATGCCTTCAATGTCCCCTGACTATTCTGTGATCAGAAATTTTCTTGACTGGATGGTAAGCGTGCCGTGGAACAAAGCTACGCAGGATAATTTTGATCTTAAACATGCAAAAAAGATTCTCGACGAAGATCATTACGGACTTGATAAGGCAAAAGACAGAATAATCGAACTCATAGCAGTTCTGAAACTTCTTAAAGAAAAGAATATTAAAAAGACTCCCAAAGGACAGATACTCTGTTTTGTCGGTCCTCCCGGAGTCGGTAAAACCTCGCTCGGAAAGTCAATTGCGAGAGCTTTGAGCAGAAATTTCGTCAGGATCTCAGTAGGCGGAGTAAGAGATGAAGCAGAAATACGGGGACACAGGAGAACGTATATCGGTTCGATGCCAGGAAAGATAATACAGGCAATGAAAAAAGCAGGCAGCACGAATCCCGTAATCCTGATTGATGAGATTGATAAAATGAGCAGTGATTTCAGGGGAGATCCTTCAAGCGCAATGCTTGAAGTACTTGATCCCGAACAGAATTCAACTTTCAATGACCATTATCTCGATGTGGATTATGATCTGTCGGGAGTTTTGTTCATTACCACCGCAAATGTTTATTATAATATCCCACTTCCTTTGCTTGACAGAATGGAGATCATTGAAATGAGCAGTTATCTTGATTTTGAAAAAGTTCAGATCGCAAAGAGACATATAATTCCAAAAGAAATTCTTGAACACGGTTTGACAACGGAAATGATAAGTTTCCCTGATGAAGTGCTCTTGAAAATAATTCAGGAATACACAAGAGAAGCAGGAGTTAGAAGTCTAGAAAGAGAAATATCTTCCATAATCAGAAAGACAACAAGAGAGATAGTAGAAAACACAGCAAAGAAGAAGAAGAAGGAAATAAATATTGTTGTGTCAGATGAATTAGTTGAGAAATTTCTCGGCGTTCAGAAATACAAGCAGAAGTTAGCTGATGATAAAGATAAGAATAAGATAGGTTCGGTCGTAGGACTTGCCTGGACATCAATGGGAGGAGACATACTGAATGTTGATGTTACAATAATGAAAGGCGCGAATAAATTCATACTAACGGGAAAGCTCGGCGATATAATGAAAGAATCTGCGCAGGCGGGATTTTCTTACATAAAATCAAACGCAGGATTATTCAGGATCCCGGAATCTTTTTTTAAGGAAAAGGAAATTCACATTCACCTTCCCGAAGGAGCCATTCCAAAAGACGGACCTTCTGCAGGAATCACCATGATAATGGCAATGCTGTCAGCAATTACAAAATGTCCTGTCAGAACGGACGTAGCTATGACAGGTGAAATCACGCTCAGAGGTCATGTCCTGCCGATCGGAGGACTGAATGAAAAACTTCTCGCAGCGGTACGGAGCGGGATCAAAACTGTGCTTATACCAATGGATAATGAAAAAGATCTGCAGGAGATACAGAAAGAGATCATTGACAAACTAAAGATAATTCCGATAGAAAAAGTGGAGGACGGGATAAAGTATGTGTTCAAAGACAAAAAAGTCGTCTTCAGAAAGTGAAATTTTACGTTCAGGAATTAATTTAACTGATAAAATTAAATAACAAGCCTTGTCAACCTATAAAGTCTCAGCCAGAAAATACAGACCGCAGAAATTCTCTGATGTATCTTCACAGGAATTTGTAACACAGACACTGAAGAATGCAATACTTACAAAGAAGATCGCGCATTCATATCTTCTTAGCGGTCCTCGCGGAGTTGGAAAGACTACGATTGCAAGGATATATGCCAAAGCTCTTAATTGTCCGAATTCAAAGGACGGCGAGCCGTGCAATAACTGCGATTCGTGCACCGAGATAACAAGCGGAGTTCATCCGGATGTATTCGAACTTGATGCAGCTTCAAACCGGGGAATCGACGATGTCCGCGCAATTCAGGATGCCGCGAAATTTTTCCCTATAAAAGGAAAGTATAAATTTTTTATAGTTGATGAAGTTCATATGCTTACTCAGCAGGCATTTAACGCGCTGCTGAAAATTCTGGAAGAACCACCGGCTTATCTTATATTTATTCTTGCAACGACTAATCCAGAAAAGATCCCGGCTACAATTGTCAGCAGATGCCAGAGATTTCCCCTGCAGAGAATTAAGATCGCTGAAATAATTAACAGCATAAAGCAGATCGCAAAGGAAGAAAAAATCAAAATTGACAATGACTCGCTGTTTCTCATAGCAAAGCTTGGTGACGGAGCTTTAAGAGATGCGCAGGGAATATTTGATCTGTCGGTTTCATTCTGCGGTGAAGACATTAGGTACAAAGAACTGAAGAATTTTCTTAACATTCCCGACAAGGAAATTTATTTCAGGATCTCCGGATACATAAGAGAAGGCAATGCGAAGGAGATACTTAATTATTTCAACGAACTGAATGATCACGGATTTGACCTGCAGACTTTTTTTAACGGTGTAACGGAACATTTCAGGGATCTTATGATCGTGAATTCCACCGGTAAAACGGATCTGCTTGATGAATCAGATTCGATCAAAGAGAAATATTCCGATGAAGCTAAATTGTTTTCTGCTGATCAGATTTCCAGACTTATGAAAATACTTTTTGAAGCTGAAAACAGATTTAAGTATTCCTCCAATCAGAAGATACTGCTCGAAGCGATATTGGTGGAATTGAGCCGCGTCAATACTGAAGTTCTCGACTTATCGGATATACTTTCAGATTTAAAAGCAGTAAAAAAAAAATCCTTAACTGAACATTCCGCAACTTCTGAAAAAAAAGCTCCTTCCGGAATTGATCTGAAGTCAAATGATCATGAAGCGGATTTTAAGGAAGAAGAAGTAAAATTAACAACTAATCCGCCGGAAAGTAATATTGTCAGCGAGGGTAAAACAGACAAGCCGGAAAACAGCAGTGACATCATTTCAAAGCTTAAAGAACTTTTTGATACCGAAGAATATAAATTCAATTAATATAATTTGAAAAACAAGATCAGATATTATTCAATTAAAAATAATTTTCTCGCAATAGAAAAAGAATTTTCCGATTATAAAAATTCGAAAATTGTTCTGCTGCCTGTTCCTTTTGAAGATACAACATCTTACGGTAAAGGTACGGCAGCAGGACCGAAGGCAATTCTTGATGCTTCTCATTATGTGGAATTCTTTGATGAAGAACTGAACAGAGAGCTTTGTTTTGAAAAAGGGAACGGGATATGTTCGCTTCACCCGGTAGAGTTCAAAGGCAAGAAAGGTAAGAAAGCTCTTGATCTCATTTATGAAAATGTAAAAAAGCATATAGACAACAAAAAATTTGTCGTAACGCTTGGCGGAGAGCATTCGATATCAACTGCTCCGGTCAAAGCGCATTTTGATTCTTATAAAGATCTTTCAATTCTGCACTTTGATGCTCATTCCGACTTGCGTGAAGAGTATGAAGGTTCGAAATATTCACATGCCTCATTCGCGGCGAGAGTGGCTGAATTTACCACTGACATAACGCAGGTCGGCATAAGAGCGCAATGCAAAGCCGAATTTGATTTTATAAAAGACAGGAATATCAAAACATTTTATGCATTTGAGATACGCAGCGGCAAGCACGGCTTTGACTGGATAAAGAAAATAGTGGATTCGCTTAAGGAAAATGTTTACATAACATTTGACGTGGATTATTTCGATCCTTCGCTTATGCCGTCGACGGGAACACCGGAACCAAACGGTTTCTTCTGGGATGAAACATTAAAAATCATGAAACTTCTGGGTGAAAAGAAATGCGTTGTGGGATTTGATGTGGTAGAGCTATCGCCTGTAAAGGAAAATCATTTTCCGGATTTTATGACAGCGAAGCTTATTTATAAGATGCTGAATTATTTTGTAAAGTAGTTTAACAGCCCGTATTGCCCGCTCCACTGATGTGAGCAGGACAATTTAAACTCACATAATCTATTAAAAAAGCGGAATATGTTTTCAATATTATTTGAAGAAAACATAAGTCACCTTTCCCTTTAAAACAAAATTGCTTCCACCTCATTAGAGAGGAATCTATTCATTTCGAATTGATCAAAAATACAGAGCTTTTTTTTAACAAATGGTGAAGCTGAAGTATCTTAGTTCACTAATCACTATAAAAAATAAAAAATCAGATTTAAAATAAATCCTGATTTTTATTTCAAAAGCATCATGCTCTTCGTTTCCGTGTAATTCCCTGAAGAAAGTTTATAGTAATATACCCCGCTTGGAAAATCTGACGCATTAAAAGTGACTGAATATCTGCCCGGATTTTGCTTTTCATTGACTATAGTTGCAACTGCTCTTCCGTTAATATCATATACTTTTAATGATGTATAATTGCTGACAGTCAGCTGATAACTTATCACGGTTGCGGGATTAAACGGATTCGGATAATTCTGAGATAATGAATATTCAAAAGGTATCTGCTGTGTTATTGTTGAAACGCCGATTGTGTTATTGCTGTATCCGGTTAAATTAACGGTAATAAGACTGTCGTTATTGTCAATTGATAATGTTGATGTGAAAGTATGATTCAGCTGATCCGGTCTGAATTTTACTTTTACAAATCTGAATTCTCTCTGCGGCACCGCAGAAGGAATGTTTTCTACGATAAACTGCGGAGAAGAAGAAGTAACGGAATTAATGTTAAGATTGCCTGTTCCGTAATTAAATAAAGACACGAAATAACTTGCCGTATCGTTTACTGCAAGCGTATCAAAAGTAATAAAAAATGGTGATGCTGATATTTCAGGTTTTGCAATAACAGGAATAACTGAGAAAGTACTCTTTATCCTGTCAATGAATTCAGGATGATCAACAAACGGACTTCTGTTATGCTGAAACGCCTGAATCCCGTTTTCACGTATTCTCTCGCGGGCATCGACCGTATCGGAGAGATTCCAGGCTCTTAGAACTCTTTCCTGTTTTGCATCCATAAACCCTCCGTAATTCTGATATCTTATGAGAAAATAAAAAAGACATCTTGCTATATTTCCCTTATGCTGATCCCTCGCTTCGAATACTATCTGATTTTCAAAATCCTGTCCGAGCTTTGAACCTCCGTTTTCCCAGGTGATATTCGAAACGACATATCCGAAATCGTAATTGTTCCTTCTGTTATTGGCAGTTTCGTCCGTCGGATAAAGATGATGAATGTCGCTTCTCATAGGTTCATCCTGATTAAAAAATCCCTGCGGAAATGTATGCTCCGTATTCATGCTCTGAGGAGGATTTACGCTCGGAATACCGGTTGTATAAACTTTTCTTCCTGTGTAAACGCATTCAATCGTATCGTCGTTATTGTAATCATCTATCGTTGAAAACATTGCAGTGCGGGAAGCAGTATAGTTGTTATTTGTATTTGTCGAACAGAAATTTTTCAAAGCAGTCTTCAAAGCTTCGTCTGTAAGTCCCTGTGTAAAGCTGTATAATGCATCCGGATATTTCGCCGTGGCGATGAGGTAATTTATTATCGGATAATTCAGTTCTCTGCTTTCAAAAATAATGAAATCATAGTAAGTAATATTCTGATTTGTTTTGAAATAAACCCAGATCAGGGAACTGTCTGACGGATTTACAATAAATGAACTTACTCTTGTAAAAAACTGCGGTGTAAGCGTTCTTACTGATGTAATATGAAGTATCTGATTTGTCGGATTTTTCACATACAGTGATGCGCTGTCAGTCTTATTGGTCTGTGTAGTATCGAGATTAATGTAAAAAGGAACATTCTGCGAAAAAGAACTGTCTGCAATTAATGTAAAACATACAACAGTAGTTATGATTATGAAAAGTTTTGTCATGGAAATTATTTAAGATTTATTGAAAGTTACACCATACAGAACTAATATAAAATGAAATTTCACGATTCTTTTACAATTAATTCATGCAGAATAATCTTTGATAATGTATTTTATATAAATTACAAAAATTGAAAACCAATTTAGAAGCACTAATAAACAGAAAAATATCCAGACGGAAGTTGCTTAAAGATGCAGGAAATGCTTCGGCGTTCCTTGCTCTCGGTTCAATACTTCCTTCAGAGTTTTTTAATATTCCCTTTTTAAAAGAGAGAGCAGACAACAGTAATGATATTTTTTTCAAACCTGTCGAGCCGTCAGATGAAGATAAATTTATTTTGCCGGAAGGATTTAGTTATACTATTATCAGAAAATGGGGTGACAGGATAAGCTCAACGGAAGACTTTGGGTTTAATAACGACTTCACGGCTTATCTGCCGATTGATCTTTTAGATGGAGGTAATAATTCGGAAGACGGACTCCTGACAGTTAATCATGAATTTCCTTCGCCTTTATTTATCAACGGATATTCAGATGATGATTTCAGAAATAACAGAATAAAGACAAGGGAAGAAGTGGATGCGGAAAAAAGAAGCGTTGGAATTTCGGTTTTCAGAGTAAAGAAAGTTAATGGAAAGTGGCAATTCGCAGAAGATGATAAATTCAACAGAAGAATAGATGCATTAACGCCGGTTAAACTTTGCGGAAAAGCGGCGGGAAGTGCAGAGCTGAAGTATTCGGATTATGCGGCAGGTACTCTTGCAAACTGCAGCGGAGGAATTACTCCATGGGGAACTTTGGTCAGCGGAGAAGAAAATTTTCAGGATTACTTTGCTTCAAAAAACCTCTGGGAATACAGATGGAATGATACTGATAAGGATTTCATTGTTGAAAATTACGGATGGGTGGTTGAGCTGGATCCGTTTGACAAAAATTCCGAACCGAAGAAAAGAACCTCTCTCGGCAGATTCAGACATGAGAATGTTGCAATAAATATTTCCCCGGATAATAAGATCGTGGCATATATGGGAGATGATAAAGTAAATGAATGCGTGTATAAATTTATTTCTGCCAGAAAGTTCGACAAGACTGACCGTAAAAATAATTTTGACATACTCGATGAAGGTGATCTGTATGTTGCAGATTTTGAAAACAATAAATGGCAGCTGATTGACTTTGAAAAAAGGGAAGAGCTTAAGAAGAACTTCAGGTCACAGGCGGATGTGCTTGTGAACTGCGATGCAGCAGCGAAGCTGGCGGGCGGTACTGAATGCAACAGGCCCGAAGACATAGAAATAAATCCTGGAGACTGTAAATTTTTTTGTGTA
>JAFDZQ010000126.1 GCA_018266895.1 Bacteroidota bacterium
CATTTTTCTTTCTAAAAGTGTTGGGTTTTTTTATTTAAGTGCAATTTTAAGAATTTTAAATTTTTTCAAAAAGATATGTTTAAATATACTTCCAAGAAGCTTATTTAAGCGGAAAGAAGACTGTAGGTAATGACTATTTAATAATAGCCAGTAGCAGCAATCCCAACGAGGCTATAGCGATGTACAAGCAAAGATGGACAATAGAGAATCTTTTTGGAAATATGAAAACAAAAGGTTTTAATTTAGAGAATACACATATTAAAGATGATGAGAAAATAAAAAAACTAATTGCACTTTTAACCATTGCAATGCTATGGTGCTATCTGATTGGACTTTGGATAGAAAGTTCAATTAAAATCAGAATAAAGAACCACGGAAGAAAAGAAAAAAGTACTTTCAGAAAAGGGTTGGATCATTTTACAAAAATCCTGAATTCCGTTGAAAATTTAATATTTGAATTAGATTGTGTCTTTAAAGTTTTGTCGTGTACATAGAAAATAATTAAAAGAAATTGTTAGTCATTGCAAAAGTTATATAATTGGTTTATTTTGCATACTTATTAATTGGAGTCGTAGTTCAGTTGGTTAGAACGCCTGACTGTCACTCAGGAGGTCGCGAGTTCGAGTCTCGTCGATTCCGCATAATAAAATAAGGAGCTTAGCGTGTTTGCTAATGCTCCTTTTATTTTTTTGCATACGATTTGCATACGATTTTATCCAATAAGCTGCTAAACACTGGTTGAAAATTCGTGATCACAGGATAACTACCCTTTGGAAGGCACACGGTGACATGAGTTACGATGACCTTTCAAAAATTGCTGAATCGAATTTCCAAGATTGTGCAAAAACAAGAGGTAAGAAAGTAGATGTCGTATATCAAATAGGTGATAGACCAATAAAGCATTAGTAACCTATTTAAACACAACTTTCGGAATCCATTATAAGCAAAGTTTACTTATAAGATATTTGAATTTGCTTTATTCCCCAATGTAATACTTCTTTCAATAAGTCTAGATGCCATAATATGTTTTTAGTGACGCTCGATTGCCAAGTTTTATTTATTTAATTTTATATATTTTATATTCACAGGCACAAGAGCGAAGCTTCAAAAATATTCATTCAAGATTAGATCGTTTATGAAATACAATACTCACTAAAGCTACAATAAAATTTCAAATAATTCCCAAAAATTTTTTTATAAAATCATTATGAAAAAAGCAATATTTTTATTTTTAATTATTCACACATCTTTCAGAATATCAGAAGCACAATGGATACGGCAATATCCGGTAACACTGTATAATCATTTATATGATGTTTCATTTATTAATGATAAAACCGGATGGACCTGCGGTAATCAGGGAACGATCATAAGAACAACCAATGGTGGAAAAGAATGGGTAAGGCAAAATAGCGGAGTTTATAAAAATTTATATAAAATATTCGCAGTGGATTCTCAGGTAGTTTATTGTGTCGGTTTTTATGAATGTATTCTGAAAACAACAGATGGAGGAGATAATTGGCAAATTTTAAGAAGCTCTACTGAACAGACTCCAAGCTATCATGGTTTATTTTTTATTAACAGGGACACCGGCTGGCTTTCAAAGAATCATTATATATTAAGAACAACAAATGGTGGTTTTACATTTGATTCAGTTTCTGTTAAGCCAAGTTATATTTTTGATATTTATTTTAGAAATTATAATGACGGACTATTTTGCGGTGAAGGTGCCTATATGTTTAAAACCAGTGATGCAGGACAAAGCTGGACTCAAATTGAAATTGTTCCTAAAGGACAAGGACTTGCAGACTTCATGAAATTAACTTTTGTAAATGAAAACACAGGATATACTCAAGGCAGAACAAGCAATATTATATTTAAGACAACAAATTTTGGTTCAAGTTGGGATAGTTTGACTAAAGTAATAAGTGCCGATGAATGTTACACTATATCTTTTTCTTCTTTAAATACGGGTTGGTGCGGAGGAACTTATGGAAATATTTTTAAAACAACAGACGGTGGATTTAATTGGAGACAGATGGATTTGACTCAGTTTAATGGATCATTCATAAATGCTTTTTGGTTTTATAATGATTCAATTGGTTGGGCTGTTGGCGGGGCTACAAAAATATTATACACTGATAATGGAGGCAAAACAAACATCTCCGGCAGTAATATAAATATTTCCAATAGTTTTTATTTAAATCAGAATTATCCCAACCCATTTAATTCTCAAACTTTAATTAAGTATGAAATCAGAAAAAAAGGATTTGTAATCTTAGAAATATATGATGTCACCGGTAAGAAAATTGTAAGTTTAATAAATCAAAATTTAAATTCAGGACAATATACAACAACCTGGAAATCAGATAATTATCCAAGTGGTGTATATTTTTATAAATTATCGATTGGCGATTTTTCAGAAACAAAAAAAATGATTTTGCAAAAATAAATTTTAAACAATGACTCCACCAGATAAAAAATAAAGCAGAGCAGGAATCTTAACTACGACCAGGTAATAAGATAAATTTAACTTTAATTTTAAATTAAGGTTAATCTCCTGTCTGCTTTTTAATAAAATAATAAATATTATACATATTTGATAGATTTATTATAATCTTTAAGAAATAAACAAAATTTATTTCAAAATTAAATTATTTAATAATTGAAAAATGAAAAATATAATAATAACAATAGCGTTGAGTTTAATACTCAATCAGTATATTTATTCGCAAGTGTATGACCCTTACGATGGAATGCATTGCGAGGCAGAACTATCAACCGCAGGAACAACACCTTTTTCAGGAGGTGGAGCATATAAACCGGAAAGGACAGACTTATATCCGGGAACTACATCCAATTCAGTTTTTCAGATCTTAATTGTATTCATTGAATTTAAAAATGACAGTGTTGATATGAATAATGTTAACTGGCCTTCGAATGTAGTTGGGGGTAGTGGACCTATCTATAAAGATAGTCTGCTTTCCTTAGATAGAAATAATAATACTAATTGGTGGAATGCTTACGGTGAAAAATCTCAAACACTTAGTGACTATTGGATGGAAACATCGAGAGGTCATAATCATGTTGTCGGAAAAAGTTATTACTTTCGTTTAGATTCTAATGCAAATTATTATCAAAATAATCAGGGCGCAAGTAGAATTAATTCTGAGATTTATGGTAAATTGGACACAACTTCCGGATTGAACTGGGCAAATTATGACCGTTGGACTTATAAAGATGGCACTTATAAATATGAAGAAGATGGAAAAATTGATATGATATATACAGTATATAGAACTTACAGACCAAATATCGGAGTTACTCCGGGAAGTATCGCAATTTTGTATCCAACTTTACAGGGTAATCGATATGTAGTTTCCTCAGGTGATACAATTGTTTGTCAGGGATGTGAATGCATCGATTGGAAAAATTCCGGATGTACGTATACTCCAGGAGCTCCAGGAGGAAGTCCGGCTTCTCCTATTTCTAAAGATGCATTTCTTGCTCTTCAAGCTCATGAAATTGGACATTATCATTTCGGAGGTTGTCATGCAAGTTATGGAATAATGGCAGGAGGAAACTGTTGGTACTTTACAGGCCTGGATTCAAAACATAGCCCATGGGAAGCAATCAAATTAGGTTATGGTATTTCAAAAACAGCTACTTTTACAAATCCTTCAAATATTTTAGGAGATTTTTCCTCAAGAGATGCTAATGATACTATTCAGGTTTTGAAAGTACCAATAAGTGGTTCTGATGAATTTTTTCTAATAGCTTTACGAAATAATGTTTCACTCTATGACAAAATTATGTTAGGAGATACAGCTCATGATAATCCTTATAGAGTTATAAACTCAAACTATGGAAAAGGGGTTTACATATATCACACCCCTGATGGCTTCAACTGGTATCCACGAATGGATCAGGAATGTGCCGACGGCTTATATGACTGGACACAAAATGGAACACGAAATCCGGATTGGTCTACTGAACAAACAATTGCATATTACATTAAATCAAGTGTTTCATACGACAATGATGTTTCTGACGGATCATTAAACAATAATGATGAAAAAAGTATTGGAGCTTGGTTTGGAATTGGAAAAAAGCATGTAAACCTTGGAGATGATGGAACAGATAGAATTTATAGTAATGATACTGCTGTCTGGACTAAAAGAGCATGGAAAGGAGATAGATGGGATGGATGGAATGTGGGATACAACGAAATGTTTAGTCCTTATTCAAGTCCGTCAACTAAAAGTTGGAATAATAGTGAAACTGGGATCTATGTTTATTTATATGAAAATAGTAGTGAACGCAGCAATACTGTTAATTTTAAAATATATAAGGAAGGTTCCGGATTTAATCGGGATAGTATTCTCCATCTAACCCCACCATCCCGCCCAATGGGAATAGTAGTTGATTATTATATAGAAAGTGAAAACTACACGAGACCGATAATAACATGGAATCATAACAAAGAGCCGGATATGTTGAGAACTGATTTAAAGAAAAGATATAAAATCTGGAGAGCTACACAATCAACTATGGCTTACGTACCGACAAGTTATACTTTGCTTAAAACATTAGATATAGATTCTGGAACTGCTCCGAGTTATATAGATACTTCAATCATTGCATTGGGAAGCGGCTGGGCAGGAATGGGTGAGCAGATCCAGTATCCGGTAAGATATACAGTTCAGGCGATTGATAAATATGCCGACTCATCTGTCAGATCGGATTTTGGAAGTGCAATTGGTTTACTGAACTGTGGTAATGCTTGTGCAAGCACGGAAGATAATATTTTATCGAATAATCAATTACCAAAAGAATATTCTGTAAATCAAAATTATCCAAACCCATTCAATCCATCAACTAATATTCAATACGAAATCCCGTTTGATAATTTTGTGTCTATAAAAATTTATAACTTGCTTGGAAAAGAAGTTATGAGTTTAATAAATGATTTTAAGAAGGCGGGAAGTTATAATCTTTCATTCGACGGTTCGAATCTTCCGAGCGGTGTTTATTATTATAAAATAACAGCAGGAAATTTTGAACAGGTAAAAAAGATGATTTTAGTTAAGTGATGAGACTTAGATTTATGCTTAAAAGTCGAATCTAAAATTGTTTTGATTCGACTTTTTTGTATACGGTTAAAGAATTTTATTTCTGAGTCGCTTTTGTTTTTTAAGGGGCTCTTCTCTTGCAGAATGGAAACTTAAGCAATGTTGTATTGTTTGTTGTTTTTAGTGATAACAATTTGTTTTAATTCTGATAAAATAGTTTATTGGAAATGAGTTCAGATTTAAATTAAAACCGAAATTAACCTCCGGTTTTTTTATTGTTAA
>JAFDZQ010000127.1 GCA_018266895.1 Bacteroidota bacterium
AAATTTTTGCAGCAATTGCGAAAGAATTTCAGGCAATTTATCACCAGCGGGCGATTTTTCTTTGGTTCTTTCTTTTGATCGATCAAAAGAAAGAACAAATCTGAAATTCTTAATTAATTTTAAATTAAACGTTTTGGACGGATGTAATAAAATCAGTTAAATCCGTTATCAGTTTCGAATCTTGTTTTTCCGGTTTCAAGCATTTTAAGAATGTACGGAGTGCAAAGCTTGCAGTTCGAAGCTACATTTACAAAACTGCAGAGTTCTTCAATGCTTGCTACATTATTATGTTCTGCAATAGCTTTCATTTCTTCAAATGTAACATTACTGCAGATGCACTTTCTGACTTCGTTCTTCATATTAATTTATTTTAAAAATCAATTCCTGTTCTGATCGGGATTCCCTTGTCAAAATAATGCTTTACCTTTCTCATTTCCGTTACCAGATCTGCTCTTTCTTCAAGACCTTCCCAGAGCTTATGTCCTGTAAGAACAAATTCAAAACGTTTATTTTTTTCCCAGAGGTCTATCAGGTCTTCAATGTCTCTTTTTTCAAGCAAATGATATACAACGGCTGCAATGCCTTCGTCAAGAATCAGAAGATCCTGCTTCCCGTTGAGAATAAGATCTTTTGAAATCTCAAGTGCTCTTTTTGCTTCTTTAAAGTCTTCATCCGAATTTTTGAATCTGAAAGTGCCGTCTTCATTCATCCTTTCGCAACCTGTAGAGAAGAACTCGACATCACAACCGCATTCCTTCAGCTTTTTTAATGTATTTAATTCGGCGTAATATTCTCTCTTGCCTTCATATCCTTTGTCGAACTGAACTAATCTCACTATTAATCCCGCTCCGAGAGCCCGCATAATCAGACCCATGATGCATGTTGTCTTGCCCTTGCCGTAACCGTAATAAATATGAAGACAATGCAATTCTTCGTCAGATAAATTTTTATAACCTTCGATGGTCTTCCTTATTTTTTCCTTATACTTTGAACCGCCTGCTTTTTTTGCTTCTTCTAAATTTGACATAAAAAGATTTATTGAAATTTTAATAATTCAGACTTAATGATACTTTGAAATTTCTTAAAGCCATGGGGTAGCCTGAAATGATCTGATAATCCGAATTTAAAATATTATTTACTTCAAATCTGACCAGTGCGCTTATATTATGCATTACAAATTTATGATATATATTGCTTTCAAGCATGTAATTTGCCGGAAGAAAACCAATATTTTCCTGATCTGTGTAACGTTTGCCGGTGAAAATATAAAATAAATTAAGACCTGAATTCCGGTAATTTACATTCACATTAATTTTAAATAGATTCTTCGGGATGTAAAATATCTGCTTGCCTTCGGTCGGATCATTTTCGAAATCAGCTCCGGATTTTTTTGAACTTGTATATGAATACATGAGATCTATTTCCGAACTCAGGTTACGGTTAAACTTCTTGCTGATTCTGAAATCAGCGGATAATGCTTCTGATTTAGTGCTGCTCAGGTTTTGAGGTGTCCAGTTTCCGTTTTGACCCGGAGTCCACACAATTTTATCTTTTGCTTTAATGTAAGTATAAGTCAGCTCAATTGTGTTTGATGAAATATTATTAAATCCGAATATAAAACCGGCATCAAAATTCAATGCAGTTTCCGGTTTAAGATCTTTACTTCCGAGATTTATCCAGTATAATTCATTGAATGTCGGAGCAGAAAAGCTGTTACCTGCACTTGATCTGAAATTCAGATTTAGTTCTTTTTCCGGTCTGTAATTGAATCCTATTTTGCCGGACAGCACACTTCTTTTTATATCTGAAATGTAATCATATCTTGCGGAAGGAAACAATTTAATTTTTCCCGACAGATTGTATTCGGAAACTAAAAATATTCCGTACTGAATTCTTTTAATATTGTCAGTAAGTTCGTTACTTTTTAATGCTGAATAGCTGATATCATAACCTGAAATCAGTTCAAGGTTTTTGCCAGTAAAATTTATCTGTGCCGAATTTGAATAATATTTGTTCCTGTAATAGCTTTTTGTGACAGTGCTGTTTGTGTATTCGGAGAGATTATTCTGATAATTGAATTTTGTGATTGCAAGAAATTTGGCGGAAAATCTGTGCCTGAATGAAACTATGCTGTTCAGATTATTGTCTTTTTGAATTGCATCAGAAGGTTCTGATCCGGTTTCCTGACCGGGAATGTTTCGGTCCGAAATTTTGTAACCTGTGTAAAAATTTATTTCGGAATATTTACCTGTCTTCATCGAAGCATTAAACACATAGTCTGATGAACTGAAGCCGGAGTTCAGTCTTTCCTTAAGGATTTTATTTATTCCGTCATTAAAGAAATATTTAAAATTATTCTCCGACTTTTCTTTTACATAATCCATATTAAAACTGAACCTGCTAAATGATTTGCTTAAATTTAAACTTAACAATCCGGAATTGTATGAACCGTATCCGGCTGTAACACCAATACCCAATTCTTTAGAATGATTTGATTTTGTAATGATGTTTATCACTCCTCCGATTGCTTCTGAACCGTAAATCGAACTTGCGCCGTTATTTAAAATCTCAATCCTTTCAATATTATTCTTTGATATCAGTGAAAGATCTGCCTGAGCGTTCTGAGCTGAATTTAACTTGAATCCGTTCAGCAGGACAAGAGTATGTTCAGCTCCAAGTCCGTTAAGTGAAACTGTGCTGAGTGATGATGAATTTCCGTATGACTTTATAAAGATACCGCCTGCAATCTGCAGGATTTCTGCAAGACTTTCTCCGTTTTTATTGCTTATCTCTTTGTCTGTTATTGTCCGTATTTTTGTAGGTGCGAAAAAATTATCCGTGGCAACCTTATATCCGTATACACTTATCTCTCCCGTGCTGTAAAATGCAGAATCCGTGGATTGTGAGAAGGATCTCTGACCGGTTAATATAAAGTTAAAAAAAAGAAATATAATGTATGCAGATCTGTACATTTTTACTGATTAAATATATCCGTTTAAAAATATTCATAAAAAAACTCCTGAATTCTTTTATCTCTTAATGGAAAAACAGATGAGATAAAAAAGAAAACAGGAGTTTCTTTTGAATAGTCAGTCTATCTTTTCCCACGAAGATGAATTACACAATATTCAGGCAGGTCTCCTGACTCTAAAGCAATTTCCGGATTTCCTTCCCGTATCAGAAACTGATGCAGTGGATAAGCTTCCGGTCTTCTTTATTACAGTTGCGGGGACAGTTCCGGATTTATACCGGATTCCCGTTTTAATGCCAAAAATCTGGCAACCAAAATATTTTTTTAAAAAGAACTATACAAACTTAACTAAAAATATGCCAACAAACAAATTTCATTTTAAAAACTGCTTAACAGCATTGAGTTGTGTATCTGTTTTTTCAAATAAAAATTCATCTTTAACAGGATTGTAAAACTTCTGCAGAATAAAATTTCTCATTATTCCGTTTTCCCGGTAGCTCACCAGATACAACGAAGAAGATATTTTATCCAGAGTGATTTTATCTGATTTCGAAACCAGCGGATAAATCTGTTCTTCAAGATAAATCTGAAGATCAATGTCTTCTTCTTCTCCCATAATATCCTGAACAAGCGAACTGCTGAATATCTCTTCAGGTGTCATTACGGAATCGGTTTCGGATGCCGTAACTTCATCAGTCTGTGTTCGGGATTCAGGTAAATTTTTATTAGTCCCGGTTTCTTTATTGCAGGAATAAAAAGCAGAAGAAATTAAAAATAAAAGTAAAAGTTTTTTAAGATACATTAAAAAAATTTAGAATAATTAATATTGTCAAATTAATCCCATCTCTTTGCCAATGCTGCCGAAGACTTCCAGGATCCTGTTTAAATGAATATCCTTATGAGTAGCCATGAATGAAGTTCTGAGCATTGCCATACCAACAGGCACACCGGGTGAAATGAAAGCATTTACAAACACACCCGAATCGAACAATCTCCTCCAGAATTTAAACACAAGATCATCTTCTCCAAGAACCACGGGAACAATTGCAGTCCTGCTGTCAATTACCCTGAATCCCATATCCTTGAAACCTTTCCTCATTTTTTCGGCATTTGTAATGAGACTTGCGATTCTTTCAGGCTCGGCTATAAGAATATCCAGAGCCGCATCGGCAGCAGCTACTGAAGCCGGAGTCGGTGAAGCAGAGAAAATAAGGGCAGGGGAGTTATGCTTGAGATAATTTATAACCACTTTATCTGCTCCTACAAATCCTCCTAAAGATGCAAATGTTTTTGAGAATGTTCCCATGACAAGATCAACTTCATTCACAAGTCCGAATTCTGATGGAGTGCCTCTTCCTCCTTTTCCGATAACACCGGTTGAATGAGCATCGTCGATCATTATGCGGGAATTATATTTTTTGCAAAGTTCTACAAGCTTTGGCAGTTCAACGATCTCTCCCGTAGTTGAAAATACTCCGTCGGAAGCTACTAATTTCGGAGCTTCAGCCGGAATCGATTTAAGAACTCTTTCAAGGTCATTCATGTCGTTATGCTTGTACCTTTTGAATTCAGCGAATCCTCCTTTTGCCATCATGTTAGCGGCAACAATGCATGCATGATTATCCTTGTCGGATATAATATATTCTCCTTTAGAAACAAGGGTTGGTATTATGCCCTGTGCAGTCTGATATCCGGTAGAAAATAACAGCACGGATTCCTTGCCGAGAAAGTCCGCAAGTTTTTCTTCCAGATTTATATGCAGGTCAAGCGTACCTGTCAGGTATCGCGAACCTGAGCAACCGGTTCCGTATTTTTTAATTGCATTGATAGCTGCTTCTTTTACTTTGGGATGAGCCGTGAGTCCGAGATAATTATTTGAACCTGCCATTATAATATCTCTTCCTTCGATTTTTACAACGGGACCTTCATTGGCTTCAATTGCCCTGAAATATGGATAAACGCCTAAGGCTTTTACTTCGTCTGCTCTTGTATATTTTTTACACTTTTCAAACAGATCCATTTATACTCCTGAGATTATTTTTGAAAAAATTATAAATAAGGCTATTTATAAAAAATTAGAATTTAGGTCAAAGTTTTAGTAATGAAAATACTAATTATAATTAATAACTTCTATTTAAAATCTAAACAACTATTGAAAGCATTAATAACGGGAGCTACAGGGTTTGTAGGAAGTCATCTTGCGGATAAATTATTGGAAAAAAATTACGAAGTTTATTGTCTCAGGCGTAAAACATCTTCCACCAAATGGCTTGATGGCAAGAATGTTAAATTTGTTGAGGGGGATCTTTTTTCCAATGAATCCCTGGAAAACTGCATTAAGGATATGGACTATGTCTTTCATGTTGCGGGAGTCGTAAAATCAAAAACAAAAGAAGGCTTCTTCAGAGGAAATTATGATGCTACAAAAAATCTTCTTGATATTACGGACAGGGTAAATAAAAATATAAGAAAATTTATATTTGTATCCTCTCTTGCTGCTGTCGGTCCTGCAAAGACGGAAGCTCCTGTTGATGAAAATATAAAACCCGAACCTATAACGACTTACGGTATTTCTAAAATGAAAGCCGAAGAAGAAGTTATGAAAT
>JAFDZQ010000128.1 GCA_018266895.1 Bacteroidota bacterium
AAGGAATCTGTTATTGGTTATGATACCGGAAAGTCTTCATTCAGGGATATCGGGAAGATTGAAAATCTTAATTTCTAAACCGGTCATTTTAATTCACGGCTTCAATTCTTGTAACAGCAGGAATTTCCTGCATAAGAGCCCGCTCAATCCCCGCTCTTAAAGTCATCATGCTTAAAGGACAGCCCTTGCAGTTACCAAGAAGCCTGACCTCAACCTTGCCTCCGTCCCGTATTCTGATTACTTCTACATCTCCGCCGTCAAGCTGCAGATAAGGTCTTACTTTTTTCAGCACTTCCTCTACATTTTCTATCGTTAGTTCAGACATTGATTTTAAATAGTAATGGTTTAATAATTTTATTCAACCTTTTTCATGCTTTCTTCCAATGTTCTCGCATAATCAAGTTTCCATACACCGTCTTCCTTTATCGAATAAAGTTCTGATGTGCTCTGATCCTTTGACCTGATTTCTATTGTTGCCTTATCGCCTTCCTTTATTTCGTTTATAACTTCAAAATCCATTCCCATAAGTCCGAGCGAACTCACATTCGAAACACTTTTTTCAAAATATTCTTTCCCGCTCTGATTCCTGTTCTTCGCCAGATCATCATACATTTTCTGAGAACCTTTTGATAAATAATTCCATGCTTTACCGGGATTCTGTTCCTTCAGCGCTGCTACAAAATCCTTGACTGAATTTGCCGGCGAATCCGAACCGCCGGTAGTTCCGCATCCTGTATAAATCATAAGAAAAAACAGAATTAATGATATTATGGTTTTCATATTTAATAAACTTTAATGAAAAAAATTTTGAGATTAAATTTCTATTACAAGTCCCTGATCTTCCGAATTTTTAACATTCATAAGATTTATTTCCCGTATGGTATCCTTTGCAATTCTTTTAAAGATTCCGGTAACTTCCGAACCCGAATCCCCTTCTGCAACAGGAATTCCCTGATCTCCGCCTTCCCTGATTTTCATATTCAGAGGTATTTCGCCGAGAAGTTTCACATTAAACTCTTCGCTCATCCTCTGCCCGCCGCCTTTGCCGAAGATATATTCCCTGCTTCCGTCAGGATTCTGATAATAACTCATATTCTCAATTATTCCCATCGTAGGAACATTTACTCTTTCAAACATTACATATCCCTTTCTGGCATCTGCTAATGAAATATCCTGAGGCGTTGTCACAATAACAGCGCATGTCAGAGGAATTGTCTGACTTAAAGTAAGCTGTATGTCACCTGTTCCCGGAGGCATATCAAAAAGCAGATAATCAAGTTCGTCCCATACTACGTCTCCTATGAACTGCTTCAGTGCGCTCGATGCCATTGGTCCTCTCCACACTACGGCAGATTTATCTTCAATAAGAAATCCTATTGACATTACTTTTACGCCGTACCTTTCGAGCGGAACAAGCATGCTCTTTTCACCGACCTTTGTTACTCCGGGCTTTTTGTTTATGCCGAACATCAGTGGAATCGAAGGACCGTAAATGTCCGCATCTATAAGCCCCACTTTAGCTCCTTCTTTTGCAAGCGCAACGGCAAGGTTAACGGCTATAGTTGATTTTCCAACGCCGCCTTTCCCGGAAGCTATAGCTATTGTATTCTTTATTCCGGGCATAATGGATTTTTTCTTTGCGTCTGTGTGCTCGGTGATGCCGATTGTAAACTTTAAATCCTTTATGTTTATTTCCGGCATTTTTTTTCTGAATTCGCTTGTCACTTCATCCGTTGCTTTCTTAATTATCTCATCGTTAATTTCAGTTATCCCGAGTGTAAGCGTCAGATTTTTTCCGTTTAATGAAATTCCCTTCACAAAATCCAGTGTTACATAATCTTTTCCGAGAACAGGCTCTTTTATGTTTGACAGTATTTCTATTATTTTTTCCTGTGACATTTTTTTAGTTTAATTCAAATTACTAAATATATAAGTATGGGTAAATGAAATTAATTTTATTTGTCATATTCAGTTTCTCAGCTTTTATCAAATGAGCATATTCTTTCATTTCAGACTGACTTGGTTCAATCAAAATATTCCTGAAAAAATTAAATCTTCATTGAAATAAGAATGTATTTGGTAAAAACAAATTTTCTCTGTAATCAATATTGCGTTTTAAATCTGTGGAAAAATTTTCCATTAATAACAAATTTAAAATTGTTTAAATTAATACCGGTTTCTAAATTTAAAAGAGATTTTGTACTTAAATAAAAAAGCAAGGATATCTTTATTTATTCTTATAGTCGGAACTATTTTCTGGCTTGGAGCTATAAATGTCAGATTTTTCATTGGCAATCAGCTTCTGAATTATGATGAGTTTAATTTCAGAACGAGCATTCCTCCCGATGAGGAAAATCAGATTTTCAAGATGGTTGCAGATGCTTCGTTAATGATCATGGTTATCTATCCGATAGTTCTTGTTTCTGCGATTGTGTTTCTTAAGAATTGTAAAATTAATCTCAGAGAGAATCCCTGGCTTCTGATGTCTGCGTTACTTTTTTTTGTATTTGTTCCTGTCGAACTCTACACTTCTCTCATAGATCTTAAATTTATACTGCTTTTTGCAAAGAGACCTGCAAATCATGACAGACTTCTTGAGCTTTTCGGCGAGCGGATCGGATTTCTGAGAGGGGTTCCGTGGATAGCTGTTATGAGTTATTATACGATTATTTGGCTGTCAGTTTTCAAACCTCTGAAAAAATCGGCCGCTGAAATTGAAGAAAGTGAAAAAAGAATAGAGGAAGTTCACGGTTACAAATATTATTTACATGAAGATGATGATCTTATTCTGGAAAAACAGGATTAATGTTCATACTGGATTCAAAATTTAATAATTTATTTACTTCTTGGCAAAATTAATCAAAAAATCTCCGAAACCTGTTTATAATGATAAAAAGGAACTACTAATTCAGGATCTGATCGAAGTTCTGGAAAAGCTGGACTTTACAGTAAGAGTGGAAAAAGGCGTATTCAAGGGAGGATTCTGTATGTTGCGCGAGCAGAAGGTATTTTTGCTTAATAAGAATCTGGATCAGGAAAAGAAGATCAGTATACTTGTAAAAAATATAGCCGAATCAGATTCGGATAATATTTTTTTAAAACCCAATATACGCGAACTTGTTGAAAGAGAAAAAGGAAGTGAAAAGCTGTTGTAATTTTTTAATTATTTATTTTAAATGAAAGTAATTATTCTCGGTTCAGGTACTTCCCAGGGCGTTCCTGTCATCGGCTGCAAATGTGAAACATGCTCCTCTTCAAATCCGAAAGACAAAAGATTAAGAACTTCCGCTTATATTGAAACTAACGAAGGTTTGAAATTATTAATTGATACTTCCATAGATTTCAGACAGCAGATGCTTAAAAATAAAATCGATAACATTGACGCAGCGTTTTATACTCATCACCATGTTGACCATATCAACGGCATGGATGATCTGAGACAGATAACACAGAGATATGACAAATTCATTGACCTGTATGCAAATAAGACTACCGTAGATGAAATGAAAATTTCCTTTCGCTATGTATTTGACAAAGAACTCATAAAGTATAAATCCGTTCCTCTTGTGAAATTTCATGTGATAAAGAATAGAATGTTTAAAGTTAAGGATGTGGAGATAATGCCCGTTGAATGCATGCATGGAAATTTAAAGATCTTCGGTTACAGGATCAATAATTTTGCTTACATTACCGATTGCAGCGCGATTTCCGATAAAGAACTAAAAAAACTCGAAGGGCTGAAAGTACTTGTCATAAACGCTCTGCGCATAAGACCTCATCCGACTCATTTCAATTTGCAGGAGGCCATCGGGATTTCCAAAAGAGTAAAACCGAAGAGAACATTTTTTACGCATTTAACACACGACATTCTTCACGAAAAGATTAATTCCTCTCTACCGAAAGGGATTGAACTTGCATATGACAATCTGGAGTTCAGAATATAAATGAAAAATACACTTATAAAAGCTTCTCTCGAAGCGGGAAAGATTCTTAAAGAAAACTTTGAGGGAAATTTTAAGATCTCAAGCAAGGATGTCATTTCCAACCTCGTAACAGAAATTGACAAAAAGTCCGAAGATAAAATAATAGAAGTAATTAAGTCGTCATTTCCCGGACATGATATTGTTTCGGAAGAAGCAGGCGCTTTATACCAGGAGTCTGAATTTAAATGGATAATAGATCCCATAGACGGAACTGTCAATTACGCCCATTCCATTCCCCTTACCTGTGTTTCGATAGCTCTGGAAAAGAACGGTGAAATTATTATGGGGGTTGTATTCAATCCTATATCTGATGAATTTTTCTTTTCCGAAAAAGGGAAAGGATCATTTCTTAATGATGTTAAAATTTCTGTCTCAAAGTCCGCTGAACTCAGGAAATCTCTTCTGGTTACAGGTTTTCCGTATAACTCAAGCAGTTATAAACCTGATCCTTTTGTCGTATTCAAAAAATTCCTTATGCTTGATGTTCCCATTAGAAGACTCGGTTCTGCAGCTCTGGACCTTTGCTGGACAGCCTGCGGAAGATTCGAGGGATTCTGGGAATATAACCTTAATGCATGGGACGTAGCCGCAGGATTTCTGATACTTACTGAAGCAGGAGGGAAGGTAACCGATTTCAACGGCGGTAAATATTCCGTTTACGGAAAACAGATCCTCGCTACAAACGGTCTGATACACGATCAGATGATTAAGGTGATCTCAGAATAATTTAATCCTTGATTTCGTTACGAATCAGGAGATTCGTAACGAGGATTTTAAAATTAGCAAAAAGTTATAACCTCATTGGTCCCATTCTCCGGATTGGGAACGGATGATTTCGTTACGAATCTGGAGATTCGTAACGAGGATTTTAAAATTAGCAAAAAGTTATAACCTCATCGTTCCCAATCTCCGGATTGGGAACGGATGATTTCGTTACGAATCAGGAGATTCGTAACGAGGATTTTAAAATTAGCAAAAAGTTATAACCTCATTGGTCCCATTCTCCGGATTGGGAACGGATAATTTCGTTACGAATATGGAGATTCGTAACGAGGATTTTAAAATTAGCAAAAAGTTATAACCTCATCGTTCCCAATCTCCGGATTGGGAACGGATGATTTCGTTACGAATCCGGAGATTCGTAACGAGGATTTTAAAAAAGTTTTGACACGAATTTCATAATTAAAAACAAATTTAAAATTCTTTAATAATTTTTAAACTCCTCATCTCCGTCATCGGATTGATATTTGATCAGATGATTGAGGTGATCACTCCGGCGGAGGAAATCTAATAAAAAAAGGCAGCCATTTCTGGCCGCCTCTTAATTGAAAACTGATTATCAACACACGGTCACTTGACCAGCAGCATTTTTCTTGTCTCAGAGAAATTTTCCGTCTGCATTCTGTAATAATAAATTCCGCTCGGATAACCGGCTCCGTTAAATGTTACTTCATATTTTCCCGGTTTCAGATTTTCATTTACCAGACTTTCCGTTTTTCTTCCAAGCATATCATAAATTTCAATGCTTACATTCTGCCGCTTTGCAACATCGAATTTTATTAATGTAGAGGGATTGAAAGGATTTGGGTAATTATAAGACAGACTGAACTCTGCCGGAACTTCTGAAGAAATCACACTGATACCGACATTTGTCCTTACAAGCGTTACCAGAAATGTATTTGACGAAGAAGCAGAGTCGTAACCATTATATGACCATGATCTCCAAGTGCAGCGAAGTGAATCACCTGTCGTGCCAATTAACAGCGCAAGAGAATCAAGGAAGCTTTTTCTCAGACTTATGACAGTATCTGCTCCGCCGTTATCGCTGCTGTATGAATAATCTACTGCTCCGCCGCCGACCTTTCTTATCTTGAATTTGTATCTTAATGAAGGATGACTTCCGGCGCTGCTCCAGGTGAACTGCTGCAGCGAAGTATTGTTTGCCGATGTTTCTATTCTTGTTGTGCTCGGAGGTGACAGCACATTGAATATATTGTATGTCAGAATTATCCTGAACGGAACATCGCTTGTATCTCCTTCGGAAGAGTTGGAAGAATTAAGAATTCTTATTTTTGCCTGATTTGTGTATGCTGTATAAGGAACTGTCCACTGATATTCTCTTTGCTGAGCAGGAACATTATTCTGAATTGTATTCCAGGAAGAGCCGTTATTCGATGTGTATTCTATATTTACATTTCCGGTAAAAGATGTACCCCAGTAGATTATAGCATTTGACAAAGTTCTGAATGTTTCTCCGCCGTTAGGGTAAGCTACCAGTACCGGTCCGGCAAATGCTGTCAGACATGCAGCGCTTTCAGCTCTGTTCCTTATGAGGGCTCCGGGTTGCGGTCCGAAATTCATCACTACCGTTCCGCCTTCTGTGTCGCAGTAACTCATTATCGTTCCGACTGTCGGATGCGACGGACCCGAATAACAACCTCCTTCGACAGTATAACAGGTATCTATCGGACCTCCGACCCACGAACAGTTATGTGTGTGAGGCGAACCGAAGTTATGCCCGATTTCATGCGTTACAACAACTACATCATAAGAATATAATGGTAGCGGATTTATTGTGCCGTTAAGCACGCTTAATCCGTAACCGAATGACATATTGCAGAGAACATCCAGATATGCGATTCCCCCTACATTAATGCTGCTTCTCCTAGTTAACAAATGAGCGATCACTCTGTCGACGCCTCCCTGATTAATGCTCCAGTCGGATCTGAACTGTGACAGCAGAGTCGAACCGTCATTTGAAGTATAAGGATCCTGAACTGTCCAGACTCTGAGATATCCTACCGTTAATTTGATGTTCATATCCTTGACATAAACCGCTGATGATGCAGACATCAGAGCAAGAGCATAAGCTGTGGCATTGGGAACCGAACTGCCGTATGTGTTGTAGGTATAGAAATCAACATCAATTGCAACTTTCGCTTCGAGCAGAGTTGTACTCATATTGTCAGTATTTTTACCGTAAGTATCTCTCATTGACTTCAGCACTTCTGCCGGTATATCAAACACATCCGAACCGCAGTCGAATCTCTTATGAGTTTTAAGTTTGCTTTCTTTGTATAAAATAAAATCTTCGGTCTCATTGTTGTTTATATCTTTCAATGCTCCGATAACATAAGTTTCATTTCCGGTTTTTATCAGACCAATTGCTTTACCGTTAAAAAACGAAATCGAAACAAGCGAAGTTTTATCACCAGCTATATTTCCGTTGTAAGACAGAATAATATTCCGGAGATCACGCTGAGACTCCCCGAGTAAAGACCTTTCGGTTATTTTAGCATCGGGGCTCAGAATATCGAATCTTTCAAGCTTAACATAAAAAAATTTATTACCATTTAATGGAATTCTCATATCCAGGCTGTGTTCCCGCTTTTCTAAAACGGAATTGTAAACTTCTTTATTAATATTCATTATGACACCTTCATCAACAGATTTTTTAAAATCAGCCGAAGGATCATTTGTCCGGGAAGCATTAAACTGAAAAAGATCGCCGCTTTTGCTTTTTGAATACAATCCTGTGCTTATGACAAGACAGGATATGACTGTAAAAATTAATTTCATGTTTATAATTTTATTTTTGATTAATAAAAAAGCAGGAACTAAATAATTTCAGTTCCTGCTTTAAAATGATTTTAATTAATTAATCTTACTGCATTGTCGGATCTATATCGCAGGAAAACTTAAGATCTTTCTGAGGTGTATCAGGATCGTTTGTGAAAACCATTATATGCTTTTCCTGTCTTCCTTCTCTTCCCTGTGTATTGAAAGTGATCTTAATTTCACCGCTTTCGCCTTTTGCATATTCATTCTTTCCGCCTGTTGTAGCGCCTGTGCAGCCGCAGGAAGGCTGAACTTTCTCAATTATCAAAGGTGATTTTCCCTTGTTTGTAAATTTAAAGGAGTACTCTACCTGTGGTCCCTGAGGGATCTTTCCGAAGTCATGATAATCTTCTTCGAAAACTAATTTTGCAGAGCTGATGGAAGCTGCGATTTTTGAATTGTTCATTAAAAAGAACATAACTGCTGATATCACAAGCATTCCGAATATAAAGAAGCCTGCTTTAGCTGTTTTTGACTGAATGAAGCCGTTCATTGTTGTCTCTCCTGTTTGATTATTGTTTTTGATTTAATAAAAATTATGAATGATCCGATAAGAAGAAATATATCTTCAATTATCCTCAGTAAAATATCACTTTTTTCACTAACTGTTTCAAGTGAAAAACATCCGCAGCTGATATCAAGTCCTCTTGCATATGCCTGCGTCAAAGATATTATAAAAACTATCAGTAACACGATAATGACAAAAGAACTTCCCCGTTTAAAAATCCCGAGTATAAGAAATACTGATGCGGTAAGTTCGATATAAGGAATTACAATTGCAAATATATTAATGAAAACATCGGGAAGAAACTTATAATTGAATATTGCCTTCGCAAACAGTTCCTGATTAAGGAGTTTATCCAGACAGGCATATAAAAAAGTCCCACCTACTATAAGTCGGAGAATAAGTAAAAAATATTTATTTGACAGAAAATTCATGATAATTTTATTTTTCAGTTGGATAACCGAGTTCTTCCCATTCTTTATAACCACCGAGATAAATTTTCAACTCGTTGTATCCCGCTTTAGCCATCTCATATGCATTGTCAATGCTGATCTCACAGTCTCCTCCGCCGCAGTAGGAGACTAAGGGCTTTTCCTTATCATAAGCTTTCAGTATTTCAAGCTTCTGTTCTGTTGTCTTATCCTTAAATTCCTTATAAGGAATGTTAACAGCTCCTTTAATATGACCTGCCGCAAATTCTTCGGGAGGTCTTCCGTCAATGAAGACAACACCTTCATCGAACATTTTCTTAACATCCTGAACTTTCACATTGACAGGTTTTACAAATCCTTCTTTTGTGTACTGTCTTACGGGTTTCTGTTTATCGGATGAAGTGCTGTCAACTATGTACCTGCTGCTGTAATCCTGCACCAAAGGAATTTTATTAGGACTGAAAAAATTCACTGTGAAGCCGAGAAAAACGCTTATGCAGATTATGATAATTATTTCTTTCAGGAGACTTCTTTTCATAAAATTTAATCTCTATATTTCAAATAAATTTTTTTCGTTCTTAATATTTTTTTTAGGGGTCAACCCGAGATGTTTGTATGCTAAGCTTGTCGCTTCCCGTCCTTTCGGAGTTCGTTTAATAAAACCTTCAATAAGCAGAAAAGGTTCATACACATCTTCTACTGTGCCCGGGTCTTCTCCGATGGAAGCCGCAATGGTCGATAATCCCACCGGTCCGCCTCCGTATTTTGATATGATAGTTTCCAGAATCTTCTTATCAGTTTTCTCCAGACCATATTCATCGACATCAAGCGATGTAAGCGCAATATCTGCTATTTCCCTGTCAATATTCCCGTCGCTTTTTACAATTGCAAAATCGCGGGTTCTCCTTAACAATCTGTTTGCTATCCTTGGTGTTGCTCTGCTTCGCTTTGCAATTTCCCTTGCTCCTTCGTCAGTGATTTTAATGTTCATTATCCTTGAAGATCTTTTTACAATCTCAATAAGATTATCGGTGATATAATAATCCAGACGGCAGTTGATCCCGAATCTGTCAAGCATCGGCGAAGAAAGAAGGCCCTGTCTTGTAGTAGCGCCGATAAGAGTAAATCTTTCTAACTTTATCGGAATGCTTCTTGCAGCGGGTCCCTGATCTATCATAATGTCGAGTTTGTATTCCTCCATTGCTGAATACAGGAACTCTTCCACCACCTTCGGAATTCTGTGTATTTCATCAATGAAAAGTATTTCGTTATTCTTAAGTTTAGTCAGCATCCCGGCGAGGTCACCGGGTTTTTCAATTATAGGACCCGAAGTGGAAATAATATTTGTATCGAACTCATTTGCAATTATATTTGCAAGCGTCGTTTTCCCGAGACCGGGAGGACCCGTAAAGAGAATATGGTCAAGGGATTCATTAAGTATCTTTGCGCTCCGGATGAATACGCGGAGATTTTCCTTGACCTTATCCTGACCGATAAACTCGCTGAATCTTCTTGGTCTTATAAGAGAAATGAAGTCAGTATCCTGAACATCTTCTGCAATCAGATCCGCCGGATTTATCTTTACATTACTTTTCATTGTGTAAAAATAATGTTAATTTTGAACAGTTACAATTTTATAAAATATAATTTATGATGAACAGACATGAGTAAAGATCCTTCAATGGCAAAACAGATAGAGTTCATAGTAGTAGTCAGAAGAATCAAGCTTCTCGGCATCGCAATTACTATCGGAATTATTGTGATTTATCTTTCCGGTCTACTTGTTGCAAATAATAATCACAGGGAAAATTTTGAGATGGTTAATCTTCTGAGTTTGTTTCTGCTTCTCTTTACTTTACTGATCTCTTTCATTCTCAGAAATCAAATGCTGAAGAATGTTAATCTTTCAAATATCTCCGATAAGTATTTCAATGCTCATATAATTCCGATTGCAATAATTGATTTCGGGGCTTTGTTTTGTCTCACAACTAATCTTTTTGTGAACGGAAATATTCTCTACGCCACTATCGGAGTTGTAATTTCTGTTGCGGGAATGATCATGAATTTTCCTTCTGAAGAGTATTTCGGAAAATTAAAAAACAATTCTGATTCAAAAAATTAATTCAGCAGATAAAGCCACCTGAACAGAAGATAAAGACTGAATCCGTCCTTTATCGTTCCGTCGCTGATCATGCCGATGATTTCATCCCTTGAAAACCATTTCGCTTCTATAATTTCATTTGCATCTATGTCGTGAGTAATTTCTTTTACCTCCGAAGCGTAATAGCAATGAAATATCTGACTGCCCGAACCTATCGAAGGAAAATAATAACCGAGGTATCTGAGATTTTCCCTTTTCACTTCGCATCCTGCTTCTTCTTTAAGTTCCTCAGTAATACAGTCAGAATGATGCATGCCGGGAGGGATTGTTCCTGCAGGCACTTCCCAGCTGTAGTAATCATTTATGTATCTGTAATTTTTAACAAGTATGACTTTGCCTTCGCTGTTTTCGGCAACAACGCCGGTCCCGTTCCTGTGAAAATTTATTGCCTCGAATTCAATCAGCGACTTGTCCGGCAGTTCGACTTTATCAAGGTCAATGTCAACCCAGTTCCCTGCGAATCCTTTCCTTGTCCCCAGCACTTTCCAGAATTTTTCTTCAGCCATGAATTTTATACTTTAAAAACAAAACCCGCTGAACTGCGGGTTATGTAAATTTATAAAAATGAAATAAACCTGATCGATATGAACTTAATCCAGAATTGTGATGCCTGTTGCTTCAATTTCATACGCTGTCTGAGGTCCTTTTATGTCTTCAGGTTTCATCGACGGATTTTTCGATTCTTCAAGATAATGTTTGGCCTGTTCTTCAGAGATTTCCGTGACTTTGAATTTTCCGCTAACTATAGCATTTCTGCCGGCTATGTCTTTTGGCAGAAAAAATTCATGAAGTGTTTTAATTCTGACGGTGTTGTTTCCTTCAGTCATTGTCATCCAGCATCCCATTGACTGACAGACTTCGGCAACGCTTCCTTTTAAAAGAATTGTTTTTTCATTGTTCGCAGAAGGCTCTTTCATAAGATCAGAGAACTCTGTGAAGTTAACTGAACGGTCATAATCTTTTCCGTAAAGCATTCCGTCGGCAACTTTTACTCCGGCAGGCTCATCGGATTTCATATCCATTGCGCCTTCTTTATTACCATGCTGGGCTGTTGCTATAGTCGCAGATACAGCCATTATCATTAACATTAAATAAAATTTCTTAATTAATTTTGACATTATTTTTTCCCTTTCTGTGGTTTTGATTTGTTTGATATATAAATCTAACAATTAGAAGGACTAAGTAAAATCCATTTTAATCAGTACAACAGGATTATAATTTAAAGGATTGCTTCTCTCAGATGACACAGATTCACACAGATCATACTCTGCATTTCTGTTTCAAATTTGATCGCAAGGTTTAAAGGTTATTTATTCATTTCAAAAATTTTTCTGCAAATGTAAATCTAAAACTTATCCTACCGCTCTTCTTAATGTATTTGTATCTGATAATATTTCTTATCACACAGTTCGAGTAAAAAATTTTTTAAAACAAAAATCTTTATGCCTTTGAGCCATCATATTGAATTTAACTGTTAATATAAAACACTTTATGAAATTTTTTAACAGTATTTATATTCTCTTTCTTGTATTATATTGAACCAAAAAAATAATTATGTCTTCAGTCATCGCAAGTAATAATTACGGAAAATCAAGAGTCCGCATTTTAAAGGTAAAGCGCAGCAAACCCGTTCATGAGATTGTAGAAATGAATGTGGCAATTCAGCTTGAGGGGGATTTTGAAACTGTCCATACAAAAGGGGACAACAGCAAAGTCCTTCCGACTGATACTATGAAGAATACTGTCTATGCTCTTGCAAAAGATCATGATATGAATTCAATTGAAGAATTTGCCATTCATCTCGCGAAGTATTTAAAGGAAAACAATAAGCTGGTAACTTCAATAAGAGTTGAGATTGAGGGAAAATTATGGAACAGAATCATGGTTAAGAAAAATAACGGCATGATGCCTCACGATCATTCATTCATAAGCGGAGGAAATGAGAAAAGAACCTGCAAAATCAATCTGAAAGATACAGAGCTGACAGTTCATTCCGGTCTTAAAGATCTTCTTGTTCTGAAAACAACAAATTCGGGATTTGAAAATTATATTAAGGATAAATTCACAACACTTAAGGAAACCGGCGACAGGGTTTTTTCGACAAGCATAAAAGCCATATGGAAATATGAAAATCAGGAAGTAAGTTATGTAAAAATTTTCCCGGAGATCCGTCAGATCATTCTTGAAACATTTGCAGCGCATCACAGCTTATCTGTTCAGCAGACTTTGTATGAAACCGGAAAAAATGTAATTGAAAAAATCAAAGAAGTTTCGGAAATATCGCTGTCAATGCCCAACAAGCATTACCTGCTTTTCAATCTCGAACAGTTCGGCATGGAAAACAAAAATGAAATATTCATTCCGACGGATGAGCCTTACGGACTTATAGAGGCAGTTATAAAAAGAGATTGATCAAATCATCTGTCATAAAAAAGATATATACAGTCCCAGCCCTAATGAAAAATCAGAAATATCAGATTTGCTTTTATCATTCATAAACGTATGCCTGAATTTAATGTAAGGCATAGATCCGATCTCGTCCGAGAAAGGCAGCAGCAGGCTCAGTGACGCCTGGGGGAAATATCCTTCCTTGTCAAAGTCAGTGAAATATCCGCCTCCGACTGAAATCAGGAAAGCGAAGAAGTCACCTGTCTCAAGAGGAATATCGAAATTATAAGATGCCCTCAGATGATTAAGCTTTGTCTCCCTGACAATTAACGAATATTCCAAAGCTATTCTTCCGTAAGGAAATTTACTGTAACTGATCTCTTTTGTAAATCCGGCATAAAACTTTTTATCTTCTGTAAGCAGTATTGGATTAAAAGGAAATAAAATCAGACCTGCTTTCAGCAGACCGTTTGATATACCGGTATTTTCTTTTGAGCGAAGCTTTAGATTAATTTCGGATGATTTGTATTCCGGATCGCGGGTCTCATTGAAAGTTTTCAGATTAAATGATGACTCATATTGCCATTGTGATAATAAGAAAGAAGGGAATAGTAATAAAAAAAGTACTGCAATAAATTTTTTCATTCTCTGTTTTAATTCAGTTTCAGCAAAATATCAAAATCGGATTTTAAAATCCGTATAAGATTTGATTTACAGATAACGAAAAAGTCTCTGAGGCTAATCAAAGACATTTTAAAAATCGGACGAAATTCTTTACTGCACTGAGTTAAACCATAATGGTATTATTTATCTTTAAAATGTTATCATTATCGGAAATCAATTTATATGTCAGTTCTCAATGTAAAATTTCGATCCGATCTTAGCGCACTCCTACGTGATCTTCAAAAGAAAGACGGCTGCTTTTATCTCTGTTTGCTGTGATTTCAGCAAAGTGATCATAAGCGGCGGGATAAACAAATTTTTGTCTGAATAATACTGCTTAACTGCTTTATCTATTATACCAGACCTTTTCTTAATTTTTATAAGCGCTTTATCAAATTCAGTTTTCACTGAATACAAAAACTCATCCGCAAGAATTTTTCTTGATCCGAAATCATTCACTCTTGTAAGTTTCAGCCTTCTGTTCAGACTGTCCTGAAGAATTACAATCTCATTCTTCAGATTTTCTGTCAAAGCAGTTATCCCGTCAGATGCCTTATTGCATTTTTCCATCATCTTTCTGATTTTTGCAAAATCCTCAGGCATCTGTATATCTCCCCGCGGACCCGGTTCACCCGGAGACATAGGCATTCTCTGTTCATCATTTTCAATTACCTGTATGGAAATGTCAATATCGTTTTGAATAAAGTCGAATTTTGTTTTCTGATCTGTGATCAGTTTACTTAAGATCATTTCATTTCCCGTTGAATCTTTAATAGCCATTGTATCAGCTTCAGCGCAGCTTTGAGGCGGTCTGACGATTTCTATAAAGACCGGAGTGAAATCCTGTTTCATCTGAGCAAACAGACTTTTTGAAAATATAAATATTATTATTACAGAAGTTATTAATTTTCCCATCATGAATTTTGTTTTATTTCACGCAAAATAAGCATAAACTTTTTGTTTTTGCAAATATTTGTAAACTGTTTATGGGATTCAATTCAGTATGCAAAAACTTAATTAATAAACTTTATCGTAAAGTCTGTTCCGGTGAGAATGAATTAACGTTCAGAATTAAATAAAAAGCCGGAAGATTTAATCTCACGGCAACTTTCAATTATTAATTAGAGACTTCTGAAAAAC
>JAFDZQ010000129.1:0-10918 GCA_018266895.1 Bacteroidota bacterium
ACACAATTTCCTTGATATGTGCCTTCTCTTGATCTTATTAATGACCTGTCTTCATAATTATTCTTATTATGAATATATATTCCATCTAATTCTCCGTTTCTCAAACTTCTACTTAATTTTAATGAATCCACTTTGTCTGTTTTCCTGTCACGTTCTTTGTTTGTCGTGGGTACATCTGCCGGATTGATTACTATACTCTCTATTCCGCTTGCTTTTAGCTCATCATGTATCCAAAATCCACTAAAACCTGCTTCATAAACACTGTGATATATTCCACCCGGAAAATTTCTCCTTAAATATTTTATCAGTATCTCTGGTTTTGGATCCTGGGTAAAGGTATCATGAAATATTTTCTCTGTATGGATACTTACAACCCAATTATTATGATGGACATCCAATCCAACATAAATGTGATGATTCTTAAAGTTTAGATAATTATTTTGTTTCATTGTAGTATTGCCTCCTTATTGTTTTTAAATTGTTTTTTGGTAGAAATAAATTTACAAAACAATTTTGAGGCTTACTACTTTAAACATAATACCTCGCGAATGCCTGCCTCGCGGCAAGGCGGGCGGGAATCCAATCTATAATGCAAAAAACATATTTCAGATAATATTAAACTTATTGTTTTTTCAGTTTGAAACTTAAATATAGTTTGGTTTACAAAATTCATAAAAATTGAATCTATTTAGGGTACATAACTTTATAGATTCCCGCATGCGCGGGAATGACAGATATTAATTGAATCATATTCACATAAGTTTTGTAGTGTACAAAGATCATAAATCTGATTGAGAATAATGTATTGAAGTTAAAATAATAGTTGATCATATTTATCAAAATTATTTTATACATTCATCAATTACTGACAGGTAATTGTAATTGAATAGGTTTGTCAATTTGAAAAGTCAATTACTCAGTACAGATATTTGAATCTTTAAAATGGATTGTTAAGCAATATGTCTTCAGAGAATTTTTTAACACCGGATAAATTCAATGATTTTTCATATTCAAAGAAGCATCACCTGGATTTATTCTCGGAAAATAATTATGACTTAAAATTATACGGGAAAAGAATTGACTTTGAAAACTGTGATCTGAAAGTATATCAGGATCTTCTGACATATTCATTTATAATACAGAATATTAAACCCGGTTCGAGGATTCTGGAAGTCGGAGGAGGCAAATCGAGAATTCTTGAACATTTTAAAAATGAATATGAATGCTGGAATCTGGATAAGTTCGAAGGACTCGGTAACGGTCCGCTTGAATTTGAAACGGATGTTGTAAAAACAGTAGTTGATCTGGCGGGGAATTTCAATAAGGAACTTGATGACGAATACTTTGATCTTGTATTCTCGATCTCGGCGCTTGAACATTCTCCCATAAATGATTTTGTTAATTATAAAAACATTCTGACAGACATGAACAGGGTTTTAAAGAAAGGCGGCTATTCTTTGCATACTATTGATCAGTGCGCGGAAGACATTTCGGGTTATGAAGATGCAGAAGACCTTGTTGTATGGACAAATCCTGTGATCGAATATTTTGCCGTGAATCAGAAAACAGTTAATGAGTTTATTCCGCTTATAGATGTGATGAAAGATCCCGTACTTTACGGAATGTCGGAAAAATATTATTCAGAAAACTGGCAGAAGGTTACGAGTAAAAGTTATTCAGAGTTCGGAATGCCTTTCTCTTATAATTTTTTATGGATAAAAGAATAATCAGAATAATTTGATTTCAGATATGAAAATATCTTTAGAAAACTAAATCTCATTAATCCAAGAACACTAATAAATTAACATAAATGACTGAATCTACTGCATTAAAATTTATTACTCCGGACAACTTTAATGATTTTACTTACTCAAAGAACTGGCATTTTAATTATTTTAAGATAAATAAATTCGATACCGAACTGTTTCAAAAGGAAGTTGATCCGCAAGACTGTGATCTGAAAGTATATCAGGATTTGTTTATGTACTCATTCATAAAAGACAATATCAGAAAAGGTTCAAAAATCCTTGACATTGGCGGAGGTCATTCAAGGATATTAAAGCATTTCAAGGATGATTACGAATGCTGGAACCTTGACAAGTTCGAAGGAATAGGAAACGGTCCTACGGAAGCTGAAGAATCTGATTTTAAAATTATTTATGATTATATTGGAAATTTCAACAAAGAAATTCCGGATAATTATTTCGATCTTGTCTTTTCCATTTCCACGCTCGAGCATGTGCCTCAGGATGATATTCAGAATTTTGAAAATATTGTAAAGGATATAAACAGAATCCTGAAACCCGGCGGATATTCCGCTCACTGTCTTGATTGTCTTTGGAAATTCACATTTAATATGGTATGGGCAAACCCTATTACCGAATATTTTCACAAAAATGAAAAAACATTTAATGAATTTATCCCTTATCTGAAAGCAGCGGAAGATCCGGAATTATATGGTATGTCAGAAATCCACTATAATAAAAGCTGGGAATATACTACCGGAAAGCCTTATAAACAGTTCGGCAAACCCTTTTCTTATAATACTTTATGGCAAAAACCTCTGAAATAAATTCAATGATCTGTGTTTGAATTAGGTACTACAGACTGCTGGTGGAAAGCTGCAAAAAAATATCCGTTGCTTTCAAACCAATCCTATCTTCTTAAGCCATTAGGCTCAGCTCATATTGTAAATCTTATTGAGCAATACAAACCGGCAAGGATACTGGAAATTGGCCACGGAGGATTCTCATTTATATTCGAGTTATTTTATGACGAACTTGAAATGTGGGGGCTCGATGATTTTCTCAAAGACAGCTCAGTAGAATCTGAAGACCTTGTAAGGATAAGACAGGAATATCCGAAAGTAAAATTCATAAAAGGATTTATGGGGGACAATAATTCCGGACTGCCTGATAATTATTTCGATCTGGTTTATTCAGTTTCGGTAATAGAGCATGTACCTGATGAAAAGCTGGAAAATTTTTTTGAAGAAACAGTAAGAGTAACAAAACCGGGAGGGATAGTCTCGCATTCCTTTGATGTATATTTCAGACAGGACACAGGGAAAGTATTTGACGCGTATGAAAATTCAGGACTTGAATGGCTGAGACCAAAAGAAACCATGAATGTTTTCTGGGAAGACCGGCTTGGAAAATTCGACAAAGAATTTATCACGGATCTATACGGAAGAATCGTTTTTGAAAATCCTATGGTAGTCGCTGAAACATATATGTGGCAGCAGGAAAGAAATGAAAGGAAGACACCTATGAACTGGATGACAATTTTAACAGCTGCTGTAAAAACAAAATAATTTACCTGCTTCAAAAATAATTGAAGTTACGCAACAGACTATTATCTCACGATTTTAACTTATATAAATCATAAAAGCAGCAAGTTACTTCAAAGTAAGCTCATTTATCAACCTCCCGCAGCCGCCTCCGGTTTACCTCGCTGAAACCGGGCGAGGCACGCCCCTACCCTGGCAAGGAGAGTGTCTCATAATTGAAAAATAAATTTTACCACTAAGACTCCCGCTTCGCGAGGCGAGCGAAGGCACAAAGATTGATATTATTAAGGTTTTTTTCTTCGTGTCTTGGTGACCAGGTGGTAAAATGATAGTTATGAGAGACTATCTCAAGGAGGAGGTTTGGGAATGGTCTTGAATTGAAAAACGGACGCCTGTGAAACTTCAGTTATAAATAAAGAAAAGCATTCATAAAAATCAGTGAATGCTTTAAAAATAAAGGGAAGTTTGATTATTATCTTACTTAGGTAGACCTCTTCAAGTTTGAAAACAAGTAATTGCCACTAATTTCACTAATTGACACGTAGTTGAAAATGTTTTTTTAATATAATTGGTGTATATTTGTGTAATCCGTGGCGGAAAATAATCTCTAAAGATTAAATCGGTTAACTTAAGTAACTTAACTTCTTAATCTCTTATAAATTTTTGAAATTACTAAACCACCTAACAGAATTATCGGAAATTCAAAAGCAAACAAACCGCAGCCCCCGGTCTTTTTCTCTTCAGTTTTGGAATCGGTAATTGTTTTCTTTTCTCCGCTTTCTTTATTAGTGCCTGAAACAGTATTTTTTGATGCATCAATTTCTTTACCGGATGCGGAAAAAGTGTTTTGAGTAGTGCCGTCTGAATTTATTGTAGCCACAAAATAAGCTCCTCTGGGATCCATTTTTTCAATCGGTACATACCAGTCAGCTTCTTTTCCTTTTATAACACCTGATGTCGATCTGATGTCACCTTCGAAAGCGACTTTGATCTGATAAAGATATATTGAATTGGTCTTCGCATGTGCAGGTTTAAAAAGCCAGCTGAAAACCATACCCGTGTCGGATTTTAACCAGCGGGCTTCCACATCGTTGAAAGCTTTTGCTTCCGGTAATTTATTAAGATTACTGATGCTTAATTCTACATTTACTGAAGTGAGTGAAGTATCGGTTTTATCTTTATAAACAATTGCTTTTGTAACTTTAGTCACATCTGAGTTAAAGTAATCATTAATTTTGTCCTGAGCAAAAGGCAGATTCCCTATTAAATATTTACTGCTTTTCACTTCCGATGTCTTCGCGCTGTAAGTCAGCGATATGATTCCGGAACCGTTATTGTTGAACGATGCAATCTGAAAATACTTAACAGCTCCTCCGAAGAACAGGAAAGAAACTAAAAACAAAGATAAAATAAATATTCTGTTGATTAAAGATCTGTGATTCATCTTGATATAGTTAAGTTTTATAATAAAATAAATTATAAATATGAAGTGTAATATACAATTTAATAAGAAAGCAGAATTAAATTATCAGAATTTGAAATCTTGTAACTGATATGAATGACAGATGATTTTTAAAAAAGTCAAATAAAATTCTATGCATCAGAGTCTTATCGTTATACAAAATAAACAATCATTTCAGTAAATTAAAAAAAACCCCGTTCAATAAATTTCATTGAACGGGGTTTTAATAACTGCAAAATATATTTTTTATTCTTTTCTTCTTTTTGTTAATTTCGAAAAAACAAATCCAAGAGAAATTATTATAGGCAATTCCAAGCCGAACAAACCGCAGCTTGAAGGTTTGTTTTCATCTGTTTTTGAATCAGTAGTCGTCTTCTTATCACCGCTTTCTTTTGAGGTTCCAAAAGGGCTTTTTGTAGTTCCGTCTGATTTTATGGTAGCAAGAAAATAAGCTCCGCCCGGATTCATTTTTTCGGTCTGAACATACCAAATTGCTTCGTTGCCTTTTAAAACTCCTGTCGTTGATTTAACTTCACCTTCAAATTTCACACTAATCTGATAAATTGAAATTGAATTCGTTTTTGCATGAGCCGGTGTAAAGAGCCAGCTGAAAACCATTCCTGTATCGGACTTAACCCAGCCTGCATTCACTCCTGTGAATGCTTTTGCATCTTTCAGTTTATTCAGATTATTTACATTTACATCAACAGTAACAGATGTCATTGTTGTATCTGCTTTGTCTTTATAAACCAATGATTTCGTAACTTTGGTATTATCCGAATTAAAATACTCATTAATTTTATCCTGAGAAAATGGCAGATTACCTATTAAATAATTATTACTTTTCAATTCCGATGTTTTCGCGCTGTAAGTAACTGATATAATTCCGGTTCCGTTATTGTTAAAAGATGCATTCTGAACATATTTTACCGCTCCTCCGAAGAACATAAAAGAAACTAAAAACACAGATAATATAAATAATCTGTTTATGAAAGATCTTTGATTCATTTGTAATTTACTTTTGATTTTTAAATTTGATAAAAATATATCTTTAATACTTAAGTTTCAATTGAATAAACAGTGTAAGATCTTAGTTAACTTTAATTTCTATTGTAATCAATTTTAATTTAAACGTCTGACTGTACCTTTATAGTAATATCGAATATTTTATTAATCTTTTAAAATCATAAGATAAATTTTCTCACCATTTTTGTTTGAAAAAACTTCGTTGAACGTAGAATTTTTTTTGTTCGTAAGTTGAATAATTTTTTCTTTAAAATCGTCAAAATTTTTATCGTTATAACTATGAAAAACAATTGTATCAGCGGTAAGCAGCCTTCTTTCCATATTTTCATTAAATCTGAGGTAAATAAAATCTGCTCTCCACCGCGGAAAATAAACGTAATCAGGATACATTTGCATTAAAATGTTATTATACCGCATTGTTTGTGAACCAGTATAATTCAATCCATTATAAAAAGCAGTAGGTTTGCTAGCAGTCCAATCACTGGAAATAATAATTGATTTGGGATAATTCTCTTCCAGGAAATTCATGATCTTATATGATTCCTGTTTGCGTTTGTCATAAAACATCTTATAATTCTTAAAAGACTTAAACTGAGGGATTGTTAATAAAATAAAAAATATATACAAGAACAATAACTTACCGGATCTGAAAAATTTTGGAAATAAGTCCGCAACAATTTCATTTACGCAAAAAATTCCGAATACTGAAAATAACAGACCGGGATAAACATAATAACTTTCAATCTGTTTAATCACTAACAGAATAAAAAAAGACATGATGATAAAAATACCTGTCAATGGTATGAAATACTTATTCGACCTTATTTGATTTTTAAATTTTGGGATGAAGTTCAGAAGAAGTATTACAAATATCAAAACATAGATAACAGCGAAAAGGGAAAATTCATTGTACAAAGTGTTCAGTTTTGGTATGATCAGGCTCGTGTCAATAAAGTTAGCAGAGCCTGTTCCGTATTTACCGCTGTGAACCATACTTGAAAATATAAATTTCCAGATCCTTGTGCTATCAGGGGATATTAAAAAAAACAAAACAAAAAATGTAATTAAAGAAATAGCTACAAAATAAGTTTTGTTAATAAATTTCTTTATAAGCAAAAACGGAAGTATCATTAATGGTAATACAGAAATTTTTGTCGCTATGGCTAAACCACAAATAACACCATAAAGAAATATATAAACAAGATTTTTTCTTTTTGAAAGATTTTCTTCGTTTAAGTAACTTATGGTTATTGTAATAAGGATTTGAATCAGACATAACAAAAAAGTTTCAGGAATATTAAGAGTTAATTCATAAATAACCATCACCGAAATAAAAGGTGTGAACTGAAGAAATAGTGCCGTATAAATATTTTTTGTCTTATCATAAGTAACCTTTCCCAGATAGTAAAGTGAAATTACATTGATAGCTGTTAAAACTACATTTATCCGTTGCAAATAAAATTCAGGTCTGTTAAATGTATCGAGGACAATATTCGGATCAATTCCCTGAAGCATATGTGAAAACTTCATTACCAAAGCCATGATAAACTGCAAAGGAATTCCGGGATGCTGAAAATATCCTGGTTTCAGCATTTGAGAAATATTTAAAGATCCCAGCAAATAACCGTAAGGACCATCAAAATTACCGTACAAAAAATATTCACCTCTTGAATGCTTTAGTATAATTTCAAGTATAGCCAGCAGCAATGGTAAAATACTTAAAGCAAGTATAATAAATTTATTCTTTAAGTAAGCATTCATTATATTAAAGAAATGTTTTGATTAGGGAAATTTAAAAATGATGATTTGAAAGTTAATTATGAATATTGGTTAGAATTATGATTTTATCAGGTTGTATTTTGAAACTTGGAATACAAAACACTATTCCAAAAAATTATAAATAAATATTTAAAAATTTTAAATACTTTTATTAATTTATAAAATAGGAAGAATAAATGAATTTTAATATGGATTTACTTAAAAAGATTAATCAAAAACCCCATTGTTACTCAGAATGCTTAATAACTTGGAAAGACATATATACTTCCATATTTTTTAATCCTAATAAAATACAAAAACGCATAGCCAAATATAGGTTAAGTATTGAAACAATCATAAAAGTTATTTTATTAGTTAAATGATCTTTTACTCAAAGAATATTTTTATTAAAGGAAATGTATGAATCACATCAGCACAAATTTATTTATGATTCAATGTACAGTTTTCATCAAAAAATGCTATTACAGTGAAATTGTAAAGCAATAGTAGTATATTATTAAAAAAACATTCGTTCGATTGTAACTCATTTCAGTTTCTTAATTAAAAAAATTTAGTCAGTTAAATGTCAGAAGGCGGTAAGAAATTAAAGATAAGTATTGTAATTCCATGTTATAATGAAGAGGGAAATGTTGTGGAACTGTATAATAAAATCAATGAAATACTTTCTGATTATACTGTTGAATATATATTTATAGATGACAATAGCAAAGATGAAACCTTAAATATCCTGGAAGAACTCTCCGAAAAGGATTCCAATGTAAAATTCATTTCATTCTCAAGAAATTTTGGACACCAAAATGCTTTAAGAGCCGGTTTGGAATATTCAACCGGTGAATGCGTGATCAGCATGGATGCTGATCTTCAGCATCCGCCTGAAATTTTACCTAAATTAATAGAAAAGTGGAAAGAAGGTTATGAAATAGTTTTTACGGTGAGAAAAGACATTGAAAATGTTTCAAAGTTCAAAAAAATCACAGCTTCTTTGTTCTACAAATTAATTAATACTTTGTCAGATATAGATGTAAAGCAAGGTGCTGCTGACTTCAGGCTGCTTGATAAAAAAATAGTAAGAATATTAATTGATGACATAACAGAATATCACCTGTTTTACAGAGGACTAATTAGCTGGATTGGCTACAAGCAAACATATATAGAATATATTCCTAATAAAAGATTTTCCGGTTCTACAAAGTATTCATTATTTAAAATGATTAATTTTGCTACAGATGGAATTACATCATTTTCCATAAGACCTCTCAAATTAGCTATTTTATTAGGATTATCATTATCATTTTTTTCAGCAATTTATGGCATTTATGTAATTAGTATGGCTTTATTTACAGATGAAACTCTTAAGGGGTGGGCATCAGTATTGGTTAGTATTCTGTTTATCGGAGGTATAAATATGATACTTCTCGGAATAGTCGGGGAATATATTGGAAAGCTGTATATACAAAGTAAAAAAAGACCCTACTTTTTAATTAAAAAATCTAACATATAAAATGGACAAAGAAAAATTTTATGATACAATTGCAGATGATTTTGATTCAATAATGAATATGTACGATACAAACAGACGTATTGAAGTAATTTTTAATGATTTTTTAGGAAATGATAATCTGAAAAATAAATCACTTCTTGATGGTGGATGCGGTACAGGGCTTTTTACAAAGAAAGCGATTGAAAAAGGAGCAATAGTAACTTCTCTTGATATAGCTCCGAAATTGGTTGAACTTACAATAAAGAAAAACCCTACAGCAAAGGGAATTGAGGGATCTTTATTAAATTTACCGTTTACAGATGATTTTTTTGATTATGTAATATCATCTGATGTAATTGAGCATACACCGGATCCGCTTGCTGCTGTGAAAGAATTGATCAGAGTTTTAAAACCGGGAGGTAAAATATGCATAACAGTTCCAAACAGATCATTCTGGTATTTTTCAGTTAAAATTGCCGAAGTCCTTAAGTTAAGAGATTATCAAGGTTTTGAGAACTGGGTCCATTATAATGAACTGAAAAACTTCCTAATAAAGAATAACATTCAAATAATCACATTCAAAGGAATTCATCTATTCCCGTTTTTAATACCGGCCTTAAATCCATTGCTTTATAAAATTGACAAGAAAACTGATAAAACACTTGGTAAGTATATGGTAAACATAGCAGCTTTTGGAACTAAAAAGTAGATTTATTAAAATAATATTCCGAAATTTCTTAAATTAAATTGATCTCATTAAAAAATTTAACTCTGCAGTCGAATATATGAATATAGGAATCATAGGCTTCGGATACTGGGGCACCAACCTTGTAAGAAATTTTGCGAACTTAAAAGATGTAAAACTGAAGTCCGTTGCCGATGAAAGAGCTGAAAGAAAATCTGCTTTGAGATCACTTTGCCCGGCGGCTGAATTTACCGCTTCTGCTGATGATATTTTGTCTGATAAAGAAATTGATGCAGTTGTAATTGCAACTCCGGTATTTACTCATTATGATATGGCTAAAAAAGCTCTGAACAATGACAAGCACGTTCTGCTTGAGAAACCAATGGTTTCGAAAACAGATCAGGCAAAGGAGTTAATTGAACTTGCAGACAGGAAAAATAAGCTGCTTATGGTTGACCATACTTTTCTTTATACAGGAGCAGTACAGAAGATGAAATCGCTTATTGACAGCGGTGACATAGGAAATATAAAATACTTTGACTCGACAAGGATCAATCTGGGTTTGTTTCAGCCGGATATAAACGTGTTGTGGGATCTTGCCCCGCATGACATTTCAATTTTAAATTATCTAATAAAGGAAGTGCCGTACAGCGTTCAGGCGACAGGCGTTTCTCATACAAATAACGGTATCGAAAATATTGCATACATCAACATCAACTATAATTCAGGATTCATTGCGCACTTCAGCTGCTCCTGGACTTCTCCGGTTAAGATCAGAATGATGCTGATAGGCGGAGATAAAAAAATGATCTTATTCAATGATGTGGAGCCGACGGAAAAAATAAAAGTTTATGACACAGGATATGAACTTAAAACTGATGAAGACAAAAAGAAAGTTCTGGTAGATTACAGAACAGGCGATATCTACACTCCGAAACTCGATACGAAGGAAGCGCTTGCAGTGATGGCACATGATTTTGTTTCTTCAATAATCAACGGTCAGAAACCATTATCAGACAATACATCAGGTTTTGAAGTTGTCAGGATACTCGAAGCGTCACAGACTTCAATAAAGAATAAAGGAAGGGAAGTTGTATTATAAGATTTAATCTTCTTGTCTCAGCACAGAGTCGCCCGCATAGCGAGGCAAGCAGAGACACAAAGAGAAAACGGTGATGAATACAAAGTACTCTGCGT
>JAFDZQ010000129.1:10940-12655 GCA_018266895.1 Bacteroidota bacterium
AAAAAAGAGATTGCCACTAATTTCACTGATTGACACAAATTTGAAAATGCATTTTTAATACAATTAGTGTTAATTATGCTCATCCGCCCAAAACGTTTTTTAAATATGGTTATATAATTATTTAGTATAGTTGAATTTTCATTGTAAAACTTATTATATTGCTACAAAACCCCTCCCGAACCCTCCCCTTTTTTAAAGGGGAGGGCAGGGTGGGGTTGTTTCAAACAGCTTACATTTTATTTCAATTTTCTAATAGAAATAAATATTTTTTACTAAAAATAAATTAATTTGGACAACACTGTTAAATACGTGTAATTCGTGGCGGAAAAATCTTCAAAGACTGTAGCGGCCACATTGGGTAAAAAAGATAATCTGTTTACTCTTAAATATTCTCATTTTTACAAATTAAATCTTAAGACAAGCATGATCAGATACGGATTTATAGGAGGAACACAGAGAGGACTAAAGTTAATGGAAAAACTGATCTCCGAAAAGTATTTACCGGAATTTTCAGTAATACTTAAAGAAGATGATCATGAAGAGATCAAGTGTTACGATGAAATATCAGATTTAATGAAATCTGTCAGTATAAATTACAGTGTTAAGAAAAAACTGATTAAAGAGGATTATGACCTCATAAAAAAATCAAAACTCGATTTTTTGTTAGTTTACGGATGGAGAACATTAATAGACACTACAGTAAATGAACATCTAAAATTCGGTTCAGTCGCAGTGCATCACTCACTGCTGCCGCTATACAGAGGTTTTGCGCCGATGCAATGGGCGATAATTAACGGGGAAAAGGAAACAGGGGTAACTCTCTTTCTTATCAATGAAGGTGAAGTGGATTCAGGAAAAATTATTATACAGAAAAGAATCCCGATATTACCGGAAGATTATGCTCTGGATGTATATGAAAAGTCAACGGAATGTACTATTGATGTTTGTCTGGAATTTTTTGAAAATTACAGGAACGATAAAATTAAACTGACAGATCAGGATGAATCAAAAGCAACTTACTGCTGCAAGAGAACTCCTGAAGACGGGAAGATCGACTGGACTAAAGACTCAACTGAGATTTTCAATCTTATCAGGGCTCTTGCATATCCGTTTACGGGAGCATTCTGTAATTTCGGAGATTCCTGTTTTCATATCAGAAAAGCTGTTCAGGGTGAAAGTAACAATAAAAAATTTACCGGGATCATTCCGGGAAGAGTAATAAAAATTTCAAAAGAAGGAATTGAAGTAATGTGCGGAAAAGGAACTATACTGCTGAGTGAATGGGAAAATAAAAGCACGGGAATTGTAAACAATCCTTCTGAAATCATAAAATCATTGAGTTCGACTCTGAGTTGATTCTTTCTCTTTTCCATGGGGAAGGCATGTCTCGACGAAGAAGTCCGTCTCAAAACTTATTAATAAACTCAGAGACGCCCGCAGACCGAGGCAAGCAGAGATAAAGAGCGAAAACGGGCAAAAAATATTTCTCTGTTGCACTGTGACTCCGTGTTGAAAGAATTTTAATACTTAGTTTATAACACTGAACAGATTACATTAAATGTTTCTATATAAATTTTAAACAGCATAATGATCCCAATAGCCAAACCTTATCTGACAACTGACGAAGCTAAGAGCGCATACGACACAATACTTTCCGGTTGGGTTACACAGGGACCGAAAGTTGAGGAATTCGAAAAAAAATTCTGTGAATATAC
>JAFDZQ010000012.1:0-13781 GCA_018266895.1 Bacteroidota bacterium
AAAAATTTTTGTTCGAGCCAAAGGCAAGTTAAATTTTTGAAGAAATTGCAAAAGAATTTCAGGCAATTTATCACAAGCGGGCGATTTTTCTTTGTTTTTTTCTTTGATCGATCAAAAGAAAGAACAAATTTGAAATTCTTAATTAATTTTAATTTAAACGTTTTGGACGGATATTAATATTCTTTTTTTTATTGTTAAAGTGATGCATTATAATACGTAAAACCTGTGACCTATTTCAAAAAAAACCTCCTTATTGTGGGAGGTTTTTTTGTTTTCCGGATTTTTGAAAATTATTCTACTGTGACACTTTTAGCAAGATTCCTTGGCTGATCCACATTACAGTTCCTTGCAGCAGCAATGTAATATGATAAAAACTGCAGCGGAATGCTGTTCAGAATGGGAGCAAATAAAGGTACAGACGCCGGAACACGTAAGACATAATCCGAATAATTTGAAATTTCCATGTCATCTTCATTTGCGATAGTAATAATCTTTCCTTTTCTGGCTTTGATTTCCTCAATATTAGAAATTATTTTATCATATGTCGAATCTTTAGGAGCTATAAATACAACAGGCATATTTTCATCTATCAATGCAATCGGTCCGTGCTTCATTTCAGCAGCAGGATAACCTTCGGCATGAATATACGAGATCTCTTTTAACTTCAGCGCGCCTTCAAGAGCTACAGGAAAATTAAATCCCCTTCCGAGATAAAGGAAATTTTTTGCATCCTTGAATTCTTCGGCAATAAATTTGTAGTCATTTCTTTTATCAATTATATGCTTCATTTTTTCGGGAAGGACTTTCACTTCACTGGCAATTTCAATTAACTGTTTTTCTGACAAAGTACCTTTATTATTGGCAATCATCAGAGTAATTAGAGCAAGTGACATAAGCTGACTTGTAAAAGCTTTGGTTGAAGCAACTCCTATTTCAGGACCGGCGTGAATATATGTACCGGCATCCACTTCTCTTGCTATTGTGCTGCCAACCACATTGACTATTCCTATGGTAGTAGCGCCGAGTCTCTGTGCTTCCTTCATTGCTGCACGTGTATCGGCTGTTTCACCGCTCTGACTGATAAGTATTACTACGTCATCTCTATTAATAATGGGATTCCTGTATCTGAACTCTGATGCATACTCTACTTCGGCAGGTATTCTGCAATAATGTTCAAGCATATATTCCCCTACGAGACCTGCATGCCATGCTGTACCGCATCCCGTAATGATTATTCTTTTTGCATTAAACAATTTATCGGAAACATTTTCCAGACCTCCGAGCTTAACCACTCCTGTTTCAAAATTTATTCTTCCTCTGTATGTGTTCTGTATTGAATCCGGCTGTTCACAGATTTCCTTAAGCATAAAATGTTCAAAGCCGCTCTTTTCTATTTCAGTAAGATCAAATTCAATTTTCTGCACTTCTCTGAATATATCCTCATCAGAAATAGTTTTGATCTGAAAACTGTCCCGTTTAATTACAGCCATTTCACCGTCTTCGAGATAAATAACATTTTTTGTGTGATTAATAATTGCCGCCGCGTCAGAAGAAATAATAGTTTCATCTTTCCCGAGTCCGAGCATCAGCGGACTTCCCATTCTTGCTATGATAATTTTATCCGGTTCCTTCTTATTCAGAATTGCAATTCCGTAAGTACCTTCTACATCTGTCAGTGCAATCCTGACAGCTTTTTCAAAATCATTTGTATTTCTGAAATGAAATTCTATAAGATTTGCAAGTACTTCCGTATCAGTTTCAGTAGAAAAACTAAATCCTGCAGATTCAAGTTTTCTTTTCAGAGATTTGTAATTTTCGATTATACCGTTATGAACAATTGCAATATTTTTACCCATGTCAAAATGTGGATGGGCATTTGTATCATTGGGAGCTCCGTGCGTAGCCCATCTTGTATGACCTATACCGGTAGTTCCGCTTAAGGCATCGGGATCAAAGTGTTCTTCGATCTCCTTTACTTTACCGGCTTTCTTAAAGAAATTTATATCTTTAGAATCGTTAATTACGGCTACTCCGGCTGAATCATATCCTCTGTACTCAAGACGCTTCAGTCCTTCCATTAATATGCTTAAAGAATTTCTTCTTCCAATATAACCTACAATACCGCACATTGTTTATTCTCCTTATTTATTTGTTAAAAAAGTACATAAAGTGTCATTCACAGGATATTTGATTTTGTATACAGTGCCGAAAAAGGGAGTCGAACCCTTACGGGATTTAAGTCCCGCTGGATTTTGAGTCCAGTGCGTCTACCAGTTCCGCCATTTCGGCTTTTAAAATTTTCTTTAAAGCTTGTCTTCCTGAATATGTTTTAAAATATTTTTCTCTTTTTAAAGCTGCCTGCCTGTCTTCATGCTTTTCTGTATAAACTATTTCATATGGTATATATGGTTTTGTTGACCTGACTTTACCGCTGTTGTGTTCCTTTAATCTCTTTTCAATATCACTGCTCTGCCCGACGTAAGTTCTTCTGTGATACCTTGAATATAATACATAAACATAATACATAAACATAATACATATCTAAGTCCAGTGCGCTCGCCTTGCTTCGCAACGCGGAGCAGGTCTACCAGTTTCCGCCATTTCGGCAAATCAGACTATACTTCTTCTAAAGAATTTCAAATTAAGAATCATAATAAGTTTATTCAACACATTAATAAATGAAAAAATACTTTAGCTTTCTGTTGGTTTACACTACCGTCCAAATCAATTTTGAAATGAAAAATAATCTTTATTTAAATCACATAATTAGATTTATTTTAATTTAGAAAAAAGAAACCGCCTACGAAAAATTGACGTTAAAAATTCTCGAAGCAATTGCGATAAGCAAAAATTTCTGTTCAAGCCGAAGGCGAGTTTAATTTTTGCCGCAATTGCGTAAAGAATTTAGGCAATTTTTCGTCAGCCAGCCTCGCCAAATGCCTCGCTGAAGGCGGGCCAGGCGGGCGGGAGATTTTTCTTTTTCAAAGCTTGGGGTTGTCCCAAAAGTATGAATAAAGTTAAATTGTAAATATTAAAAGCCGATTTACATTCTGGATTCCCGCCCGCCTTGCCGCGAGGCAGGCATTCGCGGGAATGACATACAGGTATTTATGACTTTTGGGACAGCCCCAAGCGTTTAAAATATTTAGTCTAAATTTTGATAACGTTTTGGACGAATGTGGTTGTATTATTAAAAAAAAAACAGGACCGGAAAAAATTTCCAGCCCTGTATAATTTATTAGTGAAGAAATTTACTTACTAATATTTCAATTATTACTTTGAAATGTTAATATTAGCTTTGTTTATTTCGTCAGTTGTTCTTTTATCCTGTTCAGGTAAAGCAATATATCCGTCAAATGGTCCGGGGATTCTGTCTTTTACCACGAAATCATTCGGAGACGGACAAGGTGTATCTTCAAAATATCCGGTTACTACATTATTATCTGCGGCCGAAAGATCACTTCCGTCAACAAAAGCATCACAGTTAAGATCCGTAGGATATCCGCTTATGCTTCCTTCTACTCCTGATATAGCATCGTTATCAATTGCAGATCCGTCAGCAGCGTCTATGGTAGCGTCTTTGTTTACATCTCCCGATATTAAGCTCCATTTACCGGCAATTAATTTCATGTTATTATCGCCGTACACTTTGTTCAGACCTGTCGTGAAGTCATAATTCAGTGAGTAACCCGTAAAAGTTACAACTTTGCTCCATATAGTAAGTGAATTCTTATGGTTTACCTTTATGTAATACTGGGATGGAGTATTGTCAACACCTGCAAAACTTACAGGAACTGAAGTCCCGTTAATCGTAACCTGTCTTGAATCAATTAAACCGCATGATGTATTGTATAAAGAAACTGTTGCCACATCTCCCGGACAAAGTTCAAGGTTAGCTTTCAGATTAAGTGTTGCGCATTTGTTGTTGAGTTTTGTAGCGTCAGGTCCGAATTCTACTGCTAATTCACCGCCTCCTACTGTTGAGAATATCGGACCGAAAGCGGTGATTGTGGTTATTCTTTGTCTGTAAGCAATATACTGAGCTGCATTGCTTTGAAGACCGATGACATGATCAGCAAGTGTATTATTGTTTACAGCTGTTACAAATGATGCTGAAGTTCCTTTTGAAGCATCACCGTACTGATATATAATGTTAGAGTTAGTTGCAGTATTGACTAATTCGATTGCGGCTCCGAAGAATACGATGTCATTACTTGCACCGCCTGCGTTGTATGTTCTGGCCAGCCAGTAAACATAAAGTCTTGTGCCTCTTACTAACACTTTTACATAAGAGTTTGGTCCGGCAATAGTTCTCAGATCAAAATCCTTCCATAAAGGATAAAGCTCAACTCCGTGAGTTGCACTCGGCAATACTTCAGGACTGAAATCGGATAAATTTGCATTAACTGCCGACAGACCAAGGATTCCGTTTGTTGAAACAAAGATAGAATCATAATCAACTCCGTTAAGTCTTATCTTATAACCTGCCGGTAGGCCGAGATTTGCACCGCCTAATCTCCAGTAACCGTCGTCAAGTGATCCGGTAAAAACAGCAGAATCATAATAAACACCGTTTCTGCAAAGTGTTCTTCCGCCTGTTGTATCTGCAAAGCAGACTTCAGGTTTTGAAGGCGCTCCGGTTGAAATGGAATTAGCAAAGAATATTCCGCCTGTTCCCGTTCCAAAATTAGGATTGTTAATTACATTAAATGAACCTACTAATGAATCATTCAGTCTGTTTCCGTCTGTCGCAAGTCCGCAAAATACTGAATCAGTATAAGCTCCAAGTGTATTAGGAACAAATGTGCTGTCAAATATAATCTGAACCTGAGATCCGGAATTTAAAGATGCAATTGTTCTCGTGCTTGTGTAGTTTACAGGTCCCCTGATTTTAAATGTAACGGGGATATTAGTCAGATTTGAAGATCCGACATTTTTGAAAGTAGCTTTAGGAGCTATCGTAGCGCTTCCTATTATATAGTTTCCGGAAGGTGCATCAATTGATAAAGTACTGGCATCGCTCGTTACAGGTAAAAATGCTTTTGTCCTGATATTATCAAGATAAAGATTATTACCGAAATCGCTGATAGCAGTGAACCTTATTTTATTTGTCCCTGAAGGCAGGGCATAAGCTTTAGATCCCCACTCCGATGTTAAAGTAGGAGCAGCAGAAGATGTAGAAGGAAGTCTTGTTGTCATACCGACACCTACAACCGGACCGCCTTCAAGTGTAACAAGTACATTCCAGGTAGCGCCATCGTCAGTTGATGTAAATATCCTTAGAGTATCAACTTCTCCGCCTGTATAGGTTCTGTAAGAGTGATCAAATTTCAGTGAGTCTCCTGCTCCGCTTGTAATAAGAGTAGGTGATGTCAGAGACTGTGTCGTTCCTCCTGTTGCGCTGAAAAAATTAAATTTTGCAGATGCGGTCTGCGGCGGTAAATAAGATGTATAAGTCTGCCTTGTCCAGTATTGCGTTCCGGTATACTGAAGAGTCCAGATACCTGAAGCATTTGGTGGAAATGCAGCTAATTCGAAATCCTGCAGCGGCTGAGCAACAGCTGTCATTTTCAGACTGAAGATCATTACCAATGCCGGCAGTAACATGAAAAGTTTTTTCATTTTTCCTTTTTGTTTGATTTGTTGTTTAAAATATGAATTGAAATTTATTGTTGGTTAAAATAAAACTATTTTTTCTGTAAGTCAACATATGAAATTAATCTTCAATTTTGGCTTATATTTCCATTGTATACAATATAATAGAAATTTAAGAAACAGTTTTGGAGTTTTATCCTCGATAATTCAAAAAATTAAAAACTGATCTAATCTTATGATGTCAGGCATTTTATATATATTAATAATTTTTTGATTTTTTATTAAATGAATTAAACAGTTTTTTTCTCATTACTAAAGAACAATGAAACAGCAATTGAAAAATAGTCTCTTCAAATGACATAAATTCCTTGATAAAATTCAATAGTATTGGTATTTTATGCCTCTGAATAAATTAGATTGGCATATTATTATTAAATTTCAATGTTAGACGATTTAACCAATAAGCTCGAAGGTGCTATTAAAAAAATCCGCGGACAGGGAAAAATCACCGAATCCAATATTGAGGAATCTCTCCGTGAAATAAGAAGGATTTTGTTTGATGCAGATGTGAACTATAAGGTAGTTACTCAGTTTATTAACGAAGTCAAGCAAAAATCTCTCGGACAGAATGTATTAAACAGCATTTCCCCCGGACAATTAATAGTAAAAATTATAAATGACGAACTCATCAAACTTATGGGTTCGGATAAATCAGATCTGGTTTTTTCGGATAGAATACCTTCTGTGATAATTCTGGTTGGATTGCAGGGCTCGGGAAAGACCACTTTTTCCGCAAAACTTGCATCATTCCTTAGAAAGAAAGGAAGAAATCCGGTTCTTGCAGCCTGTGATGTATACAGACCTGCAGCTATTGAACAGCTTAAAATTCTCGGAAGACAGATAAATATACCTGTCTATTCAGATCTTAATGAGAAGGATCCTTTGAAAATCTCAAATGCTGCTGTTGAATATGCCAGACAGAATGCACGGGATACTTTGATAATTGATACAGCCGGAAGACTGGCCATTGATGAAGAGATGATGGAAGAAGTTACAAGGATTAAGAATGAGTTAAAGCCGGAGGAAATTCTTTTCGTAGTTGATTCAATGACAGGTCAGGATGCGGTAAAGACAGCCAAGACTTTTCATGACAGGCTGAATTATGACGGAGTAGTTTTAACAAAATTAGACGGAGATACAAGGGGCGGCGCAGCATTATCCATTAAAGCAATTGTAAATGTCCCCATTAAATTCGCAGGAACGGGTGAAAAACTTGATGCAATCGAACAGTTTTATCCGGAAAGAATGGCTTCAAGAATTCTGGGAATGGGAGATATTGTTTCATTTGTAGAGAAAGCTCAGAATGAATTCGATATTTCACAAACATCTGACATTGAGGCGAGATTAAGAAAGAATAAATTTGATTATAATGATTTTCTTTCTTATCTGAGTCAGATCAAGAAAATGGGTTCTTTATCTAATTTGATTTCAATGATACCCGGAGCGGGAAAAATGTTAAAGAATCAGGAAATAGATGAAAAAATGATGTCCAAAGTTGAATGCGTTATTTTATCAATGACTAAGAAAGAAAGAGAAAACCCTCATATACTGAACGGTACAAGGAGAAGAAGAATAGCAGACGGAAGCGGGAGTTCAATTCAGCATGTTAACAGAGTGATCAAACAATTTGAGGACATGCAGAAAATGATGAAACAGTTTAATAAGGATAAAGGACGCGGATTAATGAAGAAGATGAAACTTCCTGCCGGTATGATGAATGAATTTAAAATGTAATATTCAAAACTGATTAATAAGTTTTTATAACATAAACAAAAAGGAGCAATAAAAAAAAATTGGTTAAAATCAGATTAAAAAGAATGGGAAAGAGGCATTATCCTGTTTACAAGATAGTTGCAGCTGATTCCCGCTATCCGAGAGACGGCAGATTTATCGAGGCATTGGGTACGTACAATCCCAACATTGATCCAATGGAAGTAACATTAAAGGAACCTAGAGTTTTGTACTGGTTAAAAGTAGGTGCACAACCCACTGAAACAGTAAGGAACCTTCTTAAAAATGAAGGTGTGATGATGAAATTTCAGCTTGAAAAAAAAGGAGATTCAGCGGAAAACATTGAATCAAAAGTGCATAAATTTTTATCGGACAAAGTTGCAAAAATAGGCAGAGCAAAAGATAAAAAATTAAGAAGAAAAGAAAGAAAAAAAGAAAGCAAAAATGCTCCTAAGGAATCAGCAGAATCTGTAAAGACTGCTGATACTGCATCTTCAGAATCATAATTTTCTTTTTAACGGCTGATTTTTAAGCAATAGGCAGAATAAAAGTTATTTATAACTATATTCAATTCAATATTTCTCAACTTAAACAGGAGATCCCCAAGATGAAAGAATTTATTGAATACATTGCAAAAAATCTTGTTGACAAGCCTGAAGCTGTAAAAGTGGAAGAGATTCGTGAAGAGGATAACAAGATCAAATACATACTACAAGTAGATGACATTGAAACCGGTAAAGTGATTGGCAAGATGGGTAAAACAGCCAAGGCAATCAGAACTTTGCTTTCAGCATTAGCTGCAAAACAGGGAATAAAAGTTCATATGGAAATACCGGACAAGATTAAAAAAGATAACTGAATATTATTAAATTTGCCGGATCCGGATAATTATATTGCTGTCGGAAAGATTGTAAAACCCATAGGAATTAAAGGAAATCTCAAAGCAATTTATCTTACTGATTTTCCGGAGAGATTCAGCGAAATTGAGAAGGTTTACTTATTTGATGAAAGGAAGAATTTATTTTATACAGATAAAGTAAATCCGGAATTTGTATTTGTTATTTCCGAACAAAAAGCATTTGACAAATATCTGAATATAAAATTCAAGGGTTATGACAGCATTAATGAGATAAGCGGATTCATTAATCTCATAATAATGATAGATGAAAAAGACAGAGTAAAAATAGATGAAGGAAGTTATTATTTCTATGAACTGATAGGTGCCGATTTTTTTGACAAGGGCGTTTTGATAGGCAAGGTAAAATCCATTGTGAATTACGGGAGCGGCGATCTTTTCAATGTTGAAACAGCCAGTAAGGAAGTGTTAGTACCTTTTCTGAAAGAATTCATAGTGAATATCGACGTAAAGAAAAAAAGAATAGATGCAGATCTCATTGATGGTTTATTAATTTTATAATGAAGATCAGGACATAATGAGAATTGACATTATAAGCGCAAATCCGAACATTACCGGGAGTTTTTTAAAATACGGTTTGGTTTCAAGAGCTATAAAAAAAGGCATTACCGAAGTTTATGTTCATCATTTAAGAGATTACGCTGACGGGAAATACAGGCAGATTGATGATACGCCATACGGAGGTGGCTCGGGAATGATATTAAAACCGGAGCCTGTTTTCAGATGTGTGGAAGAGCTTAAAAGCAAACTCGAATACGATGAAGTAATTTATTTTTCACCGCAGGGAATTAAGTTAAATCAGAAAGCGGCAAATTATTACTCTCTTAAAAATAATTTGATACTGATATGCGGACATTACAAGGGAATCGATCAGAGAGTCATTAATAAATTAGTAACTAAAGAAATATCAATCGGCGATTATGTACTGTCCTGCGGAGACATCGCTGCAATGGTTTTTACGGACGCGGTATTGCGGCTGATACCGGGAGTGCTCGGAGACGGAGAATCGGCTATTACGGATTCATTTCAGGTAGAAACAGGATTTGATTTTCCACAGTATACAAGACCTGAAGTATACAGAAAACTTAAAGTTCCGAAAGTTCTGTTATCAGGGAATCATAAGGAAATAAACAACTGGAGAGAAAAGAAAGCCATATCAAAATATAAAAAAATTTTAAAAATAAACAAGAATTAAAAAGCCAGGAATAAGGAAAAAAACATCATGGATAAAAAAATCAATTTAGTAACTGCCGGACAGATCAGGAATGATATTCCGGAATTTCACATCGGAGATACAATTGCTGTTTCAGTAAATGTTATCGAAGGGGACAAGGAAAGAATTCAGATATTCAAGGGTATTGTAATGGGTATCAAAGGTGGCGGAATAAGCAAGACATTCAGGATCAGAAAGATTTCCAATGGTGTCGGAGTTGAAAGAATTTTCCCGATAAATTCACCGCGCATTGCAAGGATTGAAGTTATTAAAAGCGGCAGCGTAAGAAGAGCCAAGCTTTATTATCTGAGAGGATTAACAGGTAAAGCTGCCACCAAGATCAAGGAAAAGAAAAAGATCAGCAAAGTTCTTGAAACAATCATAACTGAAAAAGAACCGGTTATTTCAGATACGGTTAAACAAGCTGATACAGTCAAGGAAGAAGCGGTTTCTTAATAATACAATTTTTTCAGATCTTCAGAACAAAAAACCGTCAAATATTATTATTGACGGTTTTTTTTATACCGATATCATAAATGAAAAATAAAAAAGTATTCGTATCAATAGCCGGAAATATTGGTTCCGGCAAATCTTCATTAACGAAACTAATTGCTGATGAATTTAAATGGAAACCTTATTATGAAAGGGTAAATGATAACCCATATTTAAAGGATTTTTACTCGGACATGAAACGGTGGTCATTTAATCTGCAGGTGTTTTTTTTATCTCACAGATTTAAAACTCATAAAGAGATCCTGAAAAAAAAATCATCGGTAATTCAGGACAGAAGTATTTACGAAGATGTGGAGATATTTGCAAAGAATCTTCATCTGATGGGAAAAATGAATAAAAGAGATTATGATAACTACCGGAAACTATTCAAAGAAATGACATCATTCCTGCAGCCGCCGGATTTACTGATATATCTGAGATCAAGTCTTCCGAAACTTGTCAGACAAATTAAATTAAGGGGAAGGGATTTCGAAAAGAATTTAGATGAAAGTTATCTTTCAAGATTAAATGACAGCTATGAAGACTGGATTAATCAGTACAAATCCGGAGAATGTCTGATTATTGAATCAGATAAACTTGATTTTGTAAACAGGGAAAAAGATTTTAATAAAATCGTCAAACTGATAAAATCAAATTTATCAATTTGAAAATATTACTATATCTGAAATAATTCAGGTCTTCAGTTAAAGTTTTATGTAATTAAATTATACTTTTATTACTGAACCGGAGAATCCTTTTTTTGATTATTATTATCTTTTTCTTTTTCCTTAAATACCTTACTCACAAAAGAATTGCTGTATGAACCCACCGAAGTAATAACATAAATCACTATAACAAGCAATACAGCAACAATAGTAATAACCCAGATAGCTGTTTCCATATCAAACCATTCCGATTTAACTTACTGATTTCTTGATTTAAACAAGTTCACATCTCTGTATATTCTTATCCTCTTAGCATTCGAAACAGCGTTTATTCTTTCTTCAGCTAATTTTTTTGAAGCAATTGCTGTCGGAATATTTTCTTTTTTGGAAATATTTATCACATTTGTCAGAATATCATAAATACCTGATGCCTGCTTCAGGGCTCTTTCCCTGTTATATCCTTCAAGTTCATTGTAGACATTTATAAGTCCTCCGGAATTAATAACATAATCGGGAGCATACAATATTCCTTTATCTTTAAGCATTTTACCGTGTTTCTCTTCATCTTCAAGCTGATTATTGGCAGCGCCGGCGATTATTTTTACTTTAAGTTTCGGAATTGTATCGTCGTTTATTATGCCTCCGAGTGCAGCCGGAGATAATACATCTGCTTCTGTTGTAAACACTTCATTCTCAGATATAATCTTTGCTTTATATTTTTCCGCAATTGGTTTCAGCTTTTCTTCAAACAGATCATTTACAAAAAGTACGGCTCCTTCTTCAAAAAGATATTTGCACAGATGCTTGCCCACATTTCCGCCTGCACCCTGAATAATTACTTTTTTTCCATTCAATGAATCATTTCCGAATACTTCATTTACACAGGCTTTAATTCCTACATATGTACCGTAAGCAGTAACAGGTGACGGGTCACCGCTTCCGCCTAATTCTATTGAAACTCCTGTTACATGTCTTGTTTCCATCATTATATATTCCATATCTTTTATGCTTGTTCCGACATCCTCAGCAGTAATATATCTTCCGGAAAGTCCTTCAACAAATCTTCCGAAAGCCCTGAATAATCCTTCAGTTTTCTGAGTCCTTGAATCTCCTATTATCACAGCTTTTCCGCCGCCCAGATTTAAACCTGCTACAGCAGCTTTATAAGTCATTCCTCTTGATAATCTCAGTACATCAATCAATGCCTCTTCATCGTTTGCATAATTCCACATCCTTGTCCCTCCCAGAGCAGGTCCAAGAGTAGTATTGTGAATTCCGATTATCGCTTTTAAACCTAATTCCTTATTGGAACAATAAACTACCTGTTCATGCCCGTAAGATTCTATTGTATCAAAAGCAGGGAAAATTTCTTTTTTCATGATCAATTTTTAATTTAAGTTAAATAATTTCAGTTATTTAAAAACAGCTCAGGTTTTAAAGCTTTTCTGATGTAAATGAATACATCATCAACTGATATGTGAGCCATGCATTGTGGCACCTGGCAGCCGTAATCATGACCTAAGTACAAACATGGACTGCAAAATTTATCGCTTTGTATCAAAACGGATTTTTTATTGTATGAACCCCATTTCAAAGGATTCGTTGGACCGTGCAGACCCATCGTTTTAGTCCCGACACAGGATGCGATATGAAGCATTCCTGTATTGCTGCAGACAATCAGCTTTGCCTTCTGAACTAATGCTACCACATTGTCCAATTTATGATGTCCTGCAGTGTTAATTACATTTTTGCTTATGTTAGTTGCAATCTCGCGGCACCTCTCAGCTTCATGGGAAGCGCCGGTAATCAATATTGTAATATTATCATCATAATCTACAAGACGGTTACCGAGGTCAATATAATTTTTAACAGCCCACTCTCTGGGCTTCCCGTTTTCTCCGCAGCCGGGATGAAGACAAACAACTGTTCTTCCTTCCAGTCCGTTTTCAATCCAAAAGGTACTTGCAAATTTATAATCTTCTTTTGATAAAAAATATTCTAATTTTTTGTCCTCTTCAGATATATTTATTCCTACAGGAATAAGAAGGTCAAGGAAATTTTCCAGTTCATGTTTATTTCTGAGATGAGGAACAACGCTGTCGTAACCGAAGTGCTTGAACTGTTTTTCCGTTTTGAAACCAATAGTGTAATCGGCTTTCGCAAGCATGGAAATAATTGCATTTATTCTTTCCCACTGCCCTACATCTATTAAAAGTTCATACTTTTCTTTTCTCAGATCACGGATAAATTTTATGAATAGAAACGGATTATTCAGAAAAGAATGGACATTACAATCTATGATTTTATTTACATACGGAATTTTCCTGATCACTGAATAATTGATCTGCGAGCATATAAAGGTTATCTCAGCGTCGGGAAATGATTTTTTTAAAGTTCTTAAAGTAGGTATCAGAAGGATTGAGTCACCAATTGCTGCCAGCTTGATGAGCAATATTTTTTTAATATTCTCAATCGGAAGTCTTTTTTTCCTCTTTGTGAATATAGCCAGCAAGATTATCACCGGAATTCCAACATACTTGTCAAATACTCTGAAGATCGCTCTTCGCTTCATTAACTTTAATCTGAAAAATGAAATTATTTGATAATATACTTAGAAATGAATATATTATCAATAATAAGATTTAAATTATATTGCATACAAATTATACAGACCAGCTTATAGAATTTTCACTGAAGGCAAGAAAATTCTCTTATTCACCATATTCAAAATTCTCTGTCGGTGCGGCTCTTCTTACTGCGGAAAATAAAATTTATACAGGTACAAACATAGAATGTGCATCTTATTCTCTGAGCATTTGCGCAGAAAGGGTTGCTTTTTCAAAAGCAGTTTCCGAAGGAGAAAAAAAATTCAAAGCCATTGCAATTGCTTCCAGCAAGGATATGTTCACTTTTCCGTGCGGCGCATGCAGACAATTTATGTATGAATTCGGTAAAAATCTTGACGTTTTTATTGTCAAATCAAAAAGCGAGGTAATTGTAAAAAAGCTGTACGAGCTATTGCCGGGAGCATTTGATAAAAATTCCCTAAAGTAATAATAAAATTGAAAATGAACGAAAATCTCCAGATAAGAACATTCAAAAAAACCGG
>JAFDZQ010000012.1:13875-25335 GCA_018266895.1 Bacteroidota bacterium
AGAGTAAAAGTTTTCAAACCTAAAATTGACAACAGGTACAGTGAATTTGAGATTGTTTCCCATAACGAACAGTCATATCCTTCGGAAGTTGTAAATGACGCTGATGAAATTCTTGAAAGAAGTTTTGACGTGGAAGTAATAGGTATTGATGAAGCCCAGTTCTTTGAAAACAATCTCGTTGACATTTGTCAGCAAATGGCTGATTCGGGAAAGCGCGTAATTGTTGCAGGGCTGGATCAGGATTACAGATCACTGCCATTCGAACCAATGCCTCAGCTTCTTGCTGTGGCAGAATATATATCAAAAACTCTGGCAGTATGCGTTATCTGCGGTGCGCCTGCAAACAGGACTCAGAGGATTACGAACAGCGATGAAAAGATACTTGTCGGAGCTAAGAATCATTATGAAGCCCGTTGCCGGCTACACCATGTTATAAATTCAGAATCTGATAAATAATTAATTAAAGTTTTTTCATTCCAACATTAAATTCCATTTTAAATCCTATGAAATTATTTGTATTTCCACTTATTGTGTTTATTCTGTTTGTGAATTCCTGCAATAAAAATGATAATTCCCCTGTTCCTAAAAATGAAACCAAAGCAGGAACAAAAGTTGGTCTCGTATTCGATATCGGCGGCAGGGGGGATAAATCATTCAATGATGCTGCTTATAAAGGGCTTGAGACGGCTAAAGAGAAACTCGGAATAGATTTTGAAGTTATAGATCCGGGAGACGGATCAGACCGCGAATCTGCATTGAGAAAGCTTGCAAGTAAAAAAGATATAGGACTTGTATTCGGAGTCGGATTTATTTTTACGGATGATATTAACAATATTGCGACAGAATTTCCCGATAAGAAATTCGCCTGCATTGATTATTCCGTTACACCGGGTAAGAAGATTCCGGAAAATGTTGCAGCTGTTGAATTTAAGGAAGACGAAGGTTCTTTTCTTGTAGGCGCACTTGCGGCTTATATTACAAAAGTCAATAAAGTCGGATTCATCGGGGGAATGGAATCTGCATTAATAAGAAAATTTGAATCCGGTTTCAAACAGGGTGTTAAATATGCAAATCCCGAATGTCAGATACTTTCCGGATATGTAAGCGTTTCACCGGACGGATTTAAAAACCCCGGAAAAGCAAAGGAAATTGCTGTCAGCCAGTATTCTAACGGAGCTGATATAATATACCACGCTTCAGGACTTTCCGGTCTCGGTCTGTTTGAAGCGGCAAGGGAAAAGAACAAACTTGCAATCGGAGTTGATATGGATCAGTACAAGGAAGCTCCGGGATTTATTTTATCCAGCATGGTAAAACAGGTAAATGAATCGGTATATATGATTATCAGTGATTTCAGGAATAATAAATTCACGGGCGGAGAAAAAACATTCGGACTGAAAGAAAACGGAGTAAGCTTTGTATATGACGAGAACAACAAAAATCTCATTTCAGAGGATGTAAAAAACAAAGTTGACAATATAAGGAATAAAATTATAAGCGGTGAAATAAAGATTGATGTTTCGAAATAATCACTGAATTGTAATTCTGATGTTTAATCCGCCTTCGTTTGTAGTTCTGGGAACCGTCGTCAGAGTCTGACCGGTTGGTTCGGTTTTTATGTACTTATAAAAGAACTGCATTGATACTTTTGAACTCAATGAATACTGCACAGAAGGATTTATATTGGTAACTGTAGAACCGTTTCCAAAAACAGGTACTCTCTGCCCCGTTCCGAATTCATAATTCACAGGATTATTTGTTGTCTTTGAATATGTTAGCGCAAATGAAATATCATTTTGAAGTGATAACCCGAAAAGTGGCAGATTAAAGCCCGATTTAGAAAAATTCGCAATTATACTCCACTCATTTGTCTTAATAGTCTGAATAGAGGCTCCTATAGGATTAAGAGTATTTGTAGTTCCGGTGTTTAATCTGAAAGTGGAAGTCAGATTCCCGCCAAAAACTTCCTTAAAATTAAAATTCAAACCTACTAGCGGGCTGAATGCCTGAATAACAGACTGTGAATTAGGAATATCATAACTGTTAATATCTATTAATCTGCTTTCTTTATATTCGGAAACAAAGCTGTTGTCCAAAGTCACGGAATTTGCAAACTGCGAGAAGAAAGGAAATTTTTCAATCCCGGAAATCGTAAGTGACCAGTTAGGAAATGGTATTGATCCTATCTGACTCTTAAAAGCGCTTGTCATGCTCCTCCGATTCTGTGCCGGATTATCAGGATTAAACTCATAAGAAAATTTTTCCACATCGCCGGCAAAGAGAATAGTATTTCCGGTGAAAATTGAACTTGTCTTAGTTGTAGGATTGCCAATCTCTCCAAGTGAATTTGAATTATAAAACAGATTACTTGAAAAACCCCAGCTGGTTTTGAAATTTAATGTCATGTTAATATTTTCCGGAATGAGGGGATTGATAGAAGTCTGAAAAGACAATTCATTTCCTGAAATATAATTATCCGAAATCTGTGTTAGATTCGGAGCTCTTGTACCGGGATACAGGCTCAAACCAAGCTGATATAATCTTGACGGACCGAGGTGTTCTTTTGTAGAAGGATAAAACCAGAAATTTCCGAAACCGGGAAGTCCTGATACTCCTCCGTTCGCAACAGTATTATTCTGTGAAAAGGATACATTTATATCACCCGGAAGGAATGTTTTAAAGACATTAAGTATGTCAGTTATGCTCTGCTTTGCGTCCTTATTTTTCAGAGTGTCATCAGAGACTCCGTTTGCTCTTAATTTGTTTTCCTCTTTCCCGCCAAAAATCGAAAACAATTCCTTTAATTTCAAACTACCTGTTGCCGAAAATGAGTTGGTATAACCTACATTATATCCGACATTTATCACCTGATTAGGATTTACCCATCCGTACCTTACATTGTAATTTCCGTTTACAGTTAAAAACCTGTCAAGAAACGGAAGGTTTATTGCAGGGTTTATGGTAACTGTCTGAACATAATCGAGATCTCTGCCAAAATTCACAAGTCCGTCATTAAAAAATATATCTCCGAAAATATCGCTGTTTGGTCTCTGGATCTTCAGACTGTCGTTTGTAGTTTCAAGCGGAGTCAGATCACTTCCTGCGCGAAAGTCATAACTTCCCTTTAAATCGACAATCCAGTTTTCAATAAATTTCCAGTCGAATTTAAATCCCCTGTTGGCTTTGAATTCTCTTGAAGTCAGATCATTTACCAAGAACTTTCTTTGTTTTGAATCGGCTCTTGACCTGTTAAAATCAGTAGATGCACTGAAATTTGTGGAGAATAACGGAGCAAGCGGTATAAACGGGAAAAAGAAATAAAGTTTTGCCGATTTATATTTTTCACCAAGAGGAATAAGTTTTCCGATATTCAGGTTTAATCTTTCGCTTAAACCGAAATCAGTCCCGATGCTTACACCTCCGTTGTATCTGAAATCGTCCTTGCTTTCATAAGTAAGATCTCTTGAATTTCCGAAATCTGAATTGAAATTAAAGTTAAGTCTGTTTATGAAATTCTTAACTATATAATTATTCCCCGGAAAAGTAAAACTCATATTGCTGATTGAAATATTATTTCTTACTGAAAGAGTCTGTGCTTCGATCAGCAGATTATCCCTGGCAACCTGAGCAAGCTGCGGACTACCTGTAGCTGCAAGTATTTTTGAATATCTTTCTTCAGCAGCTTTAGTAAGTTCTATATCAGTACCGGGAAAATACTTCGGATTAATCATGCTTTCTGAATGCCTGAATGTGATCGGGAGATTAAGAAAATTTCCCCACTCTTCCGATAACACTGAAGAAAAGAAGTTATTGAAGATTTTGTGCAAATTCAAAGTAGTGCTGAAGTCCCAGGACAGTCCTGTATTTCTCGAACCAACCCTGCTGTCAAGAGAATGGAAAAACGGATCAGTTTTTGACAAGGCGAAACTGAAGTCTATAAGATCAGCAAGTTTTACATTCGCGCTTACATTAAATGCTATTCCGTTATCATCAATAACATTTACAAGTCTTAATTCATTGAACCATACGCTTCCGGAAACCGAAGAATTAAATCCGCTCCTGTTTTTTTCTACTCCCAGAATAATTTCCCTTACCGATTTTAAATCCGGATTACCGAAAACTTTATATTCAGCGCCGGGCGGACCGTTTGGAACAGCAATCTGCACGGGGACATTAGAACTGTCCCTTGATATTTTTATTTTTGTCAGATCTCCGAAATTAATTGTAACCCGGTTAAGAGAATCCCATGGCTGACCCGGTCTTGTGTCGGGATGAATAGGAGCTCTGTATTCATAATAATTATTTGAATCATTCCCGAATCTTATGACCATTGCCGCATCATAAATCGTTTCGCTTGTAAAGTTAAATGAAGGGTCACCGTTTACAAATAATTTCATGGCTCTGTAATTAAACAAATCCAGCGGAGCCGAGCTGAAATCCTTTCTTGCAATTTTTCTGACACCATTCCTTAAATTACTTACCACAAGAGACAGAGATTGTTCGTTGGAAAGTGTATTCACATTGTTCTGTCCTCTGACCACCTGTCTGAGAGCATCTCCTGGAACAGGGCTTTGATAGATCTGAGGATTTTCTTCTATGCTTACTGTAGTAATATTGTAGGTTGTGTCAGTCTTGTTCTGCTTTACCCACTGATTTCCGGTAAGATTAATTTCATACATACTTAATCTGACAGTATCGGTAACACCTGTGATCCATAATCTTGCAAACTGTATATTCGTAAATACTGCGCTGCCGTATTTTTTCTTGAACTCTGACAAAGGGATTTTATACTGTCTCCAGCCTTCTTTTCCTTCTCCTACAATGTACGGATTGTCATGGGGATCGAGACTTACTTCAAACTGAAAATAATCATCACCGTTCCTGGCGACATTTGATTTATTAAGATCCTCAGTATCAGGTCTTCTGCCGACATCTGACTGTGAATTATTCTGAGTCCCGTTTACAAAATCATAATTAGGATCTACAGTAGTTATTTTAAAATTATCCAGAGCAGGATCATCAGGAGCATCTGTAACATTATTAAGCTGTCTGTAAAGAGCCTGTTCCTGTGCGTCATTCAGAAAATCAAGTCCTATGTCATCACCACTTTGAAGTTCTCCGTTTTTAAGCGAATCTTCAGTATCAATTACGTTATTTGGAATTGCGTCCTGAGAGATTGTTCCAAGGTCAATAACTAATTTTCCTGAACCTGTGGAATCGGATTTATCAACTTTCATATTGAATTCAATGAAATTGATATTCTCATTGACAAGATCATTACTTGTTGTATTCAGATATTTCATTATTCCGTTCCAGGTGGTGGATTTATCCGGAATTGTATCAAATCTTCCGTTATAATTATAAGTACCTCTGGTAGTCGGATTATAGGTAATGTACAAAGGGGTAATTGTATTCTGTGTAGTCTGAACGTCTTTTAAAGGATAAATATTGGTGAGTAATTCGCTGTTAGCAATATTATACCATTTAAGTTTGCCTCTTTTTGAATTTTTCAGAATTCTGCATGTATCACAGTTTAGAATTGAATTATCCAGAGGCACTGAAGCGATTGTCCAGGAATTATATGTTCCGCCGAGTGAAATAATTTTCTTTGCACCTTCCATATCATCAATATATGCAATAGCTTCATTGTTGTCACCCGGAATCTTGCTTTTCAGAGTATTAGGATCCGGGCTGATTGCCGCAAGTTCACCTCTTAATGTAATAGACGACGGTTCTTTCGTATTAAATCCGGGAAGAAGATTAACCATATTTGTCAGGAATTTGGACGGAATTTCAGTAGAAAAATCCACACCGAACATTGAATTATTTGTAGGTTCTTCGCCTATTCTTACTTTATCATTGAGAGTTTCCTGCTTCAGATTAACAAAGGTAAAACCAACAGAGCTTTTATCGGAAATTTTGTATTCCCCTCTCAGCCCAAGAAACGTTTTCGATGCAAGCGTAAAAAGGTCATTTGTCTCGTATGAAATTTTAAGATCTTTTGAAAGCAGGGCTGCAGCATTTTTGATAACCACTGTTCCTGTCGTATAATCAACACTGTAATCCGTATTAGGACTAAGTTCGATTTGTCCGACCTGTATTTTTACACTTCCCTGAACGATATTAAATCCGAGATTGATAGTGTTACTTATCCCGGCTTCTCCTCTTGCTTTGCCTGTAAGCGAGAAATTATTTGCATTCGGCAATTCCCTGGCATTTGTTTTCAGATTCGTATAAATCTGCGGATACCAGAAACTTGAATCAATCCTCGGAGTCACATTGAAATCCCTGAGATTATCATAAAATGGCTGCAATGAAGGGAATATTATAAATCCCCCTTCAGGATCTATTGTAATTCCGGGGATGTAATCAAATTTATTATCAGGAGGAACCTGTCTTCCGTTTGTGTATTTATCTAATCCAAGTATCTGAATAAGCGGAGTACTTATATTCGGAAGCGTAGGCGAAGAAATGTTATCACTTCCTGAAAATTTCACATCAAATTCGAAACCTTCTTTCACAATCCTCGATACGGGAAGCCGGTATATATTTTTTAGCTTGAGATTCCATGCCTCAGTATTACTCGGAAGCAGATTCTGAACTTTCACCATCTTTAGGACCAGAGTATCCTGTGAGCTTGCTCCGGAATCCGTGCTGATAGTCCCGAACTGCTCTCCTGTTACAATTCTTTTGTATGCAACTCCTACAAAAAAGTTTTCCGGTATATTTATCTTAAGAGAAATGTATCCTGCAAACTTGTTTACTGAATACTCGCTCTGACTCAGCTTTCTTACTATTCCGTAGGTCCTTATACCCTGCTGTATGGTAGGGACAGATTTCAGAGAATCAGGATATTTGCCTGAAGAGGGCAGAGCCGGAAGATCAACATGCAGCCCTGCTTTCCTGTAACCTGTTGTTGAAACGTCAGTCTGTACCCATACTTCGCAGGTCTGATCGTTTACGGCAAGAGAATCCGTTCTCTGTGTAATGGAGATGTTATTGTAAAAATCAAGGAAACTCCTTTTGTAAACTGTATCCAGAAAATAATGATTATCTGAATAATCCCAGACTTTAATATCGAATGTCTGCTCCTGCGAACCGCCGCTGTAATCTTTTACTTCTGTTTTACTTTTCTTCTGTGAAACAACTGCAGACAAAGACAAAGCGCCAAGCTGGAAATCACCTTTTACTCCGAACAGCGCCTGCGAAGACCCTATCAGACCGGACCTTGTATCAAGAGAAACATTTCCTCCTTCTATTTTCTTTATCACTTCATCAGCATATCCTTCGTATTTTATTTTAAGCTGGTTTTCGAAATCAAATAATCTCTGTGTGTTGTAATCAGCATCAATATTTAATTTATCCCCGACTTTTCCCTTTGCAGTTAGCTGCACTTCCTGCTTAAAATTAATAGCGCTGTTGGAATTACTGGTTCCGAATGTGTTTGTTACGTCACTTGAAGAATTCTGAAATGATGCCGTAATATCCACGGCTCCGTTCAGTTTTAAGTTAAACGTAGGTGGACCGAATATGCTTTCTGATTTGAATGGAAGAGGGATTGTTATATCTGTGAATTTCTCAAATAATTTACTCAGGTCATCTTTTGTATTTCCTTTAAATCGTTCCGAAACAATATCACTGAATGAATTTTTCAGATTAAGCTCTGAAATAACCGCTAAATATTTATCAAGGGGAATAACAAGAGGCACTTTAATATCTTCATTATCAAACTTCTCGTTTACAACTACATTCCCTGTAGAATCAAAGAGTATTTCTCTTTTAATCTGATCCGAATTCTTAAGCAGAAAAGGTGATTTTTTTCCTTTCAGCTTTGTATAATAAGAATATTCCGGATTATATTTGAAATATTTTACTCTTGCGGTAGAATCAACAGGGAGTACACTTGTCGTATCAAATGTAATTAATGAATCCTGTGAAGTTCTTGTAGTTGTGTCAGAAAGGTTAATCCTTGTATAATTTATGTTACCGCTTATCCTGTCTCTTCTGCCTTGAGAAAAAGAAACATTGCTAATAATAAATAGAATTATTATTATTAAGAATAATGAATTAAATTTACTGGAATGTTTCTTTGTTGAATTGAATTTCAATTCATAAATATTAGATTTCTAAAGTGTAGTAATTTTCGATAAGCAGATTTTAAATTAATAATAAAAACTCCATAAAACTATTTGATAACTTCTTACCTTTTTTAAACTTCAGTTTGTACAATTACCTTTTATTTTTTATTCAATTATAATTATTAACAAATTAATATTCAATGTTTAACATAAAAAGCATTTTATTTACTATTTTCGTTATTTTACTGAACTTTATGCCTGCCGGCAGGTTATTTTCTCAATTTGATTCTCATCCGGAACTTGACTGGTTTACAATTGAAACAAAACATTTCTTTATACATTATCACAGCGGAACCGAAAGAACTGCAAATACTGTAGCTAAAATTGCGGAAGAAATTTATGGTCCTATAACTTCTCTTTATAAATATGAGCCTGATGAAAAAGTAAGTTTTATCATTAATGATGTTTCGGATATTGCAAACGGAGCTACAGATTATTACGGTAACCGTATAGAAATTTTTGCAACAGCGCTGGATTATGATTTAAGAGGCACTCATAACTGGCTTAGAAATGTAATAACTCATGAATACACTCATGCCGTTCAGATACAGTCCGCAATGAAATATTCCAGAAAAATGCCGGCAGTTTATCTTCAGTGGCTTGGTTATGAAAATGAAATAAGACCGGACGTGCTTTACGGATATCCTAATGCAATCGTGTCATATCCTTTATCGGGTGTCGGAGTTCCGGCATGGTTTGCAGAAGGGACTTCCCAGTATCAGCGCCAGCAGTTATCCTATGAACAATGGGACTCGCACAGAGATATGATACTGCGAAGTTACATTACAGAAGGCAATATGCTTACATGGGGTGAAATGGGTCAGTTTTCTTCCATAACAAGTCTGAAAGCAGAATCAATTTATAATCTGGGTTTTGCGCTCACAAGATACATAGCCCAGAAATACGGTGAGGATAAACTGAGACTTATTTCAGAAAAACTCGGAGTACTTACAAATTTCAGTATGGATAAAGCAGTTAAAGATGCAATCGGAATTGACGGAAAGGATCTCTATAATGAATGGGTTTCATTTTTGAAAACTGATTATGACAACAGATTAAGAAACGTAAGAAAGGATTTAATCGAAGGCGAGATCATTGAGAAAACGGGATTTGCAAATTACAATCCCCAGTTCTCTCCTGACGGCAAAAAAATAACTTATTTGTCAAATCAGGATTTTGACTACGGCTCTACCGGTTTATTTATTTATGATATTGAAAAGAAAAAAAGCGAGAATATTTCCTTTCCGGTTTCAACAAATTACTCATGGTCTCCTGACGGTAAAAAAATAATTTTTGCAAAAAGGAATTCCCCTCAGACTATTCACCATTCGACAATCTTTGACATATACGAATATGACTTAAAATCAAAAGAAGAAAAAAGATTAACAACAAATCTGCGGGCTTACTCACCTTCTTATTCGCCTGACGGAAAGCTTATTTGTTTTGTTGTAAACAGGGACGGTACGCTTAATCTTCAGATAGCGGATGCTGACGGGACAAACAACGATCCCCTGACAGCTTTCAATAACGGTGAACAGGTTTACAATCCGAAATTTGAACCGGACGGCAAAAAAATTATTTTTGATTATTCATTCGAAGATTCCAGGAAACTGGCGGAAATAGATATAGAAACCGGGAAAATGAATATTGTACTTGAAGAAAAGAATGTCGATTACAGAAATCCTGTTTTTTCCAGGGACGGATCTAAATTATATTTTGCTTCAAATAAAACCGGGATATTCAACATTTATTCACGTGATACCGCAGATAAAGTTATAAAGCAGCTTACAAACGTTACCGGAGGAGCATTTATGCCTAATACAGATACTAACGGTAATCTGACATACTCTACATATACTTCAGGGGGTTATAAAATTGCCATGCTGAAAAATTACACGGAAAAAGATCCTGAAATAGTTGGCTCATACATAAAACCAGATGCACTCATATATAAATATGCATCAATTGATTCAGTACCATCGGGAAACGAATATGACTGGATCAAATTAAAAAACTTTAATGACAAGGAAATTCCGAAATATGAAACAAAACCCTATAAGAGCAAATTTACCTCATTATCATTCGTACCGGTTTTAAGATTTGATACTTATAAAAGAAAGGATAAGTTCAGCTTTTTTGAATCTATTAAGCCGGGAGTTTATTTTTTCTCAAATGAAGTGCTGAACAGATTTTCGATTTTCGGAGGTGCTTCCGTAAACATAAAAGGTGAGAGGGATCTTTTCCTGCAGTTTGCTTATGACAACGGTTTTCCGTTCTTCAAGGATTTTTTTACAAAGAAACTTAAGTTCAACCCGAAACTCACTTTAGAAGGTTATAATGTCACAAGAAAATCCGACGGTGATCTGATTGCCGGAATTGATACTATTAATGTCGGGATCACATATGATCTTCTGTCATTTGATTTCGGAATGGCGTTTAACATAATAAATTTCAATCATCAGATGAAACTCGGATATTCTTATTCAAATTATGCATACGACGTCGGCGCATTTGCGCTTCCTACAGGCATTTCCGTAAGATCATCCAGGGAAAATTATTTCAAGGCGCATGATTTATCGCTGCAATACAAGTATGATTACACATTTCCAAGCAGAAATTCAGACATTAATCCCATTGGCCGGAATATAGAGATCAAGTATGATTATGAATTGAGCGATATAAATCCTACACTTTCCGTAAATGATGACGGTACTGTGTCTACTAATTTTGAAAACAGGCATCTGCATAAACTTTATGCAATGTGGTCAGAAGGATTAGGGCTTTTTAACAATAAACATTCTCTTACTTTAAAATTAACCGGGGCAACTATTTTCGGTCCCCAGGTTGAAGATTTTTATAATTTCTATGCAACAGGACTTCCCGGAATGAAAGGTTATCCTTTTTATTCTCTCGGAGGCGGAAGAATGGCAGTAGCAAATCTTTCATATAAATTCCCTCTTATTTCTAAAATTGATACAAGAATATCTCCTCTTTATCTTGACAAACTCTATTTATCACTTTACGGGGATATCGGAAATGCATGGGAAGGAAATGATACTAAACTTAATCAGTTCAAAAAAGACATTGGCGCTCAGCTGAGACTTCAGGCATTTTCATTTTATGTTTTTCCTACCAGCATATTTATAGATGCTGCTTACGGTTTTGATAAATTCACAAAAGTTTATCAGAATAAGGAAGTTTCTTACGGAAAAGAGTGGAATTTTTATTTCGGCATGCTCTTTGGATTCGATTTATGATTGAATGATTTACCGAAATTGATTAAATTAAATGATATTCAATGTGCCCGTAGCTCAATCGGATA
>JAFDZQ010000130.1 GCA_018266895.1 Bacteroidota bacterium
TTAGTTGTTACATAAACGCCGAGATCATTACCGGAATAAATATTCTGATTGTAAAGCGGATCCATAACAACGCATTGTCCAGGAACATCAGGCAGATTTCCGGAAATGTTTGTCCAGTTAATTCCTGCATTAGTAGATCTGAAAACATGTCCTGTTCCGAATCCACCGAAAGTAACAATAACTTCCGCTGAATTATTTGGATTCACAGAAATATCAGTAGCATAAGCGTTTGGCGTGACACTGCTGTCAGTGACATTAGACCAGTTGAGACCGGAATTTATGCTTCTGAAGATCCTTCCGTTTATTGCACCGCAGTACAGAGTATCGGTGCCTGTTTCCGAAGAAGCCAGTGATAAAATTTTAGTTCCTCCGAATTCAGCGGTACCGTATGGTCCGAGCCAGTTCCCTCCTCCCATTACGGATTTGTAAATTGACTTTCCGCCTGTAAACATTATCATCGGATTGCTTTTACAGCATATAAAGGGAGTTACGAAACAGAAATTTGATTCGCTTCCGGATCCCGGAGGTGAAACACCAAACCAGTCAATTCCCCCGTTCACCGACTTGTTGATTGCTCCGTAAGTGTATTCAGTATAGCAAACGTTATCGTCTTGAGAATTCACTGCGCAGCTCATTCCGTCACCGTAAAAAGTTTTGAACCAGGCATTGGTTCCCTGATACAATGCGGATCTGTTATCCTGAAGACCGCCTATTGCGAACAAAGAGTCCTGATATGAATTTGCGAATGCAGCATAGAACTGTGAAGTTACATAACCGCCGTTGCATGAATAGAATGTCTCTCCGAAATTATTCGATCTGTACAGTCCGCCGTCTGCGGCAATATAGATTTTATTCGGATCTTTTGGATTTGAAGCAAAGTAATGAACATCGGCATGAACAAAATTATCGGGACCTTCCGGTTCACCCGGAGGAGTAGCTCCTTCATTCCACGCGCTCCAGTCTGATTTTGTAACGAAAGACGTACCTCCGTTTACAGACTTTTCAACATTAATTGTTCCTACCAGAATTGAATTCGGATCATTAGATTTTATGATATGCCCGTTATTATACCAGCCCTGATTTCCAATTGGAACAGAAGTATTTACGCTTGACCAGTTTGCTCCTGCATTAGAACTTTTAAAATAACCAACATAAGAGAATTCATTAGGAATACTTGCATAAATCAAATCAGGATTGCCTTTATAAATTTCGATAGTAGCTTTCCCTGTCCAGTTTGAAGGCAAACCGCCTGATAATTTTACCCAGTTGATTCCGCCGTTTGTTGTTTTAAAAATACCCTTATCGGTTTGAGGGACAGTGTTAGTTAAATTACCGACAGAACAGTAAAGTATGTTAGTATCAACGGGATTTATTTCCATGTCCATCACCATTTTATAATTCAAAACCTGATACCAGTTATTTCCTGAATTAACAGTTTTATAAACACCTTCGCTTGTAGCGGCATAAAGAATGGATGAATTCTTAGGATTTATAATTACTTTCCAGACGCCTCTTTTATTATTATAACTCCAGTCCAGAGATTTTGTCCATGTATTTCCGCCGTCAGTAGTTTTTAAAATGCCAATGCCGTACATTCCTCTTGTTACTCTGACATTAAGACCATTAAGAGAGTATTGATATCCGTAATTTTCTCCTGTTCCGATAAACATAACAAGCGGATTAACAGAATCTATTGCAATATGACTGACAGCAAGATCAGGATAACCTGTATTTATTCTTGTCCAGGCATTTGCTCCAATACCGCCGGTTACAGACTTCCACAAGCCGCCGGACGCAGCGCCAATGAATACAGTACCTGTGTCAACAGGATGCACTGCAACGCACAGGCTTCTTCCGCCGATATTATTAGGACCAATAGATTCCCACATACCTGTATTATCTGCAAGATTTAATGCCTGAAGATTATCCTTTGAATATTCGAATGCCTTAAAAAATTTATCTGATGGAATATCAGGATCAGGATAAGCTCTAATCTGTGACAGCCACTGCATGGATTCCATAGCACCTGAAGCTGTGAACTCTATCCCGGAATCTGATTCTGTGTTTTGGGATGTTTTTTTATTATGTGATTTTTCTTTGGGAGTTGATTTATTTTTCTCAATAAACATTGATAATAATATTGTCAGACCTGCAAATATTAATACAGCGAGAAGAAGTATGAGTTTGGATTTCACGATTTTGTATTTTACTTAAAATAAAACAATTTAGTATTAGTAATAAATATAAAAATATTTCTATCATTAATTATTTTTCTGAAGATTCAAATCATTGAAATAAGTCAAAACAATATTTAAGAATGTTAAAGCAGTTGAAATTTTTTTCTAACAAACGGACTAAAGGGTTATAGACAATAGGAATTAATTTTATTTACCTGCGCTTGGATAAAGTGAGATTTACTGACCACTTCAAATCCCTTTATCTGGAAATTTTAACAGCCATATCTCCTGATTGAATTAATATTTATATTAGTTGATATGAATTTAGTGAAAGATTTAAACTTCTATATAAATTTCTTTAACATCTGTTTTTAAAATGATTCAGGATGAAAAACAGTACATAAAGCTAATCCTAGGATTATTAGAATATTATAGTGCTGTAATAACAATAGTTTATTTTTTAATTATAGATTTAAGTTTAACTCAAGTGATTTTTAAAAATATTACTTATATTCCCGTCCACTTGTATCTAAAATATTCAGGAGTTTAGAGTATTCCGGGCAGGGATACTTTTTTCAGTAATCCGATCATTGAGATCTAACAAATAATGGTTGACCAAATGGGTGTCCTCCGATAAAAGTACTCTGGAATGACATGAATGTTTTTCATAAGTTTCCATGCAATAACTTTTCAAAATCTTATCGTCTTCTCCTCTGCCTATGATTGTATTTTTCAGGAATTTTGTCTATCTCGAAATGGTATGTTTGAAGCAGGAATCCAATCAAAAGTAATTGATTTAGAATATGATTGATCAGATAGAAGTTAACTCTTAATAGGAGCATGTCTGAATCGTGGAACCGGTGGCGAGCAAAGGCTTAAAGATTGCTACTTTAAAATTTTTCCTATCTGTCTTGGTAAGCTGGTGGTAAACTGGATTTTTAGATATCTTCCAAGGTAGAAGTTAAAAACAACTGTGTTGTTTTCCCTATGTCTATTTAAACATTTTGCTTTTAAATCTTTTTTCATTTTATAGTTCATGTTAGATAGAATGAAATTCAGTATTCACAAATTTTTCAATCCAATTGTCAAATCAAGAGATTTAATCATATTGAGACCTCTGAAAAACTCTTACTGTCATCGCCGTCCGCCTGTATATCATTATTAAGCTATTTCGGGCAGGTGTGATTTTAGACGGGATCCAATCATTGAAAACTATCTTAATATTGGATGACTCAGTGAGCACCCACTGATAGGAGTACTCCTGCCTCGCTGTTTACCTCGCTGAAAGCAGGCAAGGAGCTCGTCTTAAAACTATCAAAATTCTTTAAAATAAAGTCTCATTGCCACAGAGAACTTAGTATTTGTGACCGTTTTCCCTCTGTGCCTCCACGTCTCAGTGTTGTTATATAATTTTTGAGCCAGTCTCCAAGGTGCGCGGAAATGACAATCCGAGGAGAGTAGTTTTTCGAGGTCTCTAAGCAATAAAATGTCTCGTTATTAACTCAGGTAATTATACTAAAAATTATTTTTAAAAACTGTTTGTCAGTAATTTGTTTAAATTGCAATTAATTTTAAAAATACATTTAACACAATGTTTCTTGAGAAACAATCCTTAAATACTGTAATAACATATATTTAAGCTCAACAGTGTTTCTAATCTATCTAAATATAAAATTAAATTTGCATAGAAAAAGAGATTATAAAAGTTTAAATTTAAAAAATTCTATGAAAAAATATTTTGACATAATCGTTATCGGGGCTGGTCATGCCGGAGTCGAGGCATCAATTGCAGCTGAAAAGAGAGGTTGTTCTGTCGGATTAATTACAATGGATAAAAACGCAATCGGACGAATGAGTTGTAATCCTGCAATTGGAGGAACGGCAAAGGGTCACCTTGTCAGAGAGATAGATGCGTTAGGAGGAGTTATGGGTCAAATAGCTGATAAAACAGGTATTCAATTTAAAATGCTTAATACTTCCAAAGGTCCTGCTGTTTGGTCTCCAAGATGTCAATCGGATAAAAATCTGTATTCTGCAGTTGCGGCGGAATTTATACTTGAATGCAGAGGAATTGAAGTTATTCAGAATTTAGTAAAAAATCTTATAGTATCCGATAATAAAAACAAAGACGGAATTTACAAGTATGAAATTCAGGGTATAGAAACTGAGTCAGGACTTGAAATTGGCTGTAAAGCAGTGATCATAACTTCAGGAACATTTTTAAACGCTGTTATGCATACCGGAAAATCTCAGGTCGAAGGTGGGAGGATAGGGGAAAAGTCTGCAACGGGTTTATCCGAATGTATGATGAAACTGGGATTTGAAACAGGAAGATTGAAAACAGGAACTCCTCCGAGATTACATTTTGAATCTATTGATTTTGTGGTAATGGAAATTCAGACAGGTGATGCAGATCCCCAGCCCTTTTCCTATAAAACAGATAAAAGAAATTTCCCTTTTCAAAAGCAAGTGGATTGCTATCTTACACATACAAATGAAGAGACACATGAAATTTTGAGAACCGGCTTTGAAGACTCGCCGATGTTTACCGGTAGAATTAAAGGCGTGGGTCCGAGATATTGTCCTTCAATTGAAGATAAGATCTCCAGATTTTCCGAAAAACCGCGGCATCAGATATTTCTTGAACCGGAGACTCTTGAAGGAGATTCGATTTATATGAACGGATTTTCTACAAGTCTTCCCGTTGAAGTTCAGCTTAAAGCCGCAAGAACAATCGCCGGTCTCAAGAAAGTTAATATTTTAAAACAGGGATATGCCGTCGAATATGATTTTTTCCCTACGCATCAGATAAATCTTTCTCTTGAGACAAAGCTCGTTTCAGGACTTTATACTGCGGGTCAGATCAACGGAACATCAGGTTATGAAGAAGCAGCGGCTCAGGGATTAATGGCCGGCATCAACGCTTCGCTTAAATTAAAAAAAGAAGAACCACTTATCCTTAAAAGGAGTGAAGCATATATTGGAGTGCTGATAGATGATCTGATTAACAAATGTCCTGAAGAACCATACAGAATGTTTACATCAAGCGCAGAATACAGACTTGTTCTCAGACAGGATAATGCTGATCAGAGACTTATGCATTACGGATACAGTCTCGGGCTTATTGACAAAGGAATGTTAGAGAATCTCAATTTAAACATGAAACTGATTAAAGAAGGAATAGATTATTTTAACGCAAATACCATAAGCCCTAAAGCAATTAACGAATATCTTTCTTCTAAAAGTTCAAATGAGATTTCACAAAACGAATTTCTTTCAAATATAATCAAGAGAAACGAAGTGAGACTGCCGGAATTACTCGACAAAGAAGTATTTAAAGAGAATAATCTGCTTATGGAAATTAAGAAAAATAATGAAGTAATGAATCAGATAGAGATTGATTTAAAATACAAAGGATACATTGACAGACAAAATGATCAGATAAACCAGTTCGTAAAAAACGAAGAGATTAGAATTCCCGAAAATTTTAAATTCAGTAAGATCAGATCATTATCAACAGAGGCTCTCGAAAAACTTGAAAAGGTAAAACCGAATTCAATCGGTCAGGCAATGAGAATATCAGGTGTCAGACCTTCTGATATTTCAGCGATAATGATATATATGAGGGGTTAATTGTCAGCATTAAAAAATTTTATTTTTTGAATCAATAAAAAACAAATTCACATTCTTTTTTAAAACAGAAACTATAAAATGAAATCAGCACCGGAAGACAATTTATTCGAAAAAATTTTTACGGATCTGACAAAAGCAAATTCCGGAATAAAAGAACATTATCCCGGAGAATCACCCGAGAGGCAGCCTGTTCAGACTGTTTACGGAGGAGCGCAGCTTTTTAAGTCTGATACC
>JAFDZQ010000131.1:0-1107 GCA_018266895.1 Bacteroidota bacterium
CTGAAACTGATGGACGAGAAGGGAAACTGTTTAAATAATACAGGAATGATACTGAGCGTGATAAATAATTACAGATCCGGATTTGAAAAAGGTCTGCATGTATGCACACAGGAAAAAATGCTGGCTGCAGGAAAAGGAATATTCTGAAATAAATTATAAAAACTTAAATTTAAAAATATGCTGAAAATATATTGTCTGATAACGGGTGATGATTATAATCTCGTAAAAAACGAAACTCCGGAAAGCAGGAAAAAGATTTCGATGTATGGAATGATAATTTTTCTTCCTGTAATGCTCTGGTTAATTCAGGGGTACCTTATTGTTAGCTGTATTATGAAAGGATCTGCTTTAACAGCCATTATGACTTCTCTTACTGCCGGATTGACAGTGTTTGTAATTGAAAGAGCAATAGTCATGTCAAACGGCGGAAAATTAATATTTTTTACAAGAATCCTTCTCGGAACATTAATAGCTCTTATAGGGGCGCTGACTGTAGATGAAGTATTATTTAAAAATGATATTGACAGACAGCTTGAGGAAAATAAAAGAAAGTATGTAACTGAAGAAGTGAAAAAATGGGAAGATTCAAATATTGAAATTATAAATAAACAAAGTGTAATTACGGGAAGTAAAGACTCGGCAAGAAAGGATGTGCTTCAGATATATCTTGATGAAATTAACGGTACGGGAGGAACTGGAAGAAGGGGAGTCGATATTGTAGCGAAAGAGAAAATGAGAATTTATACAGAAAAGAATTCTGAATATGAATCGGAAAAAATAAAACTGGATACACTGAAAGGAAGATTTGAAAAAAATAAAAATGAATTTACCGGAAATCTCTTAAATTCTTCGGATGACGGATTGCTTCTTCACAGAATACAGGCGATGTTTGATCTGATAATTAAGAACAGAACGATGATGATGTTTTGTCTGATGTTTACGCTGGTATTTCTTATCATAGAACTGTTAGTTGTGATCTTAAAAATGTTTTCATCAAAGACAAACTACGAAAGAATGAATGAAATGAAAGAAAGCATCGGTGCATCAAGGATAAACAGATTAAAGGAAAAAGATCCGGAGCATTTCAGAACTTCATCCGTGCATCCG
>JAFDZQ010000131.1:1221-4952 GCA_018266895.1 Bacteroidota bacterium
GAGAGGGGAGAAGGAGAAGGTAAGAAACAAAAGTCAGACTATTTTAAAATACTTATAAAACTTAATCATGAGACAAAACTTATATTTATTTTCAAACTCAATTCTGAGAAGGAAAAACAATACGCTGTACCTCGAAGCTTTTGATGATAAGAACGCGAAGCATGAAGCGGATATTGATGAGGATGAAATTGATGCGGTGCTCATCGGAGAGAAGGATAAGGATAAAGCAGTAAAAAAGAAATTCGTGCCTGCGCAGAATGTGGAATCCGTATTTACTTTCGGAGAGATTAGGTTCACTTCGCAGTTTCTCGGATGTCTTGCGACTTATTTTATTCCGCTTCATACATTCAGCTATTACGGAAACTATCTCGGAAGTTTTTTCCCTAAAGGAGAGATTAACTCAGGAAACATCATCCTTGCCCAGGCGGAGAAATATTTCGACGAAATGAAAAGATTATACATTGCAAAGAGCTTCATTACAGGCGCTGCTTTAAACGCTCTCTCCAATCTGAAATATTATTCATTCAGAGGTGCTGATCTTAAAGAAGAGATAAGCAGAATAACTGAACTGTTAAATACAATTGAAAGCGCAGTAACAGTTGGATCTTTAATGGGAACGGAAGGCAACATTAAAAATCTTTATTACGGATGCTGGAAAAAAATTTTCAGACAGGAAGTGGAGTTTGAAAAACGGGTTAAGAATCCTCCGGATAATATGATTAACAGTCTTATATCTTTCGGGAATATGATGATGTATTCAGTCTGTCTGAATGAAATCTACAGGACGGGGCTGAATCCGTCAATCGGCTATCTTCACAGTCCCGGAGACAACCGGCTGCCGCTGAGCTATGACATTGCCGAAGTGTTCAAGCCGGTTATTACCGATAAAGTTATTTTCAGAGTAATTAACCTTGACATCATAAAAGAAAGCGATTTTGAAAGAAAAGGAAGTCTGCTGTATATGAATGAAAAGGCAAAGAGAAAGTTCGTGGAAGAGTTTGATGAAAGAATGAAAACGACGATACTGCATCCGGTTTTGAAGAGGAATGTGTCATATAAAACGATAGTAAGATTAGAGTGTTATAATCTGATAAATTATCTGAAGGAGGATAAAAAGTATGAGTCGTTCAAATACATTGTGTGAACAATTAGTAATTAATAATCAGTAATTAGTAATATGAAGATTTTTATTCAAAAAATGGAATTAATTAAAATTTAAAATAAAATATATGAAAATGTATTACATAGCAGTTTATGACATTGCATCACCCGGCAGATTACAGAAAGCCCTGAAGACATACAGGAAGTATCTGCACTGGACTCAAAACTCATCTTTTGAAGGGGAATTAAATGAGGGGCAGTATGCAAAACTGAAAGAAGAATTAAGCAAGATCATCAAGAAAAAAGAAGACTCGCTGATATTCTATGTTGCGGAGAATAAGAAGTTTATTACAAAGAAACTGATCGGGGTGGAGAAGAATGAAGCGACGATGTGTTTTTAGTTACAAGTTACAAGTTACAAGTTACAAGTTACAAGTTACAAATCACAAATTACAAATTTATTTAAAATAAAAATCATGACACAAGAAAATATTTTAGTTATCGGGTTTTTTAAAGAAGAAGAACTTAAAAGCGGGAAGGCGAGCTGGTACGGTAAGTATAAAGATGCGATCAATAAGTTTAATCCTGTAGCGGATATTATTAATTCAGGGACTGACAGGGCAATCGGCTATCTTTTAAGAGCGAATGACAATGACGAAAAATGTTACGAACTTCATCTGATCAACAAACACTGCAGTGACAGGAGTTTCAGTCTGGACTATATTGTAAATGAAAATACGGAGTATGATTCGGCTTTTATTAAGAGGGCTTTATGGAATATTATTCCGCGGGATAAAATCGACGGAAACTTTCTGCCTTTGTGTGTGAGTGTAGGTAAAGAAAAGTTAGAGAAATTCATTGATGACGAGACTGCTTTGTTCAGGATAAAGAAACTCATGCAGAAAAACGACTGGCTGGGAATTTACAATATCTTTACGCCTTTGGAAGAGCTGAAGAAAAAGGAATATTTATGGAGCAATGATAAATTACTCAGCAGTCTTTCATTTGCAACCGCGAAACTTTCGGAAACTTACATCAATCTGAAATTCAGTTTTAAAAGCGATGAAGAAAGGAAAGAACATCTGAAGAAACAGAAAAAATTCAGGGAAGAAACTATTATGCTCAGGGAAAGATGCACAGTGCTGAGACCTGACAACCCGGCTTATTATTCTAATCTTGCTTATTCTCATTATCAGTATGTAAGGGAATTATTGCTTCCCGGCGGAAGAAGGGACGGAAACATTATTGAAGAAGCGAAAAAGTGCATTGAATACATTGACAAAGCTCTGACATTAGATCCGCAGAGAATACCTGATCTTTACAGAAAGGGACTTATTCTTTCAGGAGTGATGCCGAAGATGATATTGTTTGCCGGGAAGAACACACCGGGCGAGCCGGCAATAAAAGAAGCTGCAGCAAAAATCGCTGAGGGAATAGAGTGTTTCGGAAAAATAGAAGAAGCCTGGCAGATACTGCCGCTGCTTGAAGACAAGATGACAAAAAGATATCAGAAAGAATACATAAAGTCTTTGTATAATACAGCTAAAGCTTACGATGAACTTGCAGGCGATGTATGGAACATAACGCAGTATCTTCTGCCGATGAAGTACGATGAAAGACACGGCGAGGGAAAGATTGAAAAGGAAAAGACTGAATATCTTGATAAGGCAATTTCATACATGGAGAAGTGCGCTGCTATGGACAATACTGATTTCAGGGATAAATTCCCCGCACCTGAGACAATTACGCTCGCAAGATATAACGGAGTTTGCGAAGGACCGCACAAGCTTTACAGTTTCGGGAAGTATTATTTCCAGAAATATCTGATAATGACAGACTGTGATGAAAATCAGAAACCCGAAGCGGAGATGTACAGAAACAAGGCGGAGGAATTTTTTACGGCAGCAATGAGATTCCCGTCAAGTCCGGCAAATGCAAGACAGAGCAAGTCGTACATTGCGGAGAAGCTGGCAAGAGTTTATATATCAAAAGGAGAATTTGACAAGGCAATTGAAACGTTGAAAAGATTTATGAAAGACAGAACGGATTATTACATCAGATACACTTATGCCGTGGCGTGTCTTTTATCGGGAAAATATGAAGAAGCTGGAAGACAGACGGAGAGCGCAATGAAGTTCGAAAAGAGCAATCTCGAAATGTGGCTCGGATATTTTCTTATGTATGTAAAATTCATGAAGGAAAACAAACCAGAGGAAGCGGAAAAGAATCTGAAACTTTCATCGGAGTGTTGCAGGAAGACAGGGAGAAAGAGTCCGGAGAGTCTGCTTATAGGACAGGCGTACATAAGTTATAAAAAAGGGGACAGGGAAGCGGCAGTAAATCATCTGAGAAAAGCCCGGGAGATAAATCCTTACAGAAGAGGAATAACAAAAAAAATAAGCAATTGGGAAAAAAACTGAGGTTACTGACTTCAACCTCATCAAAAAAAACACATGCAGGAAACAATATGTATAAAATCTTTTAATCAGAAACGGATTCAGCACTTCGACCTGCGGAGTTTTCAGGTAACTTTCAGGTCGAAGTAAAAAGATGCATAAATAAATTGAATAAAGTTGAAAAACTGTTTAAATTATGCATAAGAGTAACGTATTTGAATCGAACCATAGTGG
>JAFDZQ010000132.1 GCA_018266895.1 Bacteroidota bacterium
GGGTTCAGAACGTCGTGAGACAGTTCGGTCTCTATCCTATGCAGGCGCAGGAAATTTGAGGAGGCTCGCTCTTAGTACGAGAGGACCGGAGTGAACGAACCAATGGTGCGCCAGTTGTCATGCCAATGGCACAGCTGGGTAGCTATGTTCGGTTGAGATAAGCGCTGAAAGCATCTAAGCGCGAAACTCGCTTCAAGATTAAATTTCCCTCTGTAGCAATACAGAATAAGACTCCAGAGAGATGATCTGGTTGATAGGCTGTAGGTGTAAGTGCAGTAATGCATTCAGCCAAGCAGTACTAATAAGTCGAATGACTTTTCCTATATTTTTATCCTATATTGATAAGGTAGTGGAAATGCATCATTTAACATTAATTATATATAAGTTTTCTGGTGATTAAATACAGGGGCTACACCTCTTCCCATTCCGAACAGAGAAGTTAAGGCCTGTATCACTGATGGTACTGCATGGGAAGCTGTGCGGGAGAGTAGGTTTTACCAGAATTTAAAATTAAAAGCCGCTTCAGTTTTGAAGCGGCTTTTTTTATTTGGGATTTGGAATTTCGGAATTGGAATTTCAGGGATATTAGATTTATGATTTTAAATTGATGAATTTTTGGGATTTTTTCAAATACAATTTATCATTTAAAATTTAACATTTATAATTGATTGAACTTTGCCAGAAAAACAGTTTGAACGTTCATTTAAAATTAAAAGCCGTTTTGATTATTTAAAAACTTTTTTTTAAAAACTTAAATTTTGGATTTAATGAAAGATTTCATTCTATTTTGTTTATCTCAGTAATATCATTTTCTTTGTTTCAACGAAATCATTTGTCTCTAATTTATAATAGTAAACCCCGCTAGAAAGATTACTACCGTCAAACTCGGTTTCATAAACTCCGGCATTTAATTTCTCATTTACTAACTCTGATACTTCTTTACCTAAATTGTCAAAAACCCTTAAGCGGACAGACTGATTATTTTCACGGACTGAATATTTTATTTTTGTAGAGGGGTTAAAAGGATTTGGGTAATTTTGGAATAAATTATAATCCCGAATTTCAGAAATAATATTTTGGGATATATTAGTTGGAAAACCATTTGATCTCTTTAGTATCATACCACCCGTACCTGAAATTGTAAATGATGGATATGTAGTTGAGACACCATATACTGAATTGCAAAGATTATTAGAAGTATCTAAATCCCAACTTGTTCCACCATTACTTGTAAAATAAACTCTTCCAGTTTTACCGGCAGACCCAGCTGCAATTCCTACTAAAGGACTAACAAATTTTATTTCATTCAAAGGTAATCCTGTCTGAGCTTGAAAAAACCAATTTTCTCCTGCATCGGTTGTTTTATATATAACACCAACGTTTCCAGCAGTCCAACCGATATTATCAGTTACAAAATATACTGAATACAAATGATTGGTTGTTCCTACATCCTTCCACTCCCAATTATTACCTCCATTAGTAGTCTTAAAAAGTAATCCATTATCACTTACGAAGAATCCTGAATTAACATTTCTAAATTTAACAGAGTATATGGAAGAACTAATACCGCTCGATTGGTTAAACCAGCTTGTCCCTCCGTTTGTTGTTTTAATAATGGTCCCATTAATACCTGCAGCCCACCCGGTTGTTGATGTAATGAAATAGGTTGTTAATAAATTGTCGCTTGTAGGACTTGGTTGTGAAGTCCAACTTATACCTCCTGTCATGGTTTTTAAAATTAGTCCATTATTTCCTACACACCATCCGTTGGAATTATTGATAAAAAATATTGATTTTAAATCTTGAGTTTGAGTATTTGGTTGTATTATCCATATAGCACCAGAGTTTGTAGTTTTTAATATTTTGCCTCCCGTTCCACACACCCATCCTGTTGATGACGATATAAAGTTTATAGAATAAAAGGTTGGGTTATTAAAATAAGAATTAGAAATCCAATTACTGCCATTATCAACAGATTTAATAATAAATAACCCATCAAGGACATTATCATTTCCACTTAAAATTAATTGATTAACAGCATTATTAAAACATGATCTAAATCTTATATTATAGTTAGTCGAAAGTTGTGACCATGTACTTGAGAATTTGAGAATAACATTATTATCTCCAACTATTATATTTCTATGAACGTCTCTCAATGTAGAAGTAACTCCTGATGTATAATTACTTCCCCAAAAACCTCCACCGTCTTCAGAGTATCTTATAACCTCCTTTTCCCCGACTGCCCAAGCTTGTGAAGGAATAGTGAAAAATACAGACCACAATTGTGAAGTTGTATTACTTACACCGGTGATCCAGTTTAATCCTCCATTTGTAGTAAATAGAATTAATCCCGAACTCCCAACTATCGCACCATTAGTAATGCTTCCAAAATGAATTGAATTAAGAGAATTTGTAATCCCTGTAGCAACTAGATTCCAATTAGTTCCACCATTTGTTGTGTTATATAAAATACCGTTTTGACCTGAAATCCATCCAGTGAAAGAATCAAGAAAATATACACAGTTTAAATTTGAACTTCCTGCTCCTGATTGATAAGTCCAGTTTTGACCGCCATCAAATGTTTTATAAATGCTGCCAAACTGACCGACTAACCTGTAAAAGTATTTGGAAATGATAGTGACTTCATTTGATTTGTAGTTTGAATTTTACTGTAAACTATCCAATTATCCCCACCGTTTGTCGTTCGATAAAAAGGCTGGCAATAAGCACTGTAGCCAACAGCATAACCAGTATTATCATTAACGAATTTTGTTTGCATATGAATTGAAAGGTCAAGTCCATTCTGCCAAATCCATTGCGATTCGGCGTTTGAAGTGTAAATTAAACTAATAACTGTTAATATCACTAAATTTATTTTAATTAATTTCATAGTAATCTAATTTTAATTTTTTTTTCTAATTTACATTAGAAGAAACACTTTCTATATCTTGATTATCTTTTTTGCCAACATTTGCTTCGTTGGAAAAAGTGTTGCATAAATTAATTATATCAATTAAAAATACATCTAAGAATACTTAAACAGTTATTTTCATTTTTGTTCTCCTTTAATTTAATCCGACCTACATGAGGTTTATCAAGACTGTACTTCGATTCAGATAATTGTGTTGTATCACCGGTTCCTATATAATATCACTCAACTCCTAAGATGACTTAACTTGATTCTGAAGTTATACTAATTTCATTTATTTAAAATCAAATTAATAGTTTTATAAAAATATTCTGTTTTAAAATTAAAAAAATGTTCCACTAGAGTAAGAATTTCCGTCAAAATCATAATTATAAACTCCCAATTGTATTGTTTGGATAAAACTGAATTATAGTTCCGCCCGGGGAACTTCTTAAATTTGCCCCGGTTCCTCCATCCCAGGCAGTGTTAACGATGATGTAATCATTAACCTGAAAAGTTCTTCGAGGCATCGCAGGATATTGGTATATTCCGTTTAAATTTATTTCTAACGGAATGTCCAGAATTCTTTGACCATCAATTGTTATTACGGAAGAATTAGATAAATCCTGAACAGTACCTAAAAAAGGTGAAGCTTCTGAGTATCCTGAATTAACAAAATATTGAAAGTGAATGTGATAATCCTGGGCAATTCCCCAGCGATTAATTGTTCCAACTAAACTTCCTGTCGAGATACCCACCCCGGTTGATACTGCAACTCTTCTCGGACTGCCTGTTGCTGTTCTATTGTAAAATTTTCTCACAGCGTTTCTAATCTTAGAAATTACTGTTGAAGTATAAAATGAATGATCGGTTTGTAGATGTGAAAATATTATTCTGTTGTTGTTGGAATTAAAATCAATTACAAATGATAAATCTATATTAATAGTTGAACCAAGGGAATCGATCATAGAAAAGCAATTTTGTGGAACTGGAGCTGCTCCCTGAAATACCTGTACAGCATTTATTAACGGAAACTGCCCGTTTCCGTTTCCTGAAATATCTAATAAATGTAAAAACACATTTCCAGAAGTAGGGGCTTTTATTTGCCTGCCTACCACTGCCGACTCAGAGTTCTTATATATGTCAGGTCTGTTTCTGTTGTTGAAGTATAAGTCTGCTGCAAAATACATACCGCTTGAAGAATGCCCGGCATAAGTCTGAGGTTTTAAATAATCTCCGTCATTCCAGAATTTCGATATGTTTACAGCTTGTGTTTCATTTGGTTGACTTTGATATTTTGTCTTATTGGAAATTATTTCGTTGGATATATTGTAACCTGTATTGATTGTTCCAATAAAGAATACAGCGGAGAATATTAAAAAAGTTCTTTTCATATTTGTTCTCCTCTAATTTAATTTTTTATGAATCCTGAATTTTTCTTAATCTCCGCTGCTTCTTCTTTTTTCTGTGATAGTTCTTCCGGTTCCAAATGATTCCAAGCTGTTGACAATGTTTTGTTATAAATCGAAGATAAATTTTCCACTAAAGTGTTCCATACATAAGGGTCTGTCAATGGAATATCAGGGGAATCATAGGAATTATAACTTTTTAGTTTGAACTCGACGGGATCAATCTGAACAGACTTTACCCATATCTTAGTCTTTGTAAAAGGTTCTGAGAAAATCAGATTAAGCTTTCCGGTTAATGTGACGTTACCATCATAGTAATATTCATATAACCAGCTCGTACGTAAAACATTGAAGTACTTTCTTTCCTTTAAATAATCACCGGTAAATTGCAAAGCAATTTCCGGTTGAATGGTCAAATCAACTTCTTTCTTATCGCTGTAAACCATCTGGTCATAATTTAAAAATGGTCCTTTGTACGGATAACCTCTAGCGGTAAGCATTTCCACAAAATCATTTCCCATATTTGCTGCAAATGTTTTATATGGATCAGAATTACTGTTTTTAAATGATTCCTCATAAACAGGATTTAATAATCCAAATACTATATCATTAGATTTAATCATCCCTTCAATTGGCGGCACGAAATCAAAAGTTATAGGTTTTAACGCCGGGGAATCGGCTACTTCCCTGCGTGAAGCGCTGCAACCTAAAAGCATTATATTAAGAAATAGAAGTGAAATGTAGAATATTTTTTTCATTTAAATCTCCTTTCATCTAATTAATGTTAATTTTTGCTCTTTTGAATTATAATACTGTCATCGAAAGTATTTTTTGGAAATGTTTCTTTATTGGTAAATATTTTTGAATTCTTTATTTTAAATGAAATGATATTTCTGTTTACAAATAGTTTTAAAGCGAACAACAAAAAAGAACTCAATGAATTTATTCTGAAAGTTCTGGAATTAGGTGAACTTTACATAAAATTTCTTATTTCAAAAAATAAGCTTTATCTTCCCGGACATTTAGATCCAAAAGATGCAGCGATTGATTTGTTAGCTGAATTGTTTGTAACTGAGGATGACTGTTTATTAAAATTCAGGGATTTCTTTCAGAATAATTTTTCCGGAACAGAAATTAATAATGAAACTGACTTTGAGAGATACTTAAGGGGTTTTATATATACAGTGATACAGAATAATTTGCAAAATATATACAGAGATAATGACCCGGTTACTTTTAACATTTACAGAAATATTAAGCAAGCTGTAATAGATTTAGATTATCATACTTCAATGCATTTTTCGGACAAATATATTCATGCTGAAATTGAAATTGATTTTCACAAAGAGATTTCAGACAGGGAAGGATTATTGAATATTGTTTATTCAAACAATCTGCATAAAAATATTAGTAATATTAAATACTTCGTGAATTCTCTTCTTGAATGCTTGAAAAAATCGGAAAAGTATGCTGCTGCAGTAAGAATGTCAGACCTGGTTTCGGCTATAAAAAGTTTATTCGCATATAACTATGCGGGCATTGATAATAATTCAACTGATAAAGATAGCTTACTCGATAAATTGAATCTTAAGTTTATTCTCGATGATGTTAAATATTCATTTACAGAAAAACTGAACAGATATATTTCCAAAAATGAATTGTCAAAAAATTTTAAGGAATGTATGTATAATATAATAGATGAGATTATCTTTGATTTGAACGAAGGAAACTCACGGAAGTCTGTAATGGAGCTTGTTAAGAAACATTATAAAACCGATGATAAAAAAATATTCTATAAAGTCCAGTATTGCGTTGAATTGTTTGAAGGGGAAATTGCAAGACAATTCAGAAAGGAGAGTCCTTTAATTGGCTGAGAAAAATTATATATTCGATGATTTAAAAGGCGACGGAAATTCTGATCAGGAGAATGAACTGTATAAAGAACTGCTTGAGTTTGAAAAAGACACAAGTGACGGTGTTTCAAAGTATAATATAAATATTTTAGATTTTTTCGCTGTCGAAGAAAAGACATCTCAAGCCATTATTCCAATGCGTCTTGCAGCTGAATCATCTGAACCAGTATCTCCCAAACAAAGAAAATCAAACTTCCTTTTATCATCTGACGAAAGTCTCGCAATTAAAATTGCAAAAAAAGAAAACGGAGATGTTAATCTGACTTTATTAAGCAATTCTGAAAACGAAGCTGAAGAAGCTGTTTTATATGTTTCAGAACTGGATAAGTATTTCATTTCGAATCTTAAAGGTGATTTTGTAATAGGTCAATATTCAGATTTTGATTTGAATAAATTCCATTTCAAAGCGGTTTTGCCATTTAGTAAGATTGTTATTTTGAAAACCGGCAACACGTTTTCCGTTTTTTCTTCTGACAAACTATTAACTCCCGAAATTACCGGAATAAAAAATCCCTTTATGCTTTTGAATATTAATTACGGCAAAGATTTTTCATATGCAGTTCTAATCACAAAAAAAACAAAGGACTTCATGAAAATTAAAAATAATGTTATTGAATTGCCGTTAGTGCTTCTTGATGACAAGTCTTCACTGCTATTATATTAATTAATTTCTTATGCTGAAAGATTTTATTTATAGACATCAGCAGACACAAAGAATATTAGAATCTTCTCCGAATCCCAAAATCCAGCTTACCGCTATAATTAGTTTTTTCAAATACTGCGAGGACAATAACTGCTTTCATTTATATAAAACTTTTATCCATGATTTTTTGAACCATCTTATTAATATTTTTAAAAATTCTTCGATAGATTTCATTGACCCCCAGTATTTTATAGCCGCTAAATTTCTGTTAAATCAATCATCAATTGTAGAAAGCGATGATATAATTATCAATGAAATAAATTCAGCGATATATTTAATCAATATCCGGTTATTGATCCTTTACTATTATATTGGAGAAGCTGAAAACGGTCTCATAATTTTAAAAGATTTATTAAATAGCAAATCGGTTTCCGAATCAGGTGTTTCCCTGAACTATAATGAAAAAAGTTCAATGGATCCAATCTCGAAATCTTCCTCACTTGTGGATCCGGAAATATTTAAAGTGAATAAAGCTTATGATATTCTGAGACAAATTAATTATGAAATAAACCGAATTAATTCCTATTCTAAAAATGAAGTAAATATTTTACTTGTAGAATCGGATAACGAAGAAAATGATTTAAATAGTTTTAGTATTGTACAATCTCTTCAATGCAGCATTAAAAATAACGATAGAATTTCGCTCAGTAATCCTTTTATTGAAAATATTATTGACATACAGGAAGAGGGACTTGGACAAATCAGAAAAGCGCTTGTAAAATCAACGAACATAATTTTAACAAAATTCAGAGTAAATCTGAATATTGTGAAAAATCAGATTAATCTGAAATTCAGAGAAATAGCAGGCATATACAAAGGGACATCATTCGGAGCTGGCGCGGCGATCCTGATACCTTCGGTATATCTTTCAGCAATTAATTCAAGGACTCAGTATTCAATTTCCTGCTCTGCAGCATTCACCGGCTCTATAGATGAGAACGGTAATTTAATTTCAATACCCGATAAGTCAATAGAAACTAAAATTGAAGCAGCATTTTTTTCATGGGTTAAATATGTAGTTGTCCCGGCAGGAAATTTATTAACTGCAAATGAAAAGCTCTACAAACTCAATCGGATGTATCCGGAAAAAAAGCTTAACGTGATTGGTGT
>JAFDZQ010000133.1 GCA_018266895.1 Bacteroidota bacterium
CGAAAAGATAGTTTCACTTTCAAAACGAAGGGGATTTATATTTCAGTCTTCGGAGATCTACGGAGGGCTGAACGGATGCTATGATTACGGTCCGCTCGGGATCGAACTGTTAAAAAACATCAGGGAAGCCTGGTGGAAGGAAATGACTTACCGTGAGGATGTTGAAGGTCTTGACGCTTCGATACTTATGCATCCCAGAGTCTGGGAAGCATCAGGGCATGTTGAACATTTTTCAGATCCGATGGTTGACTGCAAGGAATGCAAAGCGAGATTCAGGGAAGACCTTATCGAAGATGCAGAGTGCGGAAACAAGGGTTACAAGGGAAGGAAAGCGGTCAGATGCATGGAAGAAGGAAAATTCACTGAAGCCCGGAGTTTTAATCTGATGTTTAAAACATTCATCGGACCGCTTGAAGATTCATCCAATGCCGTGTTCTTAAGACCAGAGACTGCACAGGGAATTTATGTTAATTTTAATAATGTAAGGGAATCATCAAGACAGAAAATCCCGTTCGGAATTGCTCAGATCGGAAAAGCTTTCAGGAACGAGATCAACACAAAGAATTTTTTATTCAGGACAAGAGAATTCGAACAGATGGAAATGCAGTTCTTTGTGAATCCGTCCGAAGATGAAAAATGGTTTGAATACTGGAGAGAGCAGCGGATGAAGTGGTTTGAAAAATACGGAATGAAGGAAGGCAAGCTTAAGCTTCATGTACACGAAAAGCTTGCGCACTATGCAAAAGCTGCTGTTGATATTGAATATGAATTTCCATTTGGATGGGGAGAGATCGAGGGAATTCACAACAGAACGGATTTTGATCTGAAGAGACACACAGAATTCTCCGGAAAGAAGCTGGAATATTTTGATGATCAGAAGAAAGAGCGGTACATTCCTTATGTGATAGAGACATCAGCAGGAGCTTCAAGAAGTTTCTTTGCATTTTTATGCAATGCCTATGATGAAGAAGAGGTCAGCAAGGAAAATTCAGACGGAACAAGTTCATCGGAGACACGGACAGTTCTTCACTTCCATCCTGCTCTTGCGCCTGTCAAAGCGGCAGTATTTCCTCTTGTTAACAGGGACGGAATGCAGGAAATCGCACACGGCATTACGGATGATCTCAGAAAAAATTTCAAAGTTTTCTATGATGATTCCGGAGCTGTAGGCAGAAGATACAGAAGACAGGACGAATGCGGAACGCCGTTTTGTTTTACTGTGGATTCCGATACATTAACAGACGGTTCCGTTACAGTCAGAGAGCGCGATTCAATGATGCAGGAAAGAATATCGAAAGACAGAATTTCGGATTATTTAAATTCAAAACTGAAATAAAATTGGACACAAATCTTATCATAGGTCTGGCAGCAGCTTCGCTGACGACATTTGCATTTCTTCCGCAGTCAATAAGGGCTATCAGGACAAAACATACAAAAGATCTGTCTCTGCCGACTCTGATAATGCTTGAAATAGGAATAGTTATATGGATAATCTATGGTTATCTGATAACCGATATTCCGCTGCTTGCTGCGAATATAATTTCGTTTGTTTTTATGACGGTTACTTTAGGATTAAAGCTGAAATATGGATAGCAACATACTGAAAAATATTAATCTGTTTTCAGATCTGAGTGATGATGAGCTGAAAAAAGTTTTCTCGAAATGCAGCGTAAGGAAATTCAGCAAAGGCGAGATGATATTTTTTGACACAGAGCCTTATATCGGATTTTATATGATCGTGGAAGGCAGTGTGAAAATTTTTAAGATTTTAAAAGACGGCAAAGAGCATATACTTCATTTTGTAACTCCTTTCAATACATTCGCGGAAGTACCGCTTTTTGAACAATACGAAAAAATCAAAAACGAGGAATTCACATATCCGGCAAATTCAATGGCGATTGAAGATGATACAGTTCTTATTCTTATCAGGTCTTCAGTTTTTTACAGTTTGATTGAGAATAACAGCAAACTATGCATAAAAATGATCTCAGGACTTGCAAAAAAATTACGGCTAATGAATAAACATATCGAAAGCATTTCACTTGATGTGCCAAAACGGCTTGCAAAATATCTCCTTGAACAGTTTAATTCAGACACTGAAACAGGAAAAAAATATATCGAGCTTCCGATAAGCAAACACGACCTTTCTTCATACCTTGGAACGATAGACGAAACACTATCAAGAACCTTCAAGAAGTTTCAGGATGAAGGCATAATTAAGGTTTCAGGAAAAAAAATTTATATTACCGATAAAAAAGTTTTGCAGAAATTCGCTTCAGTATAATCCATACTGTTTTACCCGCAATTAAAACTCAATATTCATAATCCTCAAAAAGAATCTTCGTAATTCATAATTTACTCAGAAAAAATCAAATCATAATCCGCAGCCATATTTATTTCCTTAAATTGACTATAGTCAAACTGTAATCAGGAAAATTTCAGTATTTTTGTATAGCCAATATTATTGAAATGGATATTACAAAAGAAAATACTCTAGCAGAAATTGTCACCAGAAATCCTAATGCATCCAGGATATTTGATAATTACAGCATAAACTACAGCACGGAAGGAAAATCCAAAATAGGTGATGCCTGCCAGACAATAGGAATAAAGGCGGAAGTCATAATAAGCAAATTATTAAAAACCGAACAATCAGGATTTAACAGACTGAAAATTTCAGAATGGGATACTGATTTATTGTGTGATCTTATAATCAACAATCATCATGCATATATCAGAAGGAATCTGCCGAAATTAATCTCTCTAAGCAGACACCTCGTAAAAGACTTTAAATCCGGTGAACTCCTGCATAATAAACTTTCACAGTTAAAGAATGAATTTGAAATACACATGCAGAAAGAAGAGAAACTGATCTTTCCTTACATAAAGAGACTGAATAAATTAATTAATGAAAGCGAGAAATATGAAACACCTCCTTTCGGATCAGTGGCAAATACCGTAAAAGTCATCGAAAAGGAACACAGGAATGCTCATAAAGAATTGATCTTAATGAACGGACTTTTAGACAATATGATTTCAGAAGAAAAAGAAAATACTGATATCAGAACCCTGAATGAAAAATTCATGGATTTTCTCGGTGATTACAATTTTCATATTCATCTTGAAAACAACATTCTGTTTCCAAAAGCAATCAGACTCGAAAACAAAATAAAAAACAAACATTCAATAATCAAAAAATAATAAGAAAATGAAAAACATTTCAACAAAAATTACTTTATCAATACTTGCAGTAATTATCTCCTCTTTTATGTTCATGTACGGATGCGGTGATGATCCTGAAATGGGGATCGGACCCGTAAAAGAAGTTAAGCTTGACCCAACAGTAAATTCTGATCTTGCCGGAAAAGGGAAACAGATATTTGATGTTAAGTGTGTGGCATGTCATAAGATTGATGAAAAATTAGTCGGACCTGCACTGAAAGATGTAACGAAAAGGAGAAAACCTGAATGGATAATGAATATGATTTTAAATCCCGAACAGATGACAAAAGAAAATATGATAGCAAAAAACCTTTTTGCCCAGTATATGATACAGATGACATTTCAGAATGTAACTCAGGATGAAGCCAGAGCAGTACTGGAATATTTCAGATCCAACGACAAATAAAAATTAAAAAACATTTGTACCAAACTGAATAAGTAAACATTTTATCAAACATTATTTAAAATAAAATGAAAAATTTAAAAAACATTATCTACGGAATAGCAGTTTTAATAGCTCTTACGGTGCTTATTACTAACCTGAATTCCTGTTCAAAAAAAGAAAAAACCGGTCCTACAATGAGCGGTGACGAAGCTGAAAAAGTCTATGTAGCGCCCGGGAAATATGATGAATTCTATTACTTCGTTTCGGGAGGATTCAGCGGACAGCTTGCTGCTTACGGAATACCGTCGGGAAGACTTTTAAAAGTTATACCCGTGTATTCGGTAAACCCTGAAAACGGTTACGGATATACAGAAGAAACAAAGCCAATGCTTAATACTTCCTACGGATTTGTTCCCTGGGACGATTCTCACCATTCAGAATTATCACAGACAGACGGAATTCCTGACGGAAGATGGGTATTCATTAACGGAAATAATACGCCGAGACTTGCCAGAATAGATCTGAAGACTTTCAAAACAGTTGAAATTCTTGAAATACCTAACAGTTCCGGAAACCACTCTTCGCCGTTCATTACGCCGGGGACAGAATATGTCGTAGCAGGAACAAGATTCAGCGTACCTGTCCCTAATAAAGACGTGCCGATCTCTTCTTACAAGGAAAATTTCAGAGGAACGATATCATTCATAAAAGTCGATAAAGATAAAGGCGATATGAGCGTTGCATTTCAGCTGATAACTCCTCCTTATGATTATGATCTTTCGCATGCAGGCAAGGGACCTTCAAACGGATGGTTTTTCTTTTCGTGCTATAATTCCGAAGAAGCCAATACGCTGCTTGAGGTCAATGCGTCACAGAAAGACAAGGATTTCATAATGGCTGTTAACTGGAAGAAGATTGAGGAATTAGTTGCGCAGAACAAGGGAACAATGATGGAATCGAAATACGCTCACAATAAATGGAGCGATGAAACACATACAGCTACTTCAGAAATACTGACATCAACACGAGTTTTAAAACCTGAAGATGTTCAGGGATGCATTTATTATATTCCGTGTCCTAAATCTCCTCACGGCGCCGATGTCGATCCTACGGGAAATTTTATTGTAGGCGGAGGCAAGCTGGCGACAGTTATCCCGGTATTCTCATTTGAAAAAATTAAAAAAGCTATTGAAAGCAACCAGACAGACGGAAATGTTGAAGGAATACCGATTTTAAAATATGATGCATGTCTTGCAGGAGAAGTTCAGAATCCGGGATTAGGACCATTGCATACTGAATTTGACGATAAGGGATTTGCTTATACATCAGCATTCGTATCATCCGAAATAGTGAAATGGAAAGTGGAAACAAGAGAAGTTGTGGACAGAATGCAGGTGTTTTATTCCGTAGGGCATCTTACAATTCCCGGAGGAGACAGCAGAAAGCCGTGGGGGAAATATCTTCTGTCAATGAACAAAATGACGAAGGACAGATATCTGCCGACGGGACCTGAACTTACGCAGTCAGCTCAGCTGATCGATATTTCAGGCGATAAGATGAAACTATTATCTGATTTCCCGACTATCGGAGAGCCTCACTATGCACAGGGAATTCCGGCTGATCTCGTAACAAAGAATCAGCTAAAAATTTATAAGATCGAAGAAAATAAAAATCCTTATGTTACAAAAAGTCCGAATGACGCGAAAGTAGTTAGAGAAGGTAACACTGTTCATGTTTATATTGCAGCAATGAGATCTCACTTCACTCCTGACAACATTGAAGGAATTAAAGTTGGTGATGAAGTATATTTTCATATGACAAATCTTGAACAGGACTGGGACATTCCGCACGGATTTGCAATCATGGGAAATCTGAATTCAGAGATGCTTGTAATGCCGGGAGAAACATGTTCAATTAAATGGGTGCCTGAAAAACCCGGAATATATCCGATGTACTGCACTGACTTCTGTTCCGCGCTTCACCAGGAAATGCAGGGTTATGTCAGGGTTTCATCCAAAGATTCAAATACTCCACTTACATTTTCAACAGGCAATAAATAATTTTCTTAATGAGGGTACATTAAATTGTACCCTCATATAATTTAAAACTATGAGTAAAACTTCGAGAATATTAATACTTATTTCGGCATTAGCGATGATCGCAATATATTTTGTACCTGTCTGGAGCATTGCTCTTGAAGCTCCTCAGTATCCTGAAGGTCTGGGCATGCAGATATGGATCAGCAAGATGACCGGTGATCTTCAGATCATAAACGGTCTTAATCATTACATAGGGATGAAAACCATTCAGCCCGATTCAATAGAAGAATTAAAGTTAATGCCATACATACTTGGTTTTATAATTTTGTACGGATTGTTAGTTGTGATCATAAATAAGAGATCAATGCTTCTCAGCTGGATAATAATTATGATCATAATTGGTTCTGTAGGAGCTTATGATTTCTGGAGCTGGGAATATGATTACGGTCATAATCTTGATCCTACGGCAGCTATCAAAGTTCCCGGAATGAATTATCAGCCGCCTCTGATCGGATCAAAGCAGTTACTTAACTTCAATGCATCTTCAATGCCGGATATTGGAGCATATATATTATTTGCTTCCGGAATAGCGGCAATAATTATATTAATTTATGAATACAAAAAAAGTAAAATCAAAAATACACGGATTTAGAATGATTATAATTTTTTCAATACTGCTGTTCTTCTTTTCGTGTTCATCAGAATCCGAACCAATTAATTACGGAACAGATCAGTGTGATCACTGCAGAATGACAATTATGGATAAAAAATTCGGTGCAGAGATCATTACTAAAAAAGGAAAAGCCGTTAAATTCGATGCTCTTGAATGTATGATAAATTATCAGCTTGAAAACAAGATTAATGAAAGCGATGTTGACAAATACTACTGTGTTGATTATTCCGAACCGGCAAAATTGAAGGATGCAAAAGAAATGACTTACCTTGTCAGTCCTAAAATCAAGAGTCCGATGGGTGAAAACATTTCCGCATATTCGGGGAAAAATACTGCAGAAAAATCATTAAATGATTTCGGAGGGGAAATATTCAACTGGGAAGGAATTAAGAACAGATTGAAAAATAATAAATAAGTTATTATCATTATTATATTTAATGAAGTTGTGATCAGGATATTTAAAAATATTTTTCTGCTTTTTGTCACCGCTCTTTTTTTCAACACGACAGTTTCGGGAAAAGAGCTGACTGTCTGCGCTGAATGCGGATATAAATCAATTAAATCAGCATTGAAAGTATGTGAAGACGGTGATAAGATTTTAGTTAAAAAAGGTTATTACAGGGAAAACAATATAGTAATAGATAAAAGCATAAGTATTTCAGGTGAAGATAATCCTGTAATAGATCTGGAATTTAATAATCAGGGGTTTGTGATCAGAAAAGATAATGTGACTGTCAGCGGACTTGAGATCAGAAATATAAACGTCAGTTATGTTAAGGATCTGTCGGCGATTAAAATTGAGAACTCTTCATGGTGCAGGATAGAAAACAATTTTCTTTTCAACACTTTTTTTGCCGTGTATCTTTCAAATTCGGATAATTGTACAGTAAAGAACAACAAAATAACCGGTTTTGCTCAGACCGAATCATCCTCAGGTAACGGAATACATCTCTGGAAATGCAGAAACATACTGATTGAGAACAATGAAACTTCAGGCCATCGTGACGGTATATATTTTGAATTTGTCACAAACACACGGATAATCAATAATAATTCGCATAATAATCTCAGGTACGGACTCCATTTTATGTTCTCGGACAGTAACTCATACAGGAAAAACCTGTTCAGGGAAAACGGAGCAGGAGTTGCCGTTATGTACACTAAGAATATTGTTATGGAGGATAATACGTTTATTGAAAACTGGGGACCGGCTTCATACGGAATTCTGCTCAAAGACATTTCAAGAAGCATTATCAGGAGAAACAGATTCATTAAAAACACTATTGGTATTTTCATGGAAGGATCCGATAAAATGAACATTGAAGAAAATGAATTCCGGGATAACGGCTATGCGGTAAAAATATTCGGCAATTGCTCTTATGATACTTTAGTCAGAAATAATTTTATAGGGAATACATTTGACATTTCCACAAACAGCTCACGCAATGAAAATTTTTACAGCGGAAATTACTGGGACAAGTACAAAGGATATGACATGGATAAGGATAACACAGGAGATGTACCGTACAGACCCGTAAGTCTTTATTCAATGCTGGTCGAGAAAGTACCAGAAAGCATTATCATGCTGAGAAGCTTTATAACTGAAATTATAGATCTTACTGAAAAAGCGATTCCCGTTTTCATACCTGAATCGCTTGTGGACGAAAAACCTAAAATGATCCGGAATGAGTACAATTGAACTGAAAAATCTGTGCAAGTCATTCGGAAAAATTCAGGTGCTTAAAAACATTGATCTTGAACTGAAAAGCGGTGAAGTTACTGCTCTGATGGGACCTAACGGATCCGGAAAAACCACTTTGTTAAAATCCATACTCGGACTTGTCATTCCGGACTCCGGAAATATTTTTGTAAACAATAAAGATATCAGGAATGATTTTAATTACAGGAATCTGATCGGATATATGCCGCA
>JAFDZQ010000134.1:0-3261 GCA_018266895.1 Bacteroidota bacterium
CTGCGAATCCATAGTCTGATACAATACGAATCTTCCCGATCTGATTTCATCAATAGCTTTGAATGAATCCTTGATCGAATAAATCCTGTCAGAAAATATATCATACCAGACCTGTTCAGGATATTTTGTGCTGATGATTTTCTTATAAATTTCCTTTACATTTTCACCTGAATAATTGTAAGCCAGGAGAAGACCCGTATATTCATTTGAAACATCAGCTGAAAGAATAATGTCTGTTCCGGGAAATTCAGAACTGATAAAATTATTAAGCTTCGCTGTTTCAATTACACGAGTCTTTGTTCTGGCAAGTATCTTTCTTGAATTGTAAATGCCAAAAAGGAAAGTGAACATCAGCATTACCGCAAAGACACTATTTAAACTCATCTTTGAAAAATATTTTTTGTACAATATTAAAATGGTAAAATACAAGCCCGGGATAGTAAGTATCAGTGCAGGAAACATATATCTTTGCGAATAATGTTTAGCGACAAGCACAACATTAACAGACATTGAAAAAAATATTGCAAAAAGGAATTTCAATTCTATTGAATTTTTATTCACATCTTCCTCATATCTTTTCTTCCATAACAGTGATAACACAAGCACTGATAGAATCAGAAAATAAACAACTGCGAAGAATCTTTCGTTGTTATAAATTTTTATAAGGTTCTGAAAAAAAGATCCTGTGTTCAGGATCATGTCATCGCCCTTGCCGTATCTTTCTTCATGAAATATAAGATTACCAACCCAGTTAATGAAATATTTATAATTTGAGATCGCCGACAGTACAGAAACGACAAATGAAACTGAAACCATTGCAAGAAAAATCATCTTTTTCCTGACACCGGGAAAAAGCAAAAGAGGAATTAGAAGAATACATATAAAACTTATTTTTGCAGCCAAAATCAATCCGCATAAAATTCCTGTGAGGAACAGGTAAGCAGTATAGTTTTCCGGTGGGTCATAAATAATTTTTATCATAAGAGATAACAGTATTACAAGAATGAAAAAAGCAAAGTTCTCTGTTTTGACAAGTGAAAACACTTCAAGCAGATTTATTGATACAAACGGAACGGTCTGAAAAAACATGCCGGTAATAATATTCTTCCTGACACTGTAAACAATAAGTCCCGATATGAAAAGCCCGATCGAGTTCAACAGAATTAAAAAATAATCAATTGCATTCATATATGTTTCCGGTCTGTAAAGAACATCTTCAGCAATATTGTTTTTTCCGTTACTGAAAGAATGGAATACCTTAATGACAACTGCGCCGGCAATCTGCAGCGGGGTACCGGGATGATCCACATGTCCGATGTCGTAACCGTTCATCTGCGCAAGACTCAGAGAATTAATTAAATAGACATAGGATGGATCAGCCAGTCCGTTGTAAAAGGGACCTTCCGCAGACCTTAAGGAAAGAGAGAATACAATAAAACAAACCGGCAGTATCAGTAAAACCAAATAATTCTTTTTCATAGGGATTTCTGTATTCTTTTTACATCAGTCATACCGGATTTACGTAACAGAGTTATTAAATATGGCAAAAGATAATATGACTTTGTTATTCTCACATTAATATTTTATCAAGATAAAAATCGTTAATTGTAAATTCCTTTTTAACTGCTTCTATCTCTATGAGTTTTTCTTTATCCAATGGTCTTTTCTTAACGGCTGATATCATTGTATTTCTCGCGGTATGCTCTGTGGAGATGAACTCAAACACCTTTGTATCATAGCCGTAATACTCAAGCATAAGAGCCCGCAATCCGTCTGTAAGCATTACACACATTCTCTCTTCATTAATACCGTGTTTGAAAATTCCTTTCAAAGCAGCGGGGCTTACAAATTGCTTTCTTAAATACTTCTGACAGCACGGAGCAAGTATTATCATTTCCGCTTCCGCCTTCAGAGCTTTTACTATTGCGTCATCGGTAGCAGTATCACAGGCATGAAGTGCAATCACGATATCGGATATTTCATCAGCGGAGTTTTCTATGGTTCCTTTTTTGAAACTAAGTCCTCTGAATCCGCATTCTCCAGCAGTATAATTTGAAAGTTTTACCAGATCATCCCTCTGTTCTATTCCTTGCATTGTTATCTTTTTATTTAAAGTATCAGTGAAATATTCATACACGGCAAAGGAAAGATAACTTTTCCCCGAACCCATATCCATAATTCTGATCTGATCTTTTACATTGAGCCCCGATGATCTGAAAAGCGAATCCATTGTCTCGAGGAATTTATCCACCTGTCTGAACTTGTCATACTTATCCGCTTTTACCTTTCCTTCGGAAGTTGTGATTCCCAGTAACTGAAGGTATTTTGCATCAGCATTGACATACCTGTGCTTGACCTTGTTGTGGGACTGTGCTTCTGTTTCTGCAAAAGAAGGATTTTTTGTATGAAGTATCGGAATTCTTTTTTTGGAATAATCCAGAGTGTAATCATGTTCGGATGTAAACAAAGTTCCGCTGAAAAAATCCTTACCTAGTATCTCACTGACAAGTCTGATCCCGGCACCATATTCATAATTCTTTACAATATCTTTGGTTGCATATCTGAATTTGAACGAAAGTCTCACACCTTCCTTAGTATCGATCCTGTTAACAAAAATATTTTTGAAATCCTTATCACCTCCTTTATACTTTCCGAAAGTGATTTTTACAAAAGTATCTTTATCAAGACTCTCATTTAATTTCTCCATAAATTTTTCTTTTTCCCTGTCCGTATTCATAATTAATTTTGAATTTATTTTTTCTTCTGTGACAAACACTCAAATCAGAAATACAATGTATACCTCTAAACGCTTTCCGTCAGGTTTATTTTCTTTTCTGTTAATTTTATTGAAGAGAGACAATTATTTATTCAGTTAATTTTCACACAACCGGCAATATTTTTTGCACGGACTCTTAATTCATTTATATCTGAATTCTTGTCATCCCATGTCAGCGCGACTCCCATTCTCCTGTAAACTCTTGCAGACGGTTTTCCGAAGATCTTCACGTTTGAGTTTTTTATTCTAAGTGCATCTTCAGTTCCGGTGTACTCCGGGTCTGACGGAATTTCCTTCTGCGAAAGTATTACTGCGCTTGCTCCGGATCTTTCCAAAGTAATTTCTTTCAAAGGTAAACCAAGAATTGCTCTGAGATGCAGTTCGAACTGACTGAAGTTCTGAGTCCCTGCAAGCGTTACCATTCCCGTATCATGAGGTCTCGGCGAGAGTTCGGAGAAGTAAACTTCTTTTTCCCCGAGAAAAAA
>JAFDZQ010000134.1:3380-4399 GCA_018266895.1 Bacteroidota bacterium
TGTAATTTCACTTTTGAATATAATGAACTCTTCCACTATTACTTCTTCATTATCTCCTCTGCCTTTCGAAGAAGCAATGTCCCAGGCAGTCTCAATTTCATTTTCGGATCTGATTATTGTCTGCCCTTTTCCGGATGATGACATAAGCGGCTTTATTACACAGGGAAGTCCTGTATTTTTAACGGAATTTTTGAGTTCCTGAAGTGAAGAGGCATATTCATAGCCTGCCGTTTTGATTCCTGGAATATTAGAAGCAAGATCCCGAATATATTTTCTGTTCATCGTAAAGTCTGCCGCTTTTGCGCTTGGCACTACCTGAATTCCTTTCTTTTCATAATCATAAAGTCTTTCTGTCCTTATCGCTTCTATTTCAGGAACAATAATATCCGGTTGATGTTTTTCCACTATTCTGTCGAGTTCATTTCCGTCAAGCATATTAATGACTTCTCTTAAATCCGTAACCTGCATAGCAGGAGCGTTATCATATGAATCAACAGCCACAACTTTTTGTCCGAGCCGTTTCGCAGCTATAGTAAATTCTTTACCGAGTTCACCTGAACCGAGAAGCAGTATTTTTCTGATCATTTAAAACATTGATTTTAACTTTCATAATTTGATATCATAAAATCTCCGGGAAGATTCATTTACAATCATAGCAAAAAGAACCAAGATTATCTTCCGTCATTTTGTTCAAATTGGACTTTAGCTTTTATCATTGCCTTTCTTCCGTGTTCGTCAAGAATTTTCCTTACTTCTTCGTTATCAGCTATTGCCTGCCATTCTGAAATCAGATTATCCTTCACCTTTGCCCTCCATGCGGCAGGAACTTCAAACTTATCTGTTTCTTCATTTTCCCCCTTACCAAATGTCCCCGTTGCAGTTCCGAAAAATCCAACAGTATCATCCGTGAGAAGCGTATTCACCGAAGTAACATGATAATCAGGAAACCAATCAAAGAATCCTTTCCATGCTTTCTTCATTTCCTTTTTCCCGAAAACAACTGTTCCCATTGAGTCAAT
>JAFDZQ010000135.1 GCA_018266895.1 Bacteroidota bacterium
AACAAGGGAGCATGCTCCCTTGTTCTGTCTGATTAATTTTTCTGTTTTTATTTTTAAAGACCTCACCGGATGTAAATTCAGTGAGGTCTTTATTTGTTTCTCACAGATATCACAGATTAACACAGATTACTCTGCATTTTTCTTTCAATATTTTACCACTCTGGTAAGAGTATAGTGTGTATCTGTGAAAATCTATGTCATTTGTGAGAGAAAAGTAATTCCACCATTCGGCATTATGAAAACTAAATGCAATAATCAAACAATACCCGTAGCTTCATAAAGCAAAACTTTTATCAGGAGTTTATCCTGATTACCCTTCTTCATTAGCAGTTGATATTTTAGGAAGTGTGTTTGTAACAGGTCAGAGCAACAGAGATTTTCTTACTGTAAAGTATTCCCAGCTTACCGGAGTAAATATAAACGTATCAAATATTCCGGTTAAGTATAACTTGTCTCAGAATTATCCAAATCCATTTAATCCGAACACAAATTTGGAATTTGGAATATCGAAATTGGGATTTGTTTCATTGAAGGTTTATGATGTTTTGGGGAATGAAATAAAAACTTTAGTAAATGAAAATAAGCCTGCTGGAAATTATACTATTGAATTTGACGCCCGCGATGCGAGGCAGGGAAGTAATTTACCAAGCAGGATTTATTTTTATACTCTATTAATAGACGGAAATCTAATTGATACAAAAATAATGATACTTTTGAAATAAAAATCAATTTCTAAAACCTCGATTTACTTCCTGCTAAATTTATCCATAATACACTCATGTAAAACACAACAACACTGAATACAAACATTCAGTGATTATATTTTAAAACTCCTGAAACTCCCCTCTTTATCAGAAAGTAATATATAAAACCTTCTAAGGTCTTCAGACGCAGAGCATAACATAATTATTTGAATACTGCTGTTCTTCTTACCTTTATGTTCCGCTGGTATTAATTCTGATTAATTCTGATTAATTACAATTTTTCACAAATCCTTTTTTTTACAATTTGTCATAAAGACATACGTTTGTTAGTTTGCAACAGTTTGAGAATAATCTCAAGGTGACTGCATCCAGGACAATATGAGAAGAGAGGAGGTAGATGATATGATCAGAGCTCCGGATATATAAATGTTATATAAAATTTACTGTAAGGTAATAGCCACCGGACAAATTCATTATTAAATATTTCATATGATTCAGTCGGGTGGCTGACAGAAAAGAGAAATTATTTTTAAAAAAAGTTCCTATTTAAAACTATCCGATAACCTATAAAATGATAATTATGAAAAAAATAATCTGCTTTACGACTACATTGGTAACTATATTTACCTTAATCATTCACAGTGATCTGAAAGCCGGAAATCAGGAGAATAATTTTCAGCTATCAGATTCATCTATAAAATACGATACTAAAGTCAATGACCGTTATTCTGAAAATGTTCACGGATATATCTGTATTCAGGCGCTGCAGCTTCTTAAGGATAAATTTCCGAACTACAATTTTTCCGAATTTGATAATCACATCGGAACACTCGACAACTGTAATATTCTTGCCTGGCAGTCCGGGCTGATAACAGCAGGTGCGTGCAGGGAAGATGAAGAAGATGTAGTGTTCGGCATCAGAGGTCCGTTTGGATTTTATGCAAGCAATTCACATTTCTGGAATGCAGATAACCGGACTGACGGAGATAACAGTCTGACTACTTTAAATATTCTCGGAATAAACAGCGAGTATCCGAACGCTTATACGAAAATAAAAAGATTCATAGACGGGCAGTGGTATTTCTGGAATGGCAACGGCTACGAAGATAAAAATTATATTATTTATACTTCAGGAAACGGAATCTTTTACTTTTACAGATACACCAGAGGTCTGATAGATTTTTATAAGACTAACAGGATCTGGCTGGAATGTACATATAATGTAATTGGAAGGTTAACTATGATACAGAGAGAAGTAATCATAACAGAAATACTGAAAAATAAATTTGTCTGGGAAATTTTAGGAAGAATGTCTCATCTTGTTCAGGATTTGTCTGTTCCTGCCCATTCACATAACGATGTCCATGTCCGTGAATGGGACGGAGGAGACTGTTATCATAATTATATTGATGACGGAGCTTATCTTAATTTTACATGGCTGACCGCAAAGCTGAACGGCGGATTTATAAATCCTTACACTGATCTTAATGACCCAATAAGGTACATAGTGTACACAGCCAATCAGCTTGCGGATCATTATCCAAGCGGTCCGGACTGCGGAGAGATTCCTCAGCAGCATACCGGGGATAATGATCTGCCGGGCGGGACAAATGAAATGATAAACAGCTATTATCAGCAGCTTGGACCCCCTCCTCAGAATATTATAGATGTTAATGAAGAAGCGAGATATTGCATGAATCACGCAATAAGAGCCACCAGTGCTTTGTTTTACTGGTTCGCAGTGGAAACAGGTCTGATAAATACAGATCCGCTCGCGCTTCCGGTGATAAATAATTTTACTAAAAATCTCGCAGATAATAATCTGTACAGAGGTGAGACACTTGCTATAACTTGCAGCGCATCAGGTCCGGGATTAAGCTATGAATGGTTTGTTAATGTCTGTGATTCAAGCAATAAATGCAATCTGACAATTCCCGGATTGTCATATCAGAAGGAAGGCAATAAATTCTACATCCGTAACGTTAACTTCAGTAACAGCTGGACTTGCGGAAGATATGACTCTTTATGTAATCCCGAAACCTCAGTCCGTTTATCTGAAAGACCCCTTTATTTTCTTGTAGGTGCAAGAGTTTCAAACAGATTCGGAAACACGGTAAAGTATTATGATTTCAATTCGAGATATTTTTTTAATCCGATTGGGGTATTAAGACCTCCTCCGCCTCCGCCTATTTCTGGATGCCCGCTTCTGCTTGTTCAGGACAGTGATGATTTCGTTTATGAAAACAATATACTTAAAACATCCGAGTTTTTCTGTAATGAGGATAAAATGGTTGAAGATAAAATTGTGTTTAAAACAAAACCTTACATAAATCCTTCTGACAAGCTTATTTCTGTGGCAATAAAAGAAGTCAGCAATGACGTGAATCACTTTGACAGAATCAGATTAATTGCCGTTGATCATTCTGCAAATGAAAAATTAGGTATTACTGAAAATAATGACATTGTACTATATGATCCTGCCGAAATAATTTCTCCGATAAGCGCTGAATTATCCGGAACAGATGTCACTAAGATTGTTGAATATGACGGCGACTATTCTACTAAGGCAGAAGGAATTGTCAGTGATATACTGAGCCTGAATTTTAGCGGAACTCTGTTGCCAAAATCTTCAGGATACGGTGACAGCATTGCTGTTATCCTTGATCCGAATCCGCCTCTAAAAGACATTGGCAATCCGGCAGTGAAAGACATATCAGGTTATCTTACTGCCACTGACATTGACGGAAATTTCAAACCTGACAAAATTAAGTACGGAATGAGGCAGTTAAGATCCGAACTGATAATACCTCTGTTTAAGGATAAATCTGTTCAGTCGGCTGAATTTTCATGGGGAAGAAATTTCGAATTGAGCTATGCAGGGATTGTGAATATTAAGTATAGCGGATTCAACACTTACGAACTTTCACTGAGCAGCGCTGAAGATTATATTACAGGTGACATCACAGATAAACTGATGTATGAGGATAACAACAATGTAATACTTGACAGCACATCTTTTATTGAGTTAAAATTCGAAACTAATTCAGATCAGATTCCATACGGCTGGGTAAGAGATTATGTATTATGCACTCAGGGAAAAATTATTAAACCCGGGGAATCCAATTTTAAGATAACATTAGCGGAAAATGAGAATAAAAAGACCGATATTAAAAATGCGATTCAAAACAAACTTTATAATAATTATCCTAATCCATTTAATCCGAATACATTCATACATTATTCTATAGATAAAAAGAACTTTGTTTCTATTAAGATCTACAATATTTTAGGAAAGGAAGTGTATTCGCTTGTTAATAAAGTGCAGGATGCAGGCAATTATACAATTGAATTTAACGGAGCAGAACTTACAAGCGGTGTTTATTTTTACAGAATCAATTCCGGTAATTTTACTGAGATCAGGAAAATG
>JAFDZQ010000136.1:0-9368 GCA_018266895.1 Bacteroidota bacterium
AAAAAAGAAGTATGCAGTCTTTTGTTTTATGGCATCAGATTTAAAATTGAATTAGTATCTTAATAATGGTAATTTGACCTGAAAATAAATTCAAATTGCAAATATTATGGGCAAATTAATTTACCACGGACATTCTTTTCTGGAAGTAATTCTAAATGAACATAAAATATATGTAGATCCTTTTATAACAGGAAATCCTTTGTGTGACTTAAAACCTGAGAATGCGTCCTGTAATTATATTATACTGACACACGGACATGCGGATCATTTTGGAAATACCATTGAAATTGCACGAGGAAATGACGTAAAAGTAATAGCGACGGCTGAACTTTCATATTATCTTGAAGCAAAAGGAGTCAGTACTCATGCAATGAATCTCGGCGGTTCGTTTCAGTTCCCTTTCGGAAGAGTAAAGCTGACTCTGGCACATCACTCTTCTTCCACACCTGACGGAACTTACGCCGGAGATCCGGCGGGGATTTTACTCAGCGCCGGAGATAAGACAGTGTTTCACGCCGGAGATACAGCGCTTTTTTATGATATGAAGCTGATTGGAGATTACCATAAAATTGATTACGCCTTTCTGCCGGTCGGAGACAATTTCACAATGGGCATTGATGATGCCGTTAAAGCTGCTGAGTTTCTTAATGCTGAAACAATCATACCGGTTCATTACAATACATTTGAAATAATAAAAGCCGATGCTAATGAATTCAAAAGAAAGATTGAATCAATCGGGAAAAAATGCATAGTTATGAATGCTGGTGATGAAATAAATTTCTGAATTCATAACTTATATGCAGACGCTTAATCCGAAATTAATCATTTATATTTGACAAAAATAATTTCCATATCGAATCAGAAAGGCGGAGTGGGAAAGACCACTACTGCAATAAATCTTTCCGCTGCCATTGCTGCATTCGGGAAAAAGGTTTTGCTTATAGATGCAGATCCTCAGGCAAATGCCACTTCCGGCGTCGGACTTGAAGCCCTGTCTGACGGCAGGTCTACATACGAACTTTTCATTTCAGGAAAAAGCTTAAGCGAATGCATAAAGGAAACTCAGGTGGAAAATTTATTCGCAGTAACATCCAACATACACCTTGTTGCCGCTGAAATTGAACTGATAAATCTTCCTACACGTGAAAGTATCATTAAAAACAAAATAAATGAATTTCTGAATTCAGGACTCAATGGAAACAGAAATGATTTTTTTGATTTTATCATAATTGACTGTCCGCCTTCTCTTGGTCTGATAACAGTAAATGCTCTTACTGCAGCTGACTCGCTTCTCATACCTGTACAGTGCGAATATTACGCTCTTGAAGGACTTTCACAGCTTCTTAACACGATTAAAAACGTCAAAAATGTATTTAATCCTGCATTAAACATTGAAGGATATCTTCTTACAATGTTTGATTCAAGACTAAAGCTTTCGAATCAGATAGAATCAGAACTCAGAAAATTTTTCGGGGAAAAGGTTTTTAATACAAAAATCTTCCGGAATGTAAAGATAGGCGAAGCACCAAGTTACGGTAAGCCGGTTGTATTATATGATCCGGCTTCTACGGGCGCTTTGAATTATACCGAACTCGGAAGAGAGTTTCTCACCAGGAACGGCATTGAAATAAAACAGAAAAATGAAATTACTGAAACTGAAGCAGATGCTGGAATTAAAGAAAAAAAAGAAGAAGATAATCAGGATATAAATCTAAACAGCGTAAACAATGGATAACAAATCATCATCAGTACTCGGTAAGGGACTCTCTGCAATTTTCACTGAGAAGAATGTGGATTTCAGCAGTCTGTCCGATTCAAAAGATGAAAGCAAGCGTCAGAGCAGCGAAATTGAACTGAATAAAATAAAGGAAAATCCGTCTCAGCCAAGGGAAGACTTCGATGAAGAGAAACTGAAAGAGCTTGCTGATTCAATAAAGCAGAACGGTCTTATTCAGCCCGTAACTGTTAAAGTAGTTGATGACGGTTACATTCTGATTTCAGGTGAAAGAAGAGTCCGGGCTTCAAGAATGATAGGGCTTGAGAAAATTCCCGCTTATGTTTATCAGAGACCGGCGGAGTCGGAACATTCAATGCTTGAACTGGCTCTCATCGAGAATATTCAGCGTGATGATCTTAATCCTATGGAGCTTTCCGACTCATTCCAGCGGCTTGCCGATGAATACAGCCTGACACAGGAACAAATAGCGGATAAAGTTTCCAAACAGAGAAGTACTGTAGCAAATTTTCTGAGACTACAGAAACTGCCCGTCGAAATTAAAGTGTCTCTGAGAAGAAACGAGATTACTGAAGGGCATGCAAGACTGCTTTTAAGAATTGATAATATTGAAGATCAGCTTGTTTTATGGAAAAGAATCATTAATGAAAACATAACTGTAAAGAATCTTGAAGACATTACCAAAAACTCTGTTAAGAAAACACGCAAGAAGAAAATGAAGCTTGGAGAAATTTACGATCCGTATCTTCAGAGCGTGGAAGACAAACTCAGGAATTTTTTCGGGACGAAAGTTACGATCAGCCGGAAGACAAAGTTTTCCGGTGAAATAATAATAGAATTTTATACTAATGACGACATAGAAAGAATACTCGAAAAAACCGGTAACTAAAAATTTAAATTAAAATTTATAATGAAAAATATATTGCATTCAGATAAATCACCGGCGCCGATCGGACCTTATTCGCAGGCAGTCGGATTTGACAAACTTATCTTTACTTCAGGGCAGATAGCGCTTGATAATAAAGGGAACATCATTTCCGGTGAAATAGCAGAACAGACCTGTCAGGTTATAAAAAATCTCAGCAACATTCTGGAAGATAACGGTTCTTCTCTGGACAATGTCCTGAAGACAACAGTTTTTCTGAAGGATATGAATGATTTCAGCGTAATGAATGAAGTTTATAATGAATATTTCGGTACTTCAATGCCCGCAAGAAGCACTGTTGAAGTTTCAAGACTTCCGAAAGATGTCAGGGTAGAGATTGAAGTAATTGCATTTAAAAACTAATCTTTAGAATGAAAAATTATATCTTTCACCCGCTGCACGAGAAATCCTGTCCGGGAAATGTGCATTTCACGACGGGAATACTCATCAAAGCTGATATTGAAACCGTCTGGGATAATGTCTGCAAAGCGGAATATGTAAAAAAATATTTCACCACGGATGCAAGAAAAGATCTCGACAATGAGGGTGAAGCGTTATGGGTGTGGGGCGAGGAAGCTGCATTGCTGAATGTTTTACAGGTTGTCCCTTATGAAAAAATCATTTTTGAATGGAATGCAATGAATGTTGATTACAAAACAAAAACTACTTTTTCATTTGAAGATGCAAACGGTAAAATAAGGCTGAAGATAAGGGAAACCGGATGGGAAATGAACGATGCCGGAATTAAAAGCGCATTTGCAAACTGCAGCGGATGGACTGAATTTCTGAATGCTCTGAAGGTCTTTATTGAATACAAAATTAAACTGATCGGTAATTAGAAATATAAATAAAAAAGTCTGCGAACTGCAGACTTTTTAAGATACATATAATATATAAATTACTTAGTTAACTTATTGAGATGTTTCGCGAGTTTTGACTTCTGATTAGCAGCTTTATTCCTGTGTATTACTCCTTTAACTGCAGCTCTGTCCAGAATTGCAACTGTCTTTTTCATTTCGGTTTCTGCAGATCCTTTTTCCTTTGATTCAAGAACTCTTTTCACGGATCCTTTTATCAGTGCTTTATTCTTTTTGTTTCTTTCTGTTCTTTTAACAGTTTGTCTTGCTCTTTTCTGAGCTGATTTATGTCTTAAAGGCATTATTTATAATAACTTATTTTGGTAAAAAGTAAAAATATGAAAATCCATTCCTAAAATCAAAGCATTTGTGAGTATTGTGGTAAGAAAATTGCACTACTGTCCGAAAACAAATTTAAGAGAAAACCACTAAAGCCAAAGAGGCACAAACATTTTTGTTTATAACTTTTATTCTTAGAGTCTTGAAGTCTTAGTGGTAAATCCTTTGTTTTCTGAAAGTCTGACGCTCGGGAATGCGTAAATCCTTGAAGTCAGAGAGTTCACCTGCAGAGAAATTAATAACAATTTTTAACCAGTTCTTCATAATTCTTGCTTAGAATGACTCCCCTTCTTTCCATTACAATTTTTGCAGTTGCAATGGCTTTTTCGAAATTATATTTAACGGGATTTTTTGCAGAATCATACCATGCAAAGGAACCTATACTTTTGTCCGGAAATCCGCCTCCGAAAATATTTGCAAAAATGCCTGTTACAGTTCCGGTATTAAGCATTGTGTTGATGGAAGTTTTTGTGTGATCTCCGAGAATGCTTCCAAGGAACTGCATTCCGGTATCGACTTCCTGACCGTTAACCTTAATTTTTATCCCGGAATAATTATTCTTAAGATCGCTTGTAACAGTATCGGCGCCTAAATTAACAAAAGGACAAATATAAGAATGACCAATAAATCCGTCATGCTGTTTGTTCACATAGGAATGAAAAACAGATTCCGCAATTTCCCCTGTAACTTTTGAATATTCTCCAATCACAGCAGGTCCGTAAATCTTTGTACCTGATTTGATCAGTGTGTTTCTTCCGATAAACACAGGACCTTTGATGTAACAAAAAGGTTCTATCTTTACATTATCACTTATCACAATACTCCCGTCAGTTGCATCCAGGACAGTATTTGAATTCATCTTTACGCTTTTGGAAATAAATATCTTCTTATGATTGATAAAATTATCATTGCTCTTCAGTTTAAGGAACTTTCCATCCTTAACTGATATATAATTAAAATCTTCATTAAGTCCGCCGTGAATAATGTATTTTAGAATGTCCCAGGGATAATTGATAATGTAAGCTTCAAAATTGTCTTTAAGTACTTTCTTATCAAGCTGAAGTTTTGAAAATAGATCATCTGAAACCGAAAGATCATCGCTGCCGCCAATAATCTCCCGAACCCGGGCTGACTTGTCTTTTGATACATACGCAGCGACAATGCAGTTTTTATATACATAATAAGTATTCTTTTCTTTTCCGGAGATCAGATATTTCAAAGAATTTTTACTGAAGATGACCCTTCCGTTCAGCATAAGACAGTCATCTTTGTCAAATTCATTTACTTTGTTTTTGTGAACCTCATGTAAATGGTTATTCAAAACTTTCCTGCAGTGAAGTTGAATTTCGATCTTCTTTTCAGTAATGTTTTCAATTCTTTCCTTGATTGTATTTGCTCCTATGCGAATATCATATACTCCGCGGAGCAGACTCAGAGGATAGAGATTTGAATATTTATTATCTTCGTATATGAGGATTTTCATATTAGTGTTGAATGATTTGAAATAAAAAAAGCCAATATTAGAAAATACTGGCTTAATAAACTTTACAATAAATGTACAGGACTATTCTTTTTTAGCTGCCTCTTCTGTAGCTTTTTTGGATTTAGCATATCTTTTATTGAATTTTTCAACTCTTCCGGCAGTGTCTACTATTTTCTGAGTGCCGGTGAAAAAAGGATGACATTGCGAGCAGATTTCAACTTTTATTTCAGGAACTGTTGATCTGGTTGTAAATAATACACCTTTATTTTCTCCGCAGTTGCAGATAACGTCACATTTATAGTATTTGGGATGAAAACTCTTTTTCATTATAATATTTCTGTTAAATTTTTATTGTGATTAAAATAACTATTATGGCACTGAGTTTCAAGGAGAGAAAAATTTATTCTTTCATTGCAAAGCACAAGACAGCGTTTAGTTTTAACAACATTGAGAGGCGGACTGTGGGGTATGACAAAGTATGGGGCTTGGGAAAGTGGTTGGATTTGGACAGTACTGCTTTCAAACACTTTTCCTGATTTGCAAATTTGAATTAAACAAACAATTTCATATAAACTAAACTATATTTTAAGTAAATTTACGCAACTTAAATGATACTTATTTATTGAAAAAGATCATCTCCGTAGTGGGAGCAAGACCAAATTTCATGAAAATGGCTCCTGTTCATAAAGAACTTCAGAAATACAAATCCCGGATTATACATAAAATAGTTCACACAGGTCAGCATTATGATAAAAAAATGTCGGATGTATTCTTTAAAGAACTTGAACTTCCCAAACCTGATATTTATCTCGGCGTTGGTTCAAAATCACATGCCGAGCAGAAAGCTCAGATCATGATAGAGTTCGAAAAGATAATCCTGAAGGAAAAACCTGATCTTGTGATGGTTTACGGAGACGTAAATTCCACAACTGCTGCATCGATTGTCAGTTCGAAAACACTTTCCGCAAACGGAAGGCCGGTTCCGGTAGCACACATAGAATCAGGATTGAGAAGTTTTGACCGCACAATGCCCGAAGAGATCAACAGAATAATTACCGATGTTCTTTCTGATTATTTATTTGTTACCGAGCCAAGCGGTATGAGAAATCTCAAACGTGAAGGCATTGATGACAGCAAAGTTTTTTTTGTGGGGAATACTATGATAGATTCTCTTAAATTTTACCTTAAAAAGATCAAAGGATCTGAAATTCTTGATGAACTCTGCATTTCAAAGAATGAATATGTTCTGACTACGCTTCACAGACCTTCAAATGTTGATGATAAAACCAATCTTAAGAAAATTCTGAATATTTTTAAGAATATAAACCGGATCAGTCCTGATGTTGCAATTGTTTTCCCTGTTCATCCGCGGACGTTAAAGATGATTGATAAATTCAGGCTGAGAAATTTTACGGATGAAATTAATAATCTGATAATAACCGAACCACTGGGTTATATCGATTTTCTGAAACTTGTAAGCAATGCAAGATATGTTCTTACAGACTCAGGCGGCATTCAGGAAGAGACGACTTATCTTCAGATCCCGTGTCTTACTCTAAGGGAAAATACTGAAAGACCGGTTACATCCGAGATCGGTACAAATGAGATATGCGGTCTTAATGAAAAAGCCGTATTGACCTGCATTAAAAAAATCGAATCGGGTAAATTCAGAAAAGGCAGAATCCCGAAACTGTGGGACGGCAGCGCATCTGAAAGGATAGTGAGCATTCTGAGGGAAAAAATTTAACACTTGAAAAAAGCAAAACTGAATTCAGTAATCAGAAAACTTTCGGCATATTTCGGAAAACCATTTGACAGAAAAACTAATTCACCCGGAATTCTGGAAATACTTATCGGCACAAAACTGTCACAGAACACGACTGACAGGAGTTCTTTCAGAGCATATACAAATTTACGCGAAAAATTCCCTTCATGGGAAGATGTCTGCGAAGCGGATACGGAAGAAATCAGGGAATGCATAAAGGTCTGCGGACTTGCAAAAACCAAATCGGAAAACATAAAAAAAATGCTTTCTGAAATGAAAAGCAATTACGGTACTCTTGATCTTTCATTTTTAAAAGAATATGATGACGATAAGATTTATGACGAACTTCTGAGATATGACGGGATCGGCGTAAAGACAATTTCCTGCGTATTAATGTTTGCAATGCGAAGAGATGCTTTTCCGGTAGACACACACGTTCACCGCGTTCTTAACCGGCTCGGCATAGTCAGTACTAATTCCGCAGAAAAAACATTTGAGGCGACAAAGGATATAATTCCAAAAGGCAGGAAATATGAACTTCATACAAATCTGATAAAATTCGGAAGGAATATCTGCAGATCAAAAAATCCTTTATGCAGTATCTGCTTTTTGTTCAGGGAATGTGAATTCAGTGAGAAAGAAATATACAGAAAAAGTCCGGGAGGAAGAAAAACGGGAAACAACAATTTCATAATACTTGAAAATATTTAAGCGATATTAAATTGAAATTAGATAAGGACAAAGTAAAGAAAATACTTGTGATCAAATTCGGGGGCATCGGGGATATACTGCTTTGTACTCCTGTGCTTCCGAATCTGAAAAATTATTTTCCTGAAGCGGAAATAAATTTTCTTACAGTCAGACATTCACGTGATATTCTTATTGACAACCCTTATCTTACACGGGCTTTCACTTATGACAGGACTGAAGACAAGTCATGGTGCCTGTTAAAGAACATCAGACAGCAGAAATATGATTTAGTCATTGACCTGTACTGCAATCCCAGAACGGCACTGATCACATTCGTAAGCGGAGCAAGATACAGATTCGGTTACACATTCAGAGGACGAAAATACGCTTACAATATAAAAGCTGAAGGCAGAGGCGGGAAAGTTCATATTGTAGAATTCAATCTTGACGCGCTCAGGGAAATGGATATTCCCATTACTTCAAAAGAACTTTATTTATCCACCAATATTGTTCACAAGGAATTCTCTGATGATTTTTTCAGCAGGAACAATCTTGATTCGGAATTTGTGATCGGAATTTCGCTGACCGGCGGCTGGGAGGCGAAAAGATACAAGATCCCCGACTACATTGAACTGATCAAAAGGATCAGCAGTAAGTATGATGCAAAATTTCTGCTGTTCGGAGGCAATAAAAGAGAGCTCGAAGACTGCAGGGCAATTAAAGAAGCCCTTCCGGAAAACACATACATTTCACCTTACAGTCCTATCAAGTATCTTGCTTCAATGATCAGCAGGTGCAGCATGGTCATCGGAAATGATTCAGGACCCTTGCATATATCCGCTGCAATGAAGGTTCCTACACTTGGCTTATACGGTCCTACAAAATCAGAACTTGCAAAACCATACGGAGAAAAGAATCTGGCTGTTTACAATGAAAATCTTGACTGTCTCGGATGCGGACTGCTTAACTGTAACATCGGAAATATCTGCATGACTGAATTATCAAAGGATAAAATTATGAAAAATATAGATGAATTAATTAAGATCAATAACATAAAAATTTCAAATTGAATATTTTTCTTAAATAAGTTTAATATTATCATAAATATTTATGCCACAGACAGACATCAGTAAAAAATATCCCAGGGGGATTCCTTATATAATTGGGAATGAACTCGCCGAGAGATTCAGTTATTACGGAATGAGAGCCATACTTGTGGTTTTTATGACGCAGTTTCTTATGAGTTCAGGCAAGCTGAACCCGATGAGTGAAAACGAGGCTACCACTTATTATCACCTGTTCAGCATGGCAAATTATTTTTTCCCGATAGTCGGAGCAATATTGTCTGATGTAATCTGGGGGAAATACAAGACCATAATAACTCTTTCAATAGTTTATGTCCTCGGTCATCTCGCTCTGGCGATAGATGAATCCAGACTCGGACTTTCAATAGGTCTGACACTTATAGCAATTGGAGCCGGCGGAATAAAGCCCTGTGTTTCGGCTCACGTCGGAGATCAGTTTGAAGAAAAGAACAAGTCACTGCTTGAAAATATTTTCGGTTATTTTTATTT
>JAFDZQ010000136.1:9544-10247 GCA_018266895.1 Bacteroidota bacterium
AAAAAAGCATTTATCAATCTCAGCATAATGTATATTTTCATAGCGATCTTCTGGTCTTTGTTTGATCAGACAGGTTCGTCATGGGTTCTGCAGGCGGAGAAAATGGATAAGACTGTTAATCTGGGTTTCATTCAGTTTGATCTGTTAGCTTCACAGATACAGGCGATAAATCCGCTGCTTATAATGATCTTCATTCCAATGTTTACATATTTACTTTATCCTCTGATCAATAAAATATTTCCTCTTACATCCCTGAGAAAAATTTCTATCGGACTGTTCTTAGCCGGATTCTCATTTGCAATTCTTGCAGTTGCCGAAACAATTATTCTGTCAGGAGGCAGGCCGGGCATAGCATGGCAGTTCTGGGCTTACGTGATCCTGACTGCGGCGGAAGTAATGGTTTCTATAACAGGACTGGAGTTTTCCTACACCCAGGCACCAAACAGCATGAAATCTTTTGTAATGGGATTATGGCTGCTTTCAGTTTCTCTCGGAAACGGTATCACCGCTCTGGTAAATGCGTTTATAGTAAATCCTGACGGTTCGTTAAAACTTGACGGAACGGAATATTTCTGGTTTTTTGCAGGATTAATGTTTGTCACGGCTCTTGCATTCATTATTGTTGCAAAAAGATACAAGGTTGAGAGTTACATTCAGACAAGAGAAATAAAAGCTGATCCGCTTTTAACGGAAAATTAATACT
>JAFDZQ010000013.1 GCA_018266895.1 Bacteroidota bacterium
ATAATGACTTTTTAGACAGCCCCAAGCTTTGCAAAAGAAAAATCTCCCGCCCGCCTAGCCCGCCTTTGGCTTACCTCGCTGAAAGTGGGCGAGGCATACCGGCGAGGCTGGCTGATGAAAAATTGCCTAAATTCTCTACGCAATTGCGGCAAAAATTAAACTCGCCTTCGGCTCGAACAGAAATTTTTGCTTATCGCAATTGCTTCGAGAATTTTTAACGTCAATTTTTCGTAGGCGGGTTCTTTTTTCCAAATTAAAAAGTAAATCTAATTATGTGATTTAAATAAAGATTATTTTTCATTTCAAAATTGTTTTGGACGGTAGTGAAATACTTTTATTTGAAACAATAACAATAATTATTCATTTGATAATATTACCTGTCTTGTTTTCCGTGATTTGTAATTCAATACATATTAATCCTCCGGAAGATACTTTCTACCGGACTCAGGATTATTAAATGAATTAACCCATGACTGATTAAATAATTTATAAATAAATATGAAAACAGTATACATACTCATCGGTTTGAAAGGGAGCGGTAAAACTTACATCGGCAACTTGCTTTATGAAACACTGTCTATTCCTTTTCTGAGAGTGGAAAATATTTTTTTAAAAACAAAAACAGAAAACCCCCTGAAAGATCAAAACTATATTTCCTCAGGATTCAGGAATGTGGAAAATGAAATAAGATCTCTGCTGATGAAGATTGATCAGCTGACAATTGAATCTACAGGGATTGGAACTCAGTTTGAATCAATGGTATCTAATCTGAAAAAGGATTTTATAGTAAAATTGATTAAAGTCTCGTCTGATCCTGAATTATGCTATAAAAGAGTAAAGAACAGAGATCAGTCTGATCATATCTCCGTATCGGATGACCAGTTATTTGAGATAAATAAACTTGCAGGGAAGGTTTTATTGAATTTTGATCAGGTAATTCATAACAACACTGAATCGGACAGTGCTATTATTGAAGAATTCAGAAAAATGAGATGAATTTAACATAATCGGTTTTCTGATAAAGAAAGATTCATCATTAAAAAATTGTTTAAACAGAATGAAAAAATGATATTTGAAATGAGCACGAATATAGCCGTTCAGACAACTGAACCGGAAAAAGCTGTTAAGTTTTATACCGTAATTCTCGGATTCGGAGAAAGGACAGATGATCCTGAATTTGCGGGAACATCAAAAATCTAAATTGTTTTATTCTGAAAATGATTAACATTATACTTCTTAAAGACTTTTCTGCTGAAATTTATAACAGTCTCGGACATAACGGTTACCTTTCTGACCAAATATACAAAGCGGAAAAATATTCAGATGAGGGAATCATTTCATTTGTTCTGAAACCGGAAAAACAAAAAAATCCGTATACAAAAACATGGATAATGACTGACGAAAATATTGCTCACTATAGCAGAATAGTATCAGAAGGATATTCATTCGGCGCTTATGTAAATAATGAACCTGCGGGTATCATACTTTGCGAAGAAAGAAAGTGGAACAATACTCTTTACATTGAAAATCTTTTCGTATCGGAATATCAAAGACGCAAAGGAATAGGAAAATTGTTAATTGAAAAAGTAATTGACTCAGCCTGCCGGGATAATTTCAGACTAATTGAACTTGAAACACAGAATACAAATGCACCTGCAATATTATTTTACGGAAAGCAGGGATTTGAGATTACGGGATTGAATTTAAAACTCTATGATCCGGCGTACAATAAAGATGAAACAGCGGTCTTTATGACATATGATTTAAAAGTAAGCTGAACCATAAACAGTCCTTCGGTATTTTTGTGTAAATAAAACTACAGTGTATCCAAATATTTAAGTAATGAATTTAAATTTATGGCAAAAATACTTTTCGTTTTATTGCTTCTCTTCCACGGCCTGATTCACATTATGGGCTTTCTGAAAGCTTTCGGAATATCCGGATTAAATCAGCTTACGCAATATTTCTCTAAAACTTACGGAACATTGTGGCTGATTGCATCCGTACTTTTCATTACAGCATCTGCATTGTTTATATTTCGGAATGAATTTTGGTGGGTGACTGCATTTGCAGGAATAATTTTGTCGCAGATTCTGATCTTTGCATTCTGGAAGGATGCAAAGTTCGGTTCAATTGCAAATTTAATTATATTTGCCGTTGCTTTAATTGCCTGTTCAAAATGGAATTTTAACAGAATTGTAAGCAATGAAATTAAATTCCTTATACACCATTCTGGGTATACAGAAAAAGCGGAATCTGACACAGGCAAAATCAGTAAACTTCCGGCACCTGTGCAGAAATGGTTGCTGAAAAACGGCATAGATAAAAAAGACAGAATATTATTTGTCAGACTCAAACAGAATATCCTGATGAAGACAAAACCCGGTCAGGAGGACTGGACAGAAGCAAAGTCGGAGCAATACTTTGATCCTGTACAGCCGTCTTTTATCTGGAAAGTTGATATGAAAATGTACCCGCTAATTGATATTGCAGGCAGAGATAAATTCTTCAACGGAAAAGGGGAAATGCTTATAAAAATATTTTCCCTGTACAGTATTGTTAATGCATCCGGTGATAAAATTGACAAGGGTACAATGCAAAGATTTCTCGCTGAGATTGTATGGTTCCCGTCTGAAGCTTTAAGTCCGTTCATTCAATGGGAAATAATTGACGAGCTTTCAGCAAAAGCGACTATGAGTTACAAAGGCACTACCGCATCGGGAAATTTTTACTTTAATGAACACGGGGATTTTATAAAATTCAGCACTATGAGGTATATGGAAAATGAAATTGATTCCGGAGAAAAGGAATGGATAATTACTGTTGACGAAAACAAAATCATAAACGGAATAAATATTCCCGTAAAAATTAATGTAACATGGAGATTAGAAAGCGGTGACTGGACCTGGCTGAAAATAGAATTGGAAGATTTAGAATACAATAATCCTTCGGAATATTGATTTAATTCTGAATACTTCAATTGCATTTTTCCTTGTTTTAGTTGACGGTTAAAGTTTGTAAAATTAAAATAGTATAGTGATTCTCACACTTTATACTTTATGAATTCTTCCCGGCTGTACCATTTAAATTTTAAGAATTAATTTTTAATTAAGATAAATGATGCTGTGAAATTTATTAATTCAACAAAAGAATTGACAGATCATTGATTTGGTCTCATTTCTACGATCCTCGTGGAGACATTTTCAATGAAAGTTCTGTCATGCTCGGTAAATAACATCGTTGGATTGTATTTATTAATAACTTCCTCTAACTGTTCCCTGCAGTTCAGATCAAGATATTCAAAGTTATGCTTATTACATCCTGATAGACAGTATATTGTCAATTGCACGGAGAAGAATCCTTTTAAACTGTTGTCAGCATTTCGAGTTCTCTCTGATCCCTCAATTGTCTGGTGTACAGTCCGTAATAATATCCTTTGTTGTGCATCAGTTCTTTATGGCTTCCGTCCTCTGTTATTTCACCTTTTCTGATTACAAGTATTCTGTCGCAGTTCTTTATTGTCGAAAGTCTGTGCGCAATGATAATGGAAGTCCTTCCTTTTATGATTTCATTTATACCGTTTTGTATCCTTACTTCCGATAATGTATCTATGGAAGAGGTAGCTTCATCCATTATGAAGATCCTCGGATCTGCAAGTATTGCTCTTGCAAATGATATCAGCTGTCTTTCGCCAAGCGACAGTTTTTCTCCTCCTTCGCCTGCTTCTTCATCAAGTCTTTCAATGAATTCGTCTCCGCCTATCATCATCAGCGAATGAACTATCTCTTCGTCAGTTGCATCATCTCTTCCGTACTTTATGTTATCCCTTATGCTTCCCGAAAAAAGATGAGGTGTCTGAAGAACCACACCAAGCCTGCTTCTCAGACTTTCAACTGTTTTTGACATATAATCAACTCCGTCAATTTTTATAATGCCTTCGTTCGGTTCGTAAAATCTGCAAATGAGATTGATAAAAGTTGATTTCCCGCCTCCTGTTTCCCCGACAAGCGCAACGGACTGCCCGGCTTTGATTTTCAGATTTACATTCTTCAGCACAGGTTTGCCCTTTTCATAATGAAAGGAAATGTTTTCGAATTCAATGTCACCGTTAATACTTTCAAAATCATCAGCTCCTGCCTTGTCTTTAATTTTCGGCTGAGTATCTAACAATGAAAAAATTCTTTCACCGGCTGAAATACTGTTCTGCGCCTGAGAGTAGAACTTCGAAATATCAAGAATCGGCTCATATATAAGCGTAGCATAACTGAAAAACGCCGCAAGCAGTCCGACTGTTATCTCAGGAGGGAATGTTATTGCCATGCTTCCTCCGTAATAAATGATCAGCGCAGCCGCAAGCGAACCTCCGAAAATAACAAGCGGCTGATACAATGCCATAAAGTATGATGACTTGAATGAAGCTTCGCGCATTTTTTCACTTAATGATTCGAACTCTTCACTTGCCCTGCTTTCCTGAACCATGCTTTTGTTAACTTCCACACCCGTTATGTGTTCATTATAACTTGCAGTAAGTTCGCTGTTGAATCTCCTTGAAGCTCTTGAATAATTCAGTATGAGTTTTCTCAGCTTAATGGAAATCAAAGTAAGCAAAGGAATTGTCAGGGTTACTATCAATGCAAGCTTGAAATTGTAAGTGAACATTGCTATCAGGCAGAATATTATCATTCCGAATCCCCATATGCATTCGATAAGCCCCCAGGAAATAAGTTCGGTTACTTTGATCGTATCTGATGTGATCCGCGTCATCAGCCACCCTACCGCAGATTTGTCATAAAATGAAAATGAAAGCTCCTGCAGCTTTATGAACAAATCCTGCCTGATGTCATACATTACGAATTCCTGAATTTTCCCTGCATAATTGATGAACATAAATACCGAAGAAGCCAGTGTAATGCCTAATCCGATGATCATCATAACATATTTTATCAGCGGAGCATACTCAATTTCAGGAGTAATGCCAGCTGCAAAAGATGATTTATATTTTTCCACAAACGGAACGATCCCTTTGTCTAACAGATTCAGCCATACAAGCGGAGTCACTGCTTCTACTGCAGAAACTATCAGTACGAAAAATACAAACTTCATAAGCCAGTTCCTGTATTTCATGCTGTATGAAAAAAGTCTTTTCAGGAAAGGGAATATTGATCCGCTGTCTCTGAACTGTCTGTCTTTTAATTTTGTCATTTTTAAATTTAATTTTAAATTATTTCCTCTTCGGATTTTGTCAATTCAGTCTCGGCTTTTATTTCTTCTTCTATTGAAACCTGAATGTTATAAATCTTTCTGTAAAATCCGTCAGCTTTTATTAGTTCTTCATGTGTGCCTTCCTCTATGATCCTTCCCTTTCCCAGAACAATTATCCTGTCACAATCCTGAATTGAAGTTATCCTGTGCGCAATTATAAATGCAGTCTTTCCTTTCATCATATTTCTCAGGGCTTTCTGTATGTCGTATTCAGTTTCAGAATCAACCGATGAAGTAGAGTCGTCAAGTATCAGAATGTCAGGATCTTTCAGCAGAGTTCTTGCGATAGTAACTCTCTGCTTTTGTCCTCCGGATAGCGTCACGCCTTTTTCTCCGACAATTGTCTCATAGGAATCCGGGAATACTTCAGTGATTATGTCGTGTATCTTTGCAACGCTTGCGGCTTCTATTACCTGCTCTATATGAGAATCCGGATTTGCATAAGCTATATTGTTCTTTATAGTAGTAGAAAACAAAAACGGTTTCTGAAGCACAACTCCGAATCTGCTTCTTAAATATTCCTTCGAATAACTTTTGATATTTTTTCCGTCAATGAGTATCTCTCCGCTGTCAGGATCAAAGAATCTCATTAGAAGAGAAATAATTGTCGTCTTTCCTGCTCCTGTCGGACCGAGCAATGCAATCTTTTCACCGGGATTTACTTTAAAGCTTATACCGTTAAGAACCCTGTGTTTATCGCTTTCCTCATAATTAAAAACAACATCCCTGAACTCGATTTCACCTCTGAGCTTTTTATCTTTGAGATCTTCTCCTCGGTAATCTTCTTTTTCCGTGTCGAGAATAGAGAACAGTCTTTTGATAGCAACTGTTGTCATTCCCATTTCGCTTACTATCTGTCCGAGTCTTCGCATAGGCCATGTTACAAGCATTGAATATGTAAAGAAAGCTGCAAATTCTCCTACGGTAAGCTGATTGTTAAGAGTAAGATAACCGCCTGTGAAAACTGATAATGCTATCTGAAGATGCACCATTAAATCCGATGCCGGCCAGAAAATCCTGTGCAGCTTCAGCAATTTTAGACCCCATTTCTTCTTTTCTTCATTCTGTTTAGTGAATTTTTCAATTTCATATTTTTCCTTCGCAAAAGCTTTTACTACTCTGATACCTGACAAATTTTCCTGAACTATTATTGAAAGCTTATCCTGTTCCTTTTCATGTTCTGTCCACACAGCGCTTTCTTTTTTAAAGAAAATTACTGAGCCAATGGCAATCAACGGAACAAGGAGAACAGCAATCAGCGCATACTGAAAATTTATGATCGCCATCATGATAAATGCTCCTGTAAAAAGAGCGCTGAGTCTTATTATTTCAACAACCTGTGTCGAAGCAAATTTTTTCAGAGTCTCAACATCACCGGTGCATCTCTGTATAAGTTCGCCTGTAGGAGTTTTCGAATGATAAGCAATCGGAAGCGCCTGAATGTGCGAGAATAATCTGTCTCTTAAATTCTTTACAGCTTTTTCCGTAGATGATGCAGTAATGGCGCTCGATGAAAATGAAAATATTCCCCGCAGCAATGAAATCGTTAGGAAAATTATTCCGAGCGAAATAAGAACGGGACTCATATTATCCATCTTCATGTCAGGTATTAGCGAATAAAGGAATTTAGTGACAAAATCCTCAGGCAGGGGATTAATCTTTCCCGAGCTCTGAAAATATACTATTACTTTATCAACTGTAACCTGAAGGACCTTCGGTTCCATCATTCTGATAAAAACAGTAATTACCAGCATTACAGATGATAAAATATAATAATACTTCCATTTACCTAAGATCTGTAATAATTTTTTAACGTAATCCATATTGTTAGATTGAAATAATTTTAAACAAAAAAAAACCGCGAATACTTTTGTGTATCCGCGGTTTCTGAAAACCTGTTATTGACCGGTATTATTCTTTGTGTCTCCGGTTCAACCACGGATACGGACTGTGATCCACTCCTGTATATGCAGGAATTGATACAGATATGACTGATATTTTGATATTAAAACTTATCATTATTTTTATTTATATTTTCACCTTTCGTGAATTGATTCGGAAATTCCGTGATTGTAGTTCTACAAATTTACGAATGATAAAATTAAAATGCAAATTTTAATTTGATTTTTTATTTTAAAATGTGAAAACTCTAAAGAAATATCAGTACCTTGAACGCTGTAAATGTCATGAAATTTATTTTAAGAAGCATATTAATTATAATTATAGAGAATTGTTAATGAAAGAATTTTTTCAGGAATCAGTTATCGCGGAACACCTTCTTATATAAATCGTAAATTGATTATGTGTATGTTTAAAATTATCTTTAGACATCAGCGGGAAAAAATCATTACAAACAATCGCATTTATTATAGATGAATATTTTTATATTAATTATATCAATATTCTGATATTTTCTGAAAATACTCATTCAAGTTACGGATTTCATTAAACTATTCGTTTAACAAAATCAAAGAAAATCAAAGAAATGAAAACATACATATCAATTCTCCGGGGTATAAACGTCAGCGGACATAAATCAATTAAAATGGATGCTTTAAAGAAAATGTATGCAGACATCGGGTTCAGCGGCGTTCAGACATACATACAAAGCGGAAATGTAATTTTCCGTTTTAAGGATACAAAAACTGAATTACTTGAAAATATGATTCATATTGGACTAAAAAAAACTTTCGGATTTGAAGTACCCGTAATAGTCAGGGAATTAACCGAGTTTAAAAAAGTACTGGATAAAAATCCTTTTCTGAAAAATAAAAGGGCTGAAGATACTTCAAAACTGCATGTTACATTCTTATCATCAGAACCTGAAAAAGAAAATTCCGAAAAAATTAAAAAGGGTGAATACGGCTCAGATGAATTCTTTATCTCGGGAAATACTATCTATCTTTTTATTCCTGATAAGTACGGTAATACAAAACTATCAAATACTTTTTTTGAGAATAAGCTTAAAGTATCTGCTACTACGAGGAACTGGAACACGGTAAATGAAATTGTCAGATTAGCGGAAACAGATAATTGAATACACAAAGCACAAAATTATTTATTTTCAGTTCTTATTCAGTCTGAAACCATCCTGAAATTTAAATTCAAATTGCTACTGAAGGTTGAAAGCATTAAATCTGAAATGCTTATGTCATTTTCAGAGTGGAAAAAGTAATTTTTAAAATCGGACAATTTTGTCCTTTATTATTTGATTAATTATCTGTAGCTTTGTACAATTAAAAACAAAAGATGTTTTCCAAAGCTTGTGAATACGGAATAAAATCTGCAATATTCATTGCTGTAAAATCACAGCAAAGTATAAGAGTTGGGCTGAACGAGATTTCGGAAGGTATAGATTCCCCAGTGGCTTTCACGGCAAAAATATTACAGAAACTCACAAAGCATAAAATTGTTGATTCAGTAAAAGGCCCGGCAGGAGGATTTGAGATAAAAACCGAAAACATTGAAAAAATCAAACTCAGTCAGATCGTAACGGCTCTTGAAGGGGACTCGGTTTATACAGGCTGCGGACTGGGTTTCCGTAACTGCAATGATAAAAAACCGTGTCCCGTTCACCACAAGTTCAGACTGATAAGAGACGAACTGAAACAAATGCTGGAATCTACATCTTTACTCGATTTGTCAAAAGACATAAGTAACGGAATTACATTCTTAAAACGAAAATAAAATGGAAAATCAGACAAAGCCGCAAATGAGTATTCAGGATACAGGCAAAGAATACAAAATACTAAAAGTAACAGGAGCAAAAGACGCTCAAATGCCTTTGCATTTCAGTACTAAAGAAGCAATAATAGTTGTTTTAAAAGGAAAAATAATACTGAAGTTAGGTGATAAAGATATTCATTTAAGCCGGGATGAATCAGCAATAATACCAGCTTCTGAACCGCATACATTATCCGTAAAAGAAGATTTCACGGCAAATGTAATTATGGGTGTTGAATCAGAAATAAAATTTATAAACAATTAAAAAATAAAATAATGGAAATCACAAAATCACCGACAATTGGTTCATTCGTCGCGAACGATTATCGTACAGCGGCAGTATTTCAGAAATACGGCATAGACTTTTGCTGCAAAGGGGGAAAAACAATTGATGAAGTCTGTGAAAAAAAGAAAATTAATACAGGTCAGTTAATGAATGAGTTAGATGAGATTACGAGGCAGCCGGATAATCAGGTAACGGATTTTCAATCCTGGCCGGCCGATCTGCTTGCTGACTATATTGAAAAAAAACATCACAGATACATTGAGCAGGTTACTCCTTCATTAAAGCAGTTTCTGGAAAAGCTTTGTAAAGTTCACGGAAGCAATCATCCCGAGCTTTTTGAGATCAACAAAGAATTCAATGCCTCAGCCGGTGAATTAGCTGCACATATGAAAAAAGAAGAACTGATTTTGTTTCCTTATGTAAGAAACATGGTCGCTGCCAAAAACAGCAATCAGCAGCCTGCAAAACCTGTTTTTGGAATAGTGCAGAATCCGATACAGATGATGATGCAGGAACATGATACGGAAGGAGAAAGGTTCAGAAAAATCGCTGAGCTCAGCAATAATTATGATCCACCTGCTGATGCCTGTACAACATACAGAGTAGCTTTTTCATCATTAAAAGAATTTGAAAATGATCTGCATCTGCACATACATTTAGAAAATAATATTCTTTTTCCCGCAGCCATTGAGATGGAGAAAGAGTTTTCATAATATATGATATTTGTCTAATTAGATATCCGCTTAACTGTTTGGATGAATCATTTTCAATTACATCCTGGAGTTTATAATTAATCCGGAATTCCTTGAAGGAAATTTATGCCATAATTAATAAGTGGCAATGCGGATATTTCTTAAGTTTGTTTTATAACTTGCACTTAAAAGATTCAGAGACTACATTTCTGTTAAGCAAAAATGAGATTCATTGATACTAACCTGAATTTCTGACAATTCATTTTACTGATGTAATAATGTGGATATTTGAATTGACTTATCTTGTTAACTAAATGAATTCTTTTCTAAATATTCACACTCCGGTTTTAATTATATCAGTCGTAATTGTCAGATGTATTTTTAATCAATTAAAAATAAATTTAAAAACCAAACAGAAAGGATATTATATGAAAAACTTACATAAAATGTCAGCATATGCAGTACTGATTATTATCTTAAGCATGAGTCTGACGGTAAATGCACAAAACAGCAAGGTAATAACCGGTATAACAGCTTCCGGAAATAATTCAAGTATAATAAGCAATGATATTCCCGAAAACTTAAATCCCGGACAGGTATATACTGTTTCACTGACAATGGTTAATAACGGGAAAAACAAATGGGTAAGAGGTGATAATTTTTTCCTCAAGCTCTATGATGAAATAGACAGTAAGTATCCGGCTGATGTATGGGGAGTCAGAAAAGTAAATCTTCCTAATGATGTTTATCCATCAGAGAAAGTTATTTTTCTGTTTAACGTAACAGCTCCGCAGACTCCCGGGGTTTACGCATTCAGATGGGCTATGACGGAAGATTATACTTTTTTCGGAGAATATACTGATAATCTTGTGAATGTAACCGGTGAAAGAATGCCTCCTGTTTATGATAATTACGGTAATAATGCTGAATTTGTGAGTTTCAGCATTCCCGAAACAATGTCAGCAGGAAATAAATACAAAGTAAGAATCACATTGAAGAATACGGGAAATACTGTCTGGCATTCTTCTCCTGACAATGAATATAAACTTGTTTCAGTAACCGGATCATCCGATGCAATTTATCCTGAATGGAATTCACTGCAGATTTATTTATCCAATTCCGTTGAACCCGGTCAGATATCCGACATTGAATTTTATTTAACCGCTCCTGTAAATCCCGGTGTTTATAATTTACAATGGATTATGAAAAGAGGTGATTACTATTTTGGTCAGAAGACAAATATGGCGACTGTAAGAGTTACAGGAAACAGCACAAAAGATTCAGATCCTAAATCTTACAATGCTTCTTTTATGGAACAGAATGTGCCTAACTCAATGATACTTAATGAATTTCAGGATATCTCAGTAACTGTAAGCAATACCGGAACTAATACCTGGATAAAAGACCGTGAACAATTGGTAATGATAGATGCGAAAAAATCAGTAAGCTCTTTTAATATCTGGAATGTAGGATATATTCAGCTTCCCAGAGATGTAGAACCCGGTGGTTTAGTTACATTTAATTTCAAAGTTAAGCCAAATGAAAAGGGTTGGCAGTATTTTCAATGCAGTATGATGAAGGATGACGGAACACTGTTCGGAACTCCTTCAAAATCCGTGGAAGTTATTGTATCAAAGAGATAATTATGCAAAAATTTTTGTAAGCAGGTTCAATTAGTATGAAAGTTAATAGTTAGAAGTAAACATATTATAACTGATATGTTTATTTTAAACTATTAACTTTCTGCTTCTAAATTCGGTGCTCTTCAGTCATTCATCTGCTCTCTTTTCATCTCATTCTTTCTCTTGCTCCATTTATTGATTCCCGGGATGTTCTGACTGTTCTTCAGATCAGGATCGAGTGTGTAAAGTACATTACCAACGGGATCGAACTTCTGTGCCGCGTATGATCTGAATCCCTCATTCCAGCCCATATAAAAGTTTATTGTATTTCCTGCCGAATCCATTCCGAGTACAGCGGCTGAACTGTATGTCCCGGGTTCTCTTCCGTTAAGAAAGGACGGAATAAATGTATTAGACCAGCTTTCGTTAACAGGAGGATTGCTGCCTGTGACAGGATATTTGACCATCCAGAATCCGTTTGGTGCTCTGTCACACGAACCGGTTACATAAAGCGAATCGCCTTTTACAAGTACTGATGAGGCTCTGTCATTTCCGGATACTTCTGACGGATAATCAAAAAACTTTACCCATTCCCTGTTCTTTTCAGATACATTGTATTTTATCGTCACAAAATCTTTGCCCGTGCTGCCGTTGTCAGAATATCCGGTGACGAATATCTGACCTGCAGGTTTGTTTACTGTAACGGCTGTGGCAACATCATTGCCGTTATGCAGTTCATTATTGTACACATCTGACCACAGGACACTTGTAAGCTGATCATTATTGAAACAGATCGTTAAAATATCCGATATATTGCTCTGAGTGGCATTATCAGAATGACCGATTACA
>JAFDZQ010000014.1:0-559 GCA_018266895.1 Bacteroidota bacterium
TCCCTTCTCGTCCATCAGTTTCAGTATGAGCTTTCTTAATTCCATTATCCTGTTTTCCGTAAGCGCTCCGGATTTCTGCGATATATCCGAGATATTTATGGAATGCTCCGTTAGTTTTATTATCTCATTATTCATTTCGTCTGTCATTCTGTCTATGATGAACAAAAAATCGGATTTCAGTTTTTCAATTGATGTTTCAAGAATATTTTGAGCGGGGTAATCATAACCGTCATTGTATCCGTCTTTATAATGATCCATTTCAAGAAATTCACTCAATCTGCTCTTTCTCTCACCGGACAGTTGTATTTTTTCTGATGCACCGTCGTCTTTAAATAATTCTTCATCAATTTCCGGCATTTCCTGATTGATATCTTTCTCCGGAATTAATTCCTTGCTTCCGTTTCTGCTGAAAATGTTCTTTAAAATATTCATGTTTTTATTATTTAAATTTAATTTTGAACTTCAAATGACCCGTATCATGACACGACCTGCAGAGAGTGATAAGATATTTGAGTTTATAATCCCAGGGACTCACCGGTCTCCGGTTGTTAATGCTCCT
>JAFDZQ010000014.1:577-15908 GCA_018266895.1 Bacteroidota bacterium
CCGTCTCTTCTGAGAACCGTTTTTCTTTTTTTGAACCAATCGGGATGCCGCAGTATTTTTTTATAATTAAGATTCATAAACATAATCTGTATTTAAGTTTTTTTCGAGTTCGCACAAAAGCTTATACTTTACGGCTTCTTTTATCAGATCTTTTAAATCCCTGATTTCCTGTCTGCTCTTTCCTTTGAATAAAAGCTCTTCCAATTGTGATTCAGAAAATCCGGTACACTCCTGTACATAAAATTTTATTATCTCTTTCCTGCTTATTCTTTTCTTCTTTAAAAATTCATCCACACTTTCACTCACATTGAATTCCTTTTCGCTGCCATTGAATAATGATATGCTGATCTCATCAGTTTTTTGCTTTTCAAATTTACTTTTCAATAAATCAAACCTTTTTCTTAATATTGTATTCATCCTAATTTATGTTTTAATTATTTATTTCTATCAACTGCCTCACTGCCCAACTGCCTCACTGCTTAACTGTCTAACTGCCTCACATCGTGTCCCGGCGGAGCAACAATGAAAACTCCGCCTTATGTTCATATTAATCATTTCCTGGTAATCGCATCGTTCTTCCCGAACCCATCAGATCATTTCTTCTTCTTCTTATCATCCGTTATCACATCTGCTATAAAACGTAAAATTAACGGTAAAAATGTTACTAACATCTTTTTCCAGTTATCCTTTTTCATTTCTATTCCTTTCATGTTTAAGTTAATAAAATTTTTCAGAACCATTTTTTCTTGATCACCTTACCTGTAACCTTTGTTATCACCACATCTATAAGTATCGTTACAACAATTCCCAGAATTTTCTTTCCGATTTCAGCTGCCATTTTAGTATCTCCTTTATATTTAATTTAATAAATTGTTTCCTGTTAAACTTACTGTTCCTAAATAAAAGTAAAAACATCCGCAACGTTTTCGGAATATTTCCGGTGATCAGTTCCTGTTAATGTTTTCTTCCTTAAGCGCTGATATAAATTCCGCCAGTTGGATCCAGAGAAAATAGCATACTGAATTATACTTCAGATTATCTATGAATTCAGCCGAAGAATTATGAAACTCATACTCAGGTATTTGCCCTAAATGAACAGGCCGGACATCACCGCAGAAGTCATAAAAGAACTCATTAATTTCTTTAGCGCTGAATTCATTAAGGAACATAAATGAAGTTACCTTTCTGTTGATGTATCCTGATTGTAACAGTTCATCTAAGCTCTTCTCAATAATATCCAGTTTGTCATAATTATGATTTTCAAAAACTTCTTTAATTTCTTTTTTGAACTCTGCGAATTTATGTTTTACCGACACTTTATCCTCTCTTTCTTTTTTAAAATATTTTAAATTTTTCATCGAATCGCGGCGGACGTTGGGTATCCGCCGTATGATCATAGTGTATGCAGGACTTTCTTATCTTATCGTTCTTTACTTTTAATCATTTAAATTTCATCATAATCATCGTATCAGATCTATTTATCCTTCAGTACTTTTATTATCGAAGCGGTGGCAGTTATTACTATCATCACAATACTTAAAGTTTTATCATCTTTTTTCATTTTCTTTACCTCCTTTCGGATTTTTTTTGTGTTTCTAATTTTTAATGTCTTCATAATTTTGATTTATTTTTAATTGTCTGATATTTAAACAGAGATACTATTTGTCTTTTTTTCCAGATTACAATGATATGAATCGGAATATCTAAAAACTGAATCGTTGCTATCTTTAAGGATTTATTATTCATTCTAAAATAATAGAGATGTAAATTCTAATATTTTCCATTAAATTTATTTTCTTTTGATGAAAGGAATTTTGTTACAATGAATTAATGAAGTTTGATTCTGGCTTCAGATCAGATAGAGAGTTGAATTGCAGGATTTTCTTGCTTAAATAGTATACTATTGTGTTTAAGTAAAATTGCCGGATTTACGAAAGTAGAAAGATTAATGTTTTACAATAAAGATTATTTTTGTGATATTTTATAGGAGAATGTATCTCCTACTTTGTATTTTGAAGTATTTGAGTTATTTGTTCGTACTACTGCGGCTTTTGCATTATTGCCTTCCGGAGGTCCAAACCTGACTGCAACAAAATTTGAAATGTGATTTGTTACGTTACTCATAGATAAAAGCATAGGCGACAGATATGCAACTTTTAATCCGTCTATTACTATTCCTTGTTTAATGTTTTTTATAAAACTACCGGTGTTAAATAAATATTCTGATATTCTTTTTATGTCTTTTTCCTGAATATTAGGATGAATAAAATTAAAAACTGATACAGCTTTTCTGTTTTTTATTTTTGATGTATTAATTTTGAGAGTGATCTTTTCGACAAACTTATTCTCAAAAAGAGATTTCTCCAGATCCTTGTCGAATTTGCTAAAAACTTCCGAAACTACATTCTTTAAACTATTTTTTTTGCTTATTATCTTATCACTTATTTTCAATCCACTCGGAACAATAAATTTTTTCATATCCGGTCTTTCTGCTTTTATGCAGTCAAGTTTTTCTTTGATTCTATTTACCGGTTTCAGAATTACACTGGTTCCGGCATCTTCTATATTCCCGCTGAAAACAAAATCCGGTGAAATTTTCAGATCAAGGATTTTTGATATCAGAGCTATGGCAGCAGCAAGTTCGAATGATCTTCCTTCAATAGATTCTGTAAATTCTCTGAAATCATCATTCAAGTTAGGAATATTCTTTATCTCAGCCTTATAATCTTCTATTTTTTTCCAATCGAGAACCATTATGGTTTTAACTTCCTGATACAAATAATCATCAAGAAATTTTATCACAGCTTCTTTGATTTTTTTTATATCAAATGTTTTAGTTCCGGTCGGATTATCTGTTATTCGGATGGTCAGGACAGAACTGTTATTGCCGGCCTGATCAAATACCGGAAAAAAAGCTTCTCCGGCTGAGAGATTCATCACTATTTCCCGGTATTCTTTGCAGTCAGCAATTTTATTCCGGAAATATGTTTTGTCTTCAAAGTCTTTGGAATTATTAAGCAATTCTTTGAACTGTCTTTCTGCGCTTAAATAATTTCCCAGATTGAATTTTTTACTCGCGGATTTTTCTGTTTCTTCTGTTTTCATTTTAAATTGAATCCGTATTTGTGTTCTTTTCCGTCTATAATCATCTGCAGTTCGCATTCACCTTTCTTAAGACGGGGAGAATCTTCAAACGAGGTGAATATCCTTTTTTCCTTTCCAAAAACAATTTCAGAATCAACGGCTTTTATTGCAGATTTTATTTGAATTAACCTTACATCCGAAATTTTCTTGTATATATCACTCTTGAACGTCATATAAAGTCTTCCGTCAATTTCAGTCAGTCTTAATATATTTTTATCATCCTGAAAAAGAATTATTGACTGATCCCTTGCATCTCTTTCCTTGTCCCAGAATTCAACAAATCTTTTCTTTTCGCTTTCATCTGCCGCCGCTGCTCTGTATTGAATTCTGTCAGCTTTCTTTTTCAGCTCTTGAAGTACATTCAGAACCACAAGGATATTCAGTTTGTTCATTTCATTTTCGTATTGTTCACATCTCAAGATCGCTTTTTTTCTCAACGGCTGGAGCTTCTCAAGAAACTTTGCAGAAAATTCTTCCTGGATTTGATTTAAATCCGGTCTAATTCTTATAGTTTCTTTTACTTTTGCATTAACAGATCGGGGAATTTCACCTTTATAAAATGACAAATCATCAGTTAAAATAGGTCCGTCTGTAATTCTTAATAATATCCTTTCCAGACCATATAATTTTCTCAACTCTCCTTTAGGCTTAAATGTCAGATCTTTCCCGTCATTCAGGTGAGTCGCTCTGCTAATTATCATTCCTCTCGCAACACCCATTTTCAGATAATAAACATCTATATCTGTCAGTACAATGTCTTCACTTATCTCGCTGCAATGCCATATCTGTCCGGTTTTATATTCCTGCGGTCTGTTAAAAAAAGTTTCAAATATATTACTCATCTCTTAATTCCTCCATTTTCATTTTAATCATATCTTCGATGTATTCTTCCGGAATAAATTCATTTTTCAATTCATCTAAAAAATACATCAAATAATTCATTTTTTCTTTTTCATTTTTTGAAATTTCTGTAAATCCAATTTTTTCCAGTAAATTTTTTAGTCTGTTATCTATAGTTGATTTGGATACATCTGTAATTTTTTTCAATGTCAGATATTCACTTGTCTTTTCAAGTGTTATTCCATTAAATTTAAATACTAAAATTAAAGCATTTTCAAGTTTCTGTTTAGGTTTGCATGATTTAATAAATTTACTTATCCAGCATTCAATGATTCTATCATTAATAATTATATCATTCTCATCCCCAGAACCTTTTAAATTTATATAGTTATCCGGATCATCAATATCCATTTGTTTTTTTTCATGTCCGAAATTACTGTTCTGCGAAACTACCTTTGTTAGATCAGAGAGATTAAAACAATAATTTTCCAGTTCTTCGAATAAAAATCTGATATATTCCTTTAATGCTTCATGGCTCAGCTGTTCACCTTTAGCACCCCGCCGTAAATTTATGTCAGATTTTGGTAGAATTAATTTTTCGTTATTATAAAAAACAAATGACGAATTTGAAAATTTTACATAATATTCATCGTTTGTCCTTTTTAAGAAACCTTCATCTTTCAATTCTTTACAAACTTCTCCGATTGCACTAAACAATATTATGCTTTCTCCATCTGCAAAATTATCTTTTAAATTCCTGTAACATTCCTTTACCATTGTATAAACATAAGAATTAATTTTCTTATCATTTTCTACAGTATATATTTGAGTATCTGTCCAGAAATCATTTCCGGCTGAATGTAATATTTTGTCAATAACTTCTCCTCTTAAGTCCTCTGCTATATTTTCAACATCTCTGATTATATTTAACTTCGAAAGAAAATCAAAACATAGTCCAAAAAGCTGACTGTATAATTCATTAACTGTTTCCGAAGATGTATTTTTATTGGAAAAGATTTCTCTTATCAACCCGGCTATATTATTCTTATTTTTAGCCATTGAGAATTTTTTCAAGTTTAATTCTCAGTTTATCGGAAATGTCACAGAATTTTTTTTCGAGGTTTTTTTGTAAAGTGTATTGACGAAAATATATTTTGAAATAAGTGGTATGGTTTAAATCTTCAGGAGGTACGGAAGCAGTTAAAATTAAGTTGTTATATTTATCATATTTGCTGAAATTTGAAGTTCCTGAAGCGATGCTGATATTGGAATATTCATTAAAAACAATCGGAGACTCAAGCAAAATACAAGGACGCTGTGAATTTTTGAAATGCTCTTCCTTTCTTTTACCGTCAAACTGAACAAGTCTGTCTTGTATTCCCCAGACAGAGCCAAAGATCAACTTGTATTGTTTGTCGCTTTCGGTATTACGAGATTTCTTTTGTCTCTTTAACTTTCTGATTTCCTTTACCTTTAAGCTTTTTCTGTTTCCCGTTTTAAGCTTATGAAATTCTAATTCTCTCATCGAGGAAATTTCATTAATGAATTTCGATAAATTAGCGAAAAGATGAAATAATTGAAACTCAAATAATTCATTTTAAAGCCTTATACAGAAGGGATGAACAGATTTTAAAATACTAAATTACAGTTCTCCGACTGTCGGCAAATATTCTTTTAATTAATGTATTTTAGCAGTCAGGTCATACAGAAAAATCCCATTAATTAGCGGTTAATTTATTTCTTATCATTTCCGCTGTTTTACTAATCCTACTTTCTCTTCTCAATTTCTTCATCTATCAATTTTAACATCATATCTTGTAATGCCTTTTTCAAAATTTCATTTTTTTCGTTTTCCTCAATTTCTTTTTCTGACTGTGCTTCCCGGTCTGAATATACATCTTTTTCATTTAGAATTTCTTTCTTGAGTTCATTTAACAGTGGAATTAACTGTTCTGATTTTGCATCTTCGTCTGTCATTGAACCTTCAATTTCATTCCACTTCGTCAAATATTGTTTAATTTTTTCTTTTGACGATGTATTTTTTTCTGTGTCCTGCGAAGGCCATTCTTCTAAAGAGCTCCAGCCTTCTCTTTTTAAACCTTCTAAATCAATGTATATTTTCTTTTTGTCTGACATGATCTTTAAAATTAATTTTAAAAAATATATTTGAATCTGTCATTATTTTCTTATGTCTGTCACTTAACTCTCTTTGAATTACCTTCTTCAATAGAAAAGTCTGAATCATAAATTTCAAGATTATTGAATTAACCGCATTAATTGTTCCATTTGAAAAATTTTTTTGTTCAATTCTGAATTTCCGTAATTCTGATAATTCTTTTATTCAGAGAATTCTGATTCAATCCCACACCTGCCTCGCTTCAGCGGGATAGTTCGATTCAATTTTAAATACGGTAACAACAGCTATTCTCTCAGATGCGAATGGAGAAGTCTCAATCCCACTATGGTTCGATTCAATTTTAAATGAAAGGACTCATCCTTCCTATAGATGAACTATAGGATTGCGGTCTCAATCCCACAATGGTTCGATTCAATTCTAAATAACGGAGGGAGTGTTAAATAAAACAATTGTACAACTGTGTTGTGTTGAGTCTCAATCCCACTATGGTTCGATTCAATTTTAAATTAAAAAAAGGAGTAATAAAATAATGAAAAAATATCTTGTCTCAATCCCACTATGGTTCGATTCAATTTTAAATGGAAAGCAAGTTTTGTTCTCGCCACATATGTGGAAGATATCACTGAAGGTCTCAATCCCACTATGGTTCGATTCAATTTTAAATTAGTATTGTATGATACTGAAGATCGTAGGTATCATAGTCTCAATCCCACTATGGTTCGATTCAATTTTAAATAAGCCTGAAAATCCAGATAGTGGCAAGTCTTTTTGTCTCAATCCCACTATGGTTCGATTCAATTTTAAATTCCACAAGAACTACAACTCTATAAATGGATCTTTATGCTTAAGTCTCAATCCCACTATGGTTCGATTCAATTTTAAATGGATTGTATAATCGGAACAAATAGTGATTATGTTTTACAAAAGTCTCAATCCCACTATGGTTCGATTCAATTTTAAATAACAAAGTCGGGGATGACAAAAAGGAGGAAAATATGATTTTTGGTCTCAATCCCACTATGGTTCGATTCAATTTTAAATAAAGGTTATAGAAAAACCGGTTATAGTCACCAAGAATAAATGTCTCAATCCCACTATGGTTCGATTCAATTTTAAATTTCAGGATCCTCAATCAAGTACATCGGCAATCAAGCTCGATAATGGTCTCAATCCCACTATGGTTCGATTCAATTTTAAATAATAAATACTAATAAAAATGTTCAGTTCACCTTCACAGGTGGATATTCAATAGTCTCAATCCCACTATGGTTCGATTCAATTTTAAATTTAAGACTTAATCCAAGACAAGACACTATTTTTTGTCTCAATCCCACTATGGTTCGATTCAATTTTAAATAAAATATAAAACTTGGTTTATATGGAACGGTAAAAAGATACCTTCAGTTGTCTCAATCCCACTATGGTTCGATTCAATTTTAAATATATCAATTAAGGATGCTTTAATAAGGTAGGTTATTAGGTGTCTCAATCCCACTATGGTTCGATTCAATTTTAAATAGTCAGTTAACAGTAACTTAGTAATTTTTGAAAATATAAAAAACAATATTATTTGTCCTATCTGTATTATTTTTAATATGTTTAAATGGCTTTTTAAATTACTTCTCATATCCTGTTAATTTTTCGGTTATATTACTCCAATATTTACAGGAAAAATACTTTAAGCTATTTTAAAATAATATAGTTGACGGTTTCTCATATGATTATATAATATCCTGAAAATATTAATATGAGAAAATATTGATTTCAGAAGTTCAGTATTTATCTGTTTTTGTCTCTTTAAAAACTTGTTTTCTCATATTGATACGGAAATTCCTGATTATCCCTCTTTTGCGTAAAATGTTTCCTCGTATTACTTCCCGATACTCCTGAATTTGAATATAATTCATACATTACAGTTTCAGTTTTTTCTCATCAGAAAATGAAAATTACCATTTCATTATGTAAGGTTTGTATATTCTCGATTCGCCTTTGATATAGGAAACCAGCTCTCTGACTTTTTCTAATATTACTGAATTGTTGTTCATTCTCCTGTTCTTATATATTACTTCTGTATTAAGTCTGCTTAAAACTTTCTTTGCAAGTATATTCCTTGTTTCCTTTGTAAGAAGATCATTTTCCTTGCATACTTTACTTCCTTTAGTAAGTAAGGATATTACAGCTCTGTCAGCGAAAGGAGCTCTGAACTGTTCGATGATATCATATATTAAAACCGGCTTGCCTTTCTGTTTAGAATGAAAGAATCCGGTGTTCGGATTCAATCCTGCAATTGTAACTGCAGCCAATATTTTTGTGTAAAGTATTCCGTAGGCATAATTAAAAAGCATATTTACAAGATCCTTTGATCCTTTATGTTCTCTCTTTTCAAAGTTATACTCCTCAGGCAGAAGCGCATTAACGCAATTCCAGTAAGCTGCCGCCGCTATGCCTTCGTATCCGAGAAATTCATCCCTGAGAATTGAAAATTCTTTTTTGATATCAGATCCTTCGATCTCTTTTATGCTGTTTACTATTTTAACTGTCTCCTCGTTGATAAATTTAACTGTTGCATCCGCATCGTCTTTATTTTTCGTGAAGTATTTCAATAAATTCAGCTGATTTTTAATTTTTGCCCCTATAATATCCCTTGAAATTATGCTGTTTCGCGTCGTGTTCTTTAAATTTGACTGTTCAGAACAAATAAAATAAAAATCCGATGTCGGGGTTATAAAAGAACAAACCGGCTTTCCGATATTGTCCAGTAAATCTAATCTGATCTCCTTTTCTGAGCAAAGCTTTAACAGGTCTGTTGAAACTGTGACACCAGGGGAAGAAATGATAATATTTTTTACTTTATCTGACGAAATTTCTTTTTTTGAATTACCCGATGTCTTAATTACAATGTTATCTCCGGATTTTCCTAATTGTGTCCCGGGTGATGTGACCATTAAATCAATATTCGAATAAAAAATCTTGTAATACTTTTTCCTTTTCACTCCGATCTTCCTGTTAACAAACCTGCTGTCGCTTTTATTTACGGAATAACTTTTTCTCTTTTCGGATACAAGTGATACCAGTTTTTTATAAATAAATTCTTTATCAGCATTAGTTTTTTCAATTAAAAATTCGATACTGTATATGATTTTTAGCTCGCTTCTGTAATTAAACTTTAAATTGTTTTCGGATAATCTTATAACTTTTTTAACCAGTTCATTTTTGAAATGTTCTTCAAGAATTACAAACTGATCCTTTGTATCAAAATTTCTGAAGTATTTGTTTATGCCTCTGAAGTAATCATTGATCTTTCCTGACACATCCTGCAGATTGTTTTTTGAAATGACTTCAGATATTTTTGCTTTTTTCTTTTCAAGTCTATCGGGAGAAATGATCCTCTTTCCTTTTATAAAATATATTCCGCAGAATGTAAATCCTTTTTCTTTGTGGCTGATCTCAGTCTCTTCGGTATTAAGTTTCAGGTTCAGTCCTGAAAGATTATGTATCAGTGATTTGCTTTTTTCCTCCAGTCCGTCTCTCGTATAATCAGCCATGAAGATGTTGTCAGAGTATCTGATATATTTGAATTTGTTTCTTTCCATTTCTTTGTCGAGATCATCAAGATATAAATTTGACAGCATAGGAGAAAGCACGCTGCCCTGCGGTATTCCTTTATTTGATTCCTGATAATTGTCCTTGTATATATTTCCCATCCTGATCCATATTTCGATCAACTCGCAGACATACCTGCAGTTAAGATTTTTACTGACCTTTTCCATTAATATTGATCTGTCTATTGTGTCGAAGTAATTATCTATATCACATGTCAGGAACCATCTTGAACCTGATTTAACGTAATCATTAATTCTGTTGATGGAATTTGCATGATTTTTGTTTAATCTGTATGCATAACTGTTTTTTGAGAATGATTTTTCAAAAAACGGCTGGTAATAAAGTAATATACATATCTGTACTATCTTATCCTGAATTGCAGGTAAAGTAATTTTCCTGTTCCCGGAATTCTCTTTAGGAATGAAAATCGTTTTATATGCTTCAGGATTAAATTCTCTGCTGAGAATGCTTTTGTGAAGAATAATGAGATTGTTTTCTGAATCATTCTCAAATTCAGGTATATGAACATTATCAGCTCCGCCTGATTTGTTTTTTGATCTGACAATTTCCCAGGCTCTTTTAATTTGCGATAAGTTAAATATATCTTCAATTGGATCCATTTATTCGACTGCTTTCATTTTTGAAAGCTCTTAGTTAATGAAAATGTTCCGGATTTTCAGGAAATACTGTTTTCCAAGCATGATTTTTTTTCCTTCGCATAATTCACATAAAAAGTATATCAAAACGGAATCCGTCTTCGTATTAATGGTTCTTTCTATTTTCTTTATGATCTGATTTAATTTTCCCGTATTCATTATACATTCAAATACACTGTACTGAAGTCTTATGCCTTCCTTCTCAAGCAGATCAGAGATTAACTTTCTTTTTTTATCTGATGTGATATCGTATGTTATTAGAAACTTTTTCCGTTTCATCTTATAATAAATGTAATTGAAAGATTATTTTTGGAATTTACACTTAATTTATATCCCTTAAAACTCCGCGAGTCTCGCCTGATACATATCATCTCTGTATTTCATATTACATCTTTCAAAATAATTTTTCCAGAATTCTTTTGTAAATTTTGTCTGTCTGAGATTGATTTGAGTTCCTTTCAATTCTGAATAAGTCGCACCGCTTACATAAACTTCAATTGAATCGAGGTTGAATATTTTATTCTCATTTTCAAGCTTTGAAATTATTTTTTTAATCTGCCTTTCGTCTCCGTTGTTTTCAGTAAGATCAAGTTCTTCAGTCTCCTGAATCATATCTGAAAATAGAACGATTATTTTTCTGAACTCTTTCAGTTCTCCGTTTCTCAGATAAATTACGCTTTTGTTTATTGAATTAAGTATATCCGTTTCTGAATATTCCGGATCTTTAAAGTATTTTTCCGATTGCAATGCAAAATCATTTTTTAATGAATCCCTGATCTTTTCAAACTTATCTTTGTTAGCTCCGAATATGCTGTATTCAGGCAGTTTTACAGTCAGCGGATCAGATGTGGAAAAACTGTTTGATGAGATTCTGTCGATAACAATAATGTCTCCTTCGCCTGCAGCCTTAAGTATTTTCTTAAAATCATTTCTGTATGCTTCCCTGATATATCCGTCGGACGTACTGTTTGAACAGTCGACATTCACAAAATAAGCTGTCCTGACTTTGTCACTGCAGTTCAGACTAAGAAGCGATACCGTTATCATTAACAGTGTAAGTATTCTCATATTGATTTTTTTTATTTCCGATGTGGTTTTCTTCATTTTTTTCGCTGTTTAAGTTAATGAATGTTTTTGTTTCCCATTCCGGTTTTACTAGAGAAGGAGGAATGTTAAGAACTATTGCCTTAGGGTTGTATTCACCTTCTATCAGGTTGTTTCTTTTCCTTATATTTTTCTGCCAGTATAAATGCATCAGATGATTCACCCTGTTTATTACTCTTTCAGCTTTTGACAGGAAAATTCTTTGTCTCTTTTCTCTCATGGTAACTGTATCTAATCTTCTTCTTACAGCGTTACTGTATGTTCTCTCTGCTTTTGCAAGATTAACTTCCGCATCTTTCAGTTTGAGCATTCCCGGTTTATGAACCTTGTAAGAATAAAAAACAGCTGCCAAAATAAAGAACATATTTAAAACCGAAAACAGTATGAAAGAAAACCGGCTTACATCAATGTTGCTTATGTATATTCCTCTTAGTATTCCGAACGCCAGGCAAACTGCAGCTATCATCGAGACTCCTGTTGTAAGAAAAATCCTGTCATATTTTTTTCCCGAAGATGCCAGCTTCTCTCCAAGCTTGTGGCAGAAGAGCGCCATGACAAATCCGAGAATTCCTCCGAAGAGTATGTTGATGAAATCCGATTCACCGAATATCCTGAACACTATTACTGTCAGATAAATGTCAGCAATTACAAAGAACGGAAGTACACAGTGGTAAATTCTGAATTTCTTTGCGGTTTTTTTGGGTATTCCTTCTTCTTCCGGATTCAGTTTTAAATATTCAGCGGATGCGTCTTTATAAGATTCCTCGAATTCCTTAAGCTTTTTTTCTGAATCAATTTCTCTTTGCGTGCTCTTAAGCCATTCCGATTTTAGAGATTCATCTGCTTTCAGCCACTGGCTGTTGATCAAGTTTACTGTCGAGTTGCCTTCTTCAGTTATTTTCTTCAGATAAGGTGACTTTTCTTCGTATTTTGAAGGAAGATTTGATTTACCGTCTTTTCTTCCGTTTAAAATCGCCTTTATGTTGTCTATAAGTCTTTTCATAATTTTGTTTTTAATTGGTTTAATTTTATGAATCGGTGTCTTAATTCTATTAGAGAAAAGAAATCAAAATATTTCCAGATTCTGAATTTTTAATTAATAAATTTCTCTTATCGTAAACTCATATCCGTTAAATTTTACAGTATCACCTCTTTCCTTTCCTTTCATTGCTTCGCCCAAAGGTGTATCTTCTCTCAATGTAATCAGTTCTTTTCCGCAAAATCGCATTTCGTTATCACTTATTGAAAAACATAAAAAATATATTATATCATCTGTTTCGATTACTGATCCGAATTGTGCTCTGGCATTAATACTTTGTCCTGCATTCATTAGAGCTGACTTCTGTTTTAACAATATATCTATCTGCTTTGCATGACCATCCCGTCTCTGCTGTGCTTCTTCCTTGAATGTATCATATCTGGATTCCATTGCGCCTTTATATTTATTGGCAGTATCCTGTGCATCGTTCATCGCTTCAGTCTGAACTTTTATTCTTTTTCCGATTTCTTTTTTGCAGATGTCAATTATCTGTCTTTTCTTCTCTTCGTTTTTCATAATGATTTTAATTTAATTATAAAATTTTCCGCCTGATTTCAATTTGCTTTTAAGTATTGATAAATTTTGTTCTCCGGGGAAATACACATTATCTTTTCTTACTCCGCAGGGTTTGATATACCAGGGAGTAAGTCTTATTGTGTCCCAGCAGCTTTCATCGCACTTTTTTAGAAAAGGGCAATTCTGACATGCATCAGGTCTGTTATAGAATTTTTCAGCCAACTTTATTGATATTCTGTTCCCTGCTTTTGAAGATGTTTCTATTCTGTTTTTAATTGTGTCTTCATAATATTCTTCCGAACAGTATCCTCTCAGTTCTTTTACAAATCTGGCAAACAATTCACCTGAATATGCTTTATCATCAGAAATAAGATTAAAGAATTTCAATGATATACTGTACTTGTCTCCCAATCTGATAAAATGATCAATATTTTTTAATACTTCTTCGGTTGCAACAACATTCAGTATTATTTTCATTTTGTTATTTCTTACTATTTCTATTCCTTTAAAAACTTTTGCTTCAAGTTCTCCTGAATAATTATGATGTGATACATTGATCTTATTTATACCTGACAATCTAATTACTTCCGAATATTCGTATAATCTTATACCGTTTGTGGTCATTACAATTTCTGCAGACGAAAACTGATCCCTGATCTTCGTTGTTTCTCTCATAAAAACATCTTTATCGACCAGCAAAGGATCCGCTCTGCCTGAATAATGCAGTTTCAGTGAACTGTCTTCCGAACCTATGGCTTTCTGACACATTTTTATGAGATCTGTAAAATCAGTTTTTAATCCTGCATCAAATCCTGAATTTATGTTGAAATAATCAAGGTGACAGTAACTGCATTTAAGATTGCAATTTGCTTTTTCTGATTTCAAAGCGTATAAGTCAATTCTGAACTTCATTTTATTTTTCATAATATTCAAATTTTTCATAATTTTTATAATTGTGGTCTCTGATTAATTCATTTATGAAATATTTACATTCTCCGGCTGTATCTGATATTTCCCTGTTCTCATTGCTAATTGTTATATCGGCTAATTGTTCCAGTACTGCCGATACCTTTTCCTGAAATTTAATGTCTTTTTCTAATGCAGAATCACAGTTCTCTGTACATCTTTCAAGGATTCTTTTTTGTGATGTATAAATATCTGTTTTCAAAAATATGTTCAGATCAGCAGAAGGAGGTGATGTCAGCTCTATGATCTTTTTTGCATCATAACTTTTACCGCAAAGAACAGAATGATATGCAGCTGTCGACAAAATATATCTGTCAAGTATAACTCCCTGATAATTAGATTCTCTGGCAGCTTTTAAATAAGCGTCCCAAAGACATCCTATGTAAAAATGCATTCTTGCTCTAGCATCAGTGCTTTTCTGATCAAAATATTTTCTTATAAAGCTGAAAGGCTTATCAGGAGTTTTAAGATAAAGCATACCCAGTTCTTTTGAGAGTATTTTTGCAATTGTGGTTTTCCCTGAACCGTCAATTCCTTCTATCGCTATTATCGGATGCCTTTTCATATAATTGTTTTGTTTATCAGAATAGAGAGTCCCTTTCAACATTTTTCCATTTTTAAAAATAAAGGTTCATTGATACTTTAAATTTCAATGGTTTGAATAAAATAAATAGGAGCTGAAGGTAGTAGATGTTTCAATAAACGGGAAATTTGGAAAATACTTTTTCCTTATTTAATATGAGTGTAGGACAAATACTTATTGATTTGTCAATTAAATATTAACAACATTTCGTAAATGTTTGGTAATAGCCTGATTCAATAAATCTGTATCTTTTGAAATGATTTTGAGGTGTTGAAGGATTAATGATGTTTTTATTCTATAAGGTTGAACAGAATTTTCATATTTTTTTATATTCCCTGAACCTGACAAACTCAAAAGTAACTTCACTCTTATTGTTTTCAAGATCTTTAACTATCCGTTTAGTTGTTGACGCTATGCACTTAATCCCATCGGATAATAATAAACTTACCAATGCATAAGTAAAAGTAAATTCTCCCATTATATGAACTGCGTTGTCGTCTTTTTCATCAGATTCGTTTTTAAATATTTCAATACATTTTTCTTTATAACTCATAGCTAACTCATAAATGTATTTTTCATCATCTTCAGGATTAATTATCGGAAAATTAATATCAATAAGATCAAAAAATTTTATAAGTGCTTCTCTCTTCTGTTTGGAAGTCCACTTATTTGAGGGGTGATTGGAAAGGTTAATTAGCATAAATATATTTTACGGAAGTTATTTAAAAATGTGTTTTTGAAAA
>JAFDZQ010000015.1:0-18016 GCA_018266895.1 Bacteroidota bacterium
GGTACAGACGATATGTTGAAGCCGGATTTTTACATTGGGAATCATACTAATGAGTAATTTATTATCAGAAATTCTAATTTATAAGAAAAATATATTAATTTAGCTTCTAAATTAGATATCATTAATTACTCAAAAAATAAAACATAGTTTGAATTTGAAGTTCCTGGATTCCCGCTCTCGCCTGCATAACAATTATCTCTAACTATAAAGTATAACAAATGCAGGCGGGCGGGAATGACAACTATGGGTTTAACTGTTAAAACAATTAAACCGATTCAAATAAAAAATGAAATTCACCGTGTATCCTGATACTGAAAACATGGAATGCGCTGATTTCATACCGAAGCTTGAATTAAAAAAGACAGATCATTTTGCTGCCTGTCCTTATGTTCAGTAAAATTATGAAACGCGAATTGTCACAGTAAACCCGTATCAGAAGTGTTCAGGAAGAATTTTTAAATTATGGAATTCCTCATTAAGCTTATAGTATTTATTTCTTTTACGGTTTTAATTGTATTCCTGATCTCGTTATTCATGTTATTTCTTGCCTTTGGAATATTCTTAATTCTTATCATAGTCACTTTCATCATTTTTATTATTTACTTTTTATTTAAGAAATTGCGGAATGAATTTATTAAATCCTGACACATTCCGGTTTACAATTTTCTGAATTCCGCCGTAAAATGCCTGAGATATTCGGTTTCATAAGTTATTTCGTATCCCTTTACATACTCTTTATTCTCAATTAATTTTGAAAACACTTCAATCACATATTCAATGTGACTCTGAGTATAGACTCTTCTCGGTATTGCAAGTCTTACTAATTCCATCTGAGCAGGAATCAATTTTCCGGCTTTGTCATATTTTCCGAACATAACCGACCCGATCTCAACAGCCCTTACTCCGCCTTTGAGATACAGTTCGCATACCAGCGCCTGCCCCGGATACTGATTTACCGGAATATGAGGATACATTTCCTTTGCATCAATATAAACAGCATGACCTCCGATCGGAAGCATGAGAGGAATTCCCATCTTATCAAGATGTTCTCCGAGATAAGCAGTGCTTTTTATTCTGTAAAGAAGATAATCCGGCTCGAATATTTCCTTCAGCCCGATTGCTATTGCTTCCATATCTCTTCCTGACAGACCTCCGTATGTCGTGAATCCTTCGGTAATGATCAGAAGACTGCTGCATTTTTCGGATAACTTTTCATCTTCAATGGCAAGAAATCCTCCCATATTTACAAGTGCGTCTTTCTTTGCGCTCATTACTGCTCCGTCAGCGAGAGAAAACATTTCCTGTGCTATTTCCTTATAAGTTTTATCTTCATATTCCTTTTCCCTGTGTTTGATAAAATAAGCATTCTCGGCAATTCTGCAGCAGTCAAGAAAGAATTTCACTCCGTATTTTTTACATACTGAATGAATATCCTTTGCATTCTTCATACTGACCGGCTGACCGCCTCCGCTGTTATTGGTAACAGTGAGAATAACGCAGCCGATATTTTCCGGACGGTGTTTTAAAATAAGATCTTCAAGTTTTTCAATATCCATATTTCCTTTAAACGGATGATAGTCCTTAGGATGTGTTGCTTCGGGTATAGGAATATCGAAAGCAGTTGCTCCGGTATATTCAATGTTAGCCCTTGTTGTATCAAAGTGTGTATTGCTTATGAAGACCTTGCCTTTGCCGCCAAGTACGCTGTAAAGAATTCTTTCTGCTGCCCTGCCCTGATGAGTCGGCAGTATATGATGATAACCCGTAAGGTCTTTAATGGTTGAATGCATGTGTTCCCAGCTTTTTGAACCGGCATAAGATTCATCGCCTATCATTATTCCCGCCCACTGATTTGCGCTCATAGCCGAAGTGCCGCTGTCAGTAAGAAAATCTATCATCACCTGATCAGACTCTAATTTGAACGGATTGTATTTTGCATTTTCAAGATAAATTTTTCTTTCAGAGGGAGTGGATATTTTTATCGGCTCGACGGATTTGATCTTAAACGGCTCGATAATAGTTTTAAATTCCATACTTTGTTTTTATTAATAATTTAAAAATTCAGTTTAACAAATAATTTACAGCTTTTCAAACCTTGCCTGAAAGAATCTGAGATACTTCGGTTCATATATCATTTTCATTCCTTTGATATTTTCCCGGTTCGAATAAACGGATTCAATGGATTCTGCAATAACTTCCATATGCGCCTGAGTATAAACTCTTCTCGGAATTGTGAGTCTTACAAGTTCAAGATTCGGGAAATTATGTTCTCCTGTATCTTTATTTCTTCCGGCAGAAACAATTCCCCTTTCCATGCTTCTTACTCCCGAGTCTACATATATTTCCGCTGCAAGAGTCTGAGCAGGAAATGCAATCTGTTTAAGATGGGGAAGAAATTTCTTTGCATTCAGAAATACTCCGTGACCTCCTATTGGTTTGACAACAGGTATTCCGGAATTTATCAGCAGATCACCAAGATATTCAACCTGACCTATTCTCGCTCTTATATGATCATCATTGACTGATTCTTCAATTCCAATTGCAATAGCTTCCATATCTCTTCCTGCAAGTCCGCCGTAAGTATGCAGACCTTCGTAAACTACCACAAGGTTACGGGCTTCTTCATAAATATCTGGATCATTCATTGCAAGAAATCCTCCTATATTAACAAGAGCGTCTTTCTTAGCGCTCATCGTAGCGCCGTCTGTAAGCGAACAGATTTCCAGTACGATTTCACTGACAGACTTATCCGAATATCCTTCCTCATTTCGCTGTATGAAAAAAGCATTTTCGGCAACTCTTGTCATATCGTGTATAATTTTAATTCCGTGATTAAGTGAAACTTCCCTGAGAGCTTTAAGATTTTCCATTGAGATCGGCTGCCCTCCCGCCATGTTTACCGCTGTTGCTAAAGCGATATAAGGGATTTTTCTTGCGCCGGCTGTCTTTATGAGACTTTCAAGTTTTTCAATATTAACATTACCCTTGAACAAAAACTCATTATCAGGATCATGAGCTTCGTCAATAATTACATCCGCAAATTTTCCGCCTGCAAGTTCCTGATGAAGCCTTGTAGTCGTGAAATACATATTCCCGGGAATGATATCGCCCGGCTTGATCAGAATTTTAGAAATTATATTTTCAGCTCCCCGCCCCTGATGAGTAGGAATCACATATTTATAGCCGTAAAATTTTTTTACTGCATCGTCCAGATGATAAAAATTTTCGCTCCCGGCGTAAGCTTCATCCCCGAGCATCATTCCAGACCACTGTCTGTCGCTCATAGCCGAAGTACCGCTGTCAGTAAGCAGGTCTATGTACACATCTTTGGATCTGAGAAGAAATGTATTGTATCCGGCTTCAATGATTGCCGCTTCCCTTTCTTCCCTTGTGGTCATTTTAAGCAATTCCACCATTTTGATTTTGTAAGGTTCAGCCCAGGAATGCCTTTTCTCTTGTTTGTTCATATATAATGTTAATTTTTAATGAATTTGTTTTTAAAAATATAATTTCAGTCAAATAAGTTATTCAACAATAGTGATTTTAATTTACAAGTAGTATGACTTATATCATAAAATGAATTTTTAATCACGTACCTGTCTGAAAATTAGCTTGTATAAATAACTTAAATTTCATAAGTTGGAAACTAATAAAACTAATTTAGTTTCTTGATACAGAACGAAAAGGCAGCTGAAGAAAAAGAAAAGATACTTAACTTTTCCCGTATTAAATTTCATAAAGAAGGTTTTTATAAAACTTCGATGGATGAAATTTCTTCCGAACTACACATCAGCAAGAAAACAATTTACAAGTATTTTCCGTCTAAGGATAAGCTTCTTGAGGAAATCTGCAGCAGTTCTTCCTGTGACATAGCGGAAAGACTTGATTCGATATTAACCGGCAGCGACAACGTAGTCATAAAATTCGTAAGGATTCTTAATTTTCACAGCAATTACACAAGGAATATCAGTGACAAATGGCTGAAAGACCTTTCCGTTCATGCTCCTTCAATTAAGAAGAACATTGACGAAAAGAAAAATGAAATGATAAATGAAGTAGTGGAAAAACTTCTTGAGCAGGGCAAAAAAGAAAAACTCATAATGAATTTTCCGTCAAAATTAATAATAAAGGTTTTTAACTCTTCACTTGTTTCCGTATTAAATCCGGATTTTCTCATAAACAATAATTTCTCCATGCACGACGCTTTCATGATCACATATGAAATGCTGCTTAACGGCATTCTTACTGAGAAAGGAAAAACTCAGTTTTACAAAGCAAAAACAGAACTTGATACTGAAATAAAGATTTAAAATAATATAAAATTAACCGGCTTATAAAATTGTATGTTTAAAATACCTTACAGAAAATTTTTATCTGCAAGTCTTCTTGCTCTCTGCTTTATTTCCGCAGGCAGTTCCGCATATTCCCAGAACAGGACAGTAATCAATGATATAAACGAAGCGCTTCTTCTTGCAATGAAAAATAACACGGAACTGGTAAAGGCAAATATTGACAAGTTAAAAGCACAGGAAAAAGTGTCCGAAGTTTACAGTGAAAATCTTGTTCCGACAATCTCTCTGAATTCAAGATATTCCAGAGCTTTTAAGAAACAGGTTTTCGATATCTCCGGACAAAAATTTGAGATCGGCTCTGATAATTCTCTGACAAATACCATTGATGTAAGCGAATCCATTCCTATCCTCGGAACTCCGGTGTTTTCAGGTATCCGCATAGCGGAATACTATCTGAAAACTCAGGAAGAAAACATAGTATCAGTTCAGAGTGAAGTAAAATACAGTGTCAAAAGGGCTTACTACGGAGTTCAGCTTACTAAAGCCGTCGTAAATGTAAACAGACTTACGCTTGAAAATGCTCAGAATAATTACAACACAGTCAGCGCAAAATACAGAAACGGTGTTGCAAATGAATTTGATTTCCTTAGAGCAAAAGTCAAATTCGACAATGTAAAACCCGAACTTTCAAAAGCTGAAAGGAATCTCGAGATCAGCCTGAAAGTGCTTTCAGATGCAATCGGCTTAAAGGTAAATGAAACAGTTGATGTAACGGGAGAATTATTCTATGACAGCACGGAGTTTTTAGGAAATACAGATCAGATAATCTCTAAGATTGCGGAAGACAATGTGGCAGTCAGAATACTCGGCATAGGAAAAAGGATAAATCAGGAACTGGTGACAGTTAACAAGGCAAATTATCTCCCTAAGCTGTATCTGTTCGGACAATATGCTCTCGGAACTCAGGAAAATGACGGCAGACCGGTTTCAAATTACAGATTCTTCAATACTGCAAATGCCGGTATTGGGCTTACCTGGGATCTGAATCTGTTCAGGAATTCTTTTAAAGTAAAACAGTCGGAACTTGAAGTAATGAAGAATGATGAACAGATCAGGGATCTGAAACAAAAGTTAAGACTAAGTTCAGAAAGCGCAATCATTGCTTTGATTGATGCAAAGGAAAGGATTTCCACAATGAAAGGCACAATGAAACTTGCAGAAAGAAGCGTTGAACTTGCCAATGCAAGTTATTCTGCAGGAGTGCTGAATCAGATTGACGTTCAGGATGCGGAACTTTCTCTTTATAATTCAAGACTAGGATTTCTTCAGTCAGTCTATGATTACCAGGTTGCAAAAGCCGAGCTTGAAAGATTGCTCGGCAAATAATTTTATTAAAATGAATAACAGAAAATTTATAAAACAACATAACATGAAAAATATTTTTATTTCTCTTTTCTGCCTCGTAACATTCAGTCTTATTCTGTCTTCATGCGGAGGCAAACAGGAAGCAAAAACCGAAGCGGAAAAAAAATTACAGGCAGTTAAGATCAGGGAAATCGAAGTTACAAATTTCTCGGAAGTTTATAAATTAGTCGGGACCGTAAAAGCTTTCCAGGAAGCGAAGATTTCGTCGGAAGAAGGAGGTCTCATCACTTATCAGCCGTTTGACAAAGGAAACCGGATCGGAAAAGGACAGGTGGCGGTGAGATTAAGAAAGGATATGGATGCGGCTTCTTATGATCAGGCGCAGACTCAGTATGAACTTGCGAAAAGCAATTTCGAGAGAATGGAAAAACTTTACAATGAAAATGTTACTACGGAACAGGATTATACAAATGCAAAGTTTCAGCTTGAGCTTGCGGAAAAAAGTTTAAATGTTCTTGAAACAAGACTCAGCAAATCCTACGTCCTCTCCCCGATCAGCGGAGTAATTGATCATAAATATATGGGAAAAGGCGAAGTATGCGGACCGGGCACTCCGATCCTGAATGTAGTCGATGTGTCAAGAGTAAAAATCAGCGCGGGAATTCCGGAAAGTTTTATCGGCGAGGTAACAAAAGGTTCGTCGGTGCTGATTACGTTTGATGTTTACCCCGGAGAGGAATTTACCGGAACGGTTAATTATGTAGCCCCTACACTGAGCGCTGTCAACAGGACTTTTGAGATTGAGCTTGTCATGAATAACAGGGAAGGAAAGTTGAAGCCTGAAATGAGCGCAAATATTCAGATTACAAAATCCAGCGTTGATGATGCGGTAGTGCTTCCTCAGGATCAGATAATAGATTTCGGAAGCGAAAAATTTGTATTTGTCCTTGAAAATGACATTGCCAGAAAAAAGCTGGTAAGCATCGGCGGAAGGAACAATAATAATGCAATGATCAATTCGGGATTAAACAAAGGCGACAAATTAATAATTGAAGGATTTCAGTCTCTTACTGACGGCGATAAAGTACAGGTAATAAATTAACGGGTAAATTTAAAATTATTTATTATATAAAATGATTGTTTCAAAGTTAGCTGTAAATAACAGGGTTACGGTTTATATTATGACCGTGATAATTATCATAGTGGGAATTTCTTCTTATGTTTCCATACCGAAAGAATCCGCTCCTTCAATTACAATTCCCAACATTTTTGTTACGACTGCTTATTTCGGAGTTTCCCCGCAGGATATTGAAAGTCTTGTATCTCAGGAGATTGAAAAAGAAGTCAAGGGAATTAAAGACGTTAAGAAAGTAACTTCCATATCACAGGAAAGTTTTTCTTTTGTCAATATTGAATTCAATCCGGATGTAAAAATTGACGATGCTCTTCAGAAAGTCAGAGACAAAGTTTCGATTGCAAAGTCAAAAATGCCTAAGGATATCGAAGAGCCGAATATTATGGAAATAAATCTTTCCGAACAGCCCATGCTCTATATTAATTTGTCAGGAAATTTAGGACTTGCAGCGCTGAAGGATATTGCCGACAGAATGAGCGATGACATAGAAGGGATTCCTGGAATACTGGCTGCGGATGTAAAAGGAGGGCTTGAAAGAGAAGTGAAAGTCAATGTCGATGCCGGCAGGCTGAAGTATTACAATCTTGCTTTAAGCGATATTACGGGAAAGATCGGATCGGAAAATCTGAGCATTCCGGGCGGAAGCGTAGATGTAGGAACTCAGAATTATCTTGTAAGAGTACCCGGTGAATATCAGGATCCTGAACTTATCAGGGACATTGTCATCAAAGCTGAAAACGGAAAACCGATCTATTTAAGGGATGTAGCTCAGGTCATTTACGGTTACAAGCAGAGAACAACAATGGCAAGAGAGAGCGGGCAGGAAGCTGTCACGATTGTAATTAAAAAAAGAAGCGGTGAAAATATTATAAGAATAGCAGATGATATCAAGGCTCTTGTAGAAAAAAAGAAATCATCGCTGCCGGAAGGTCTGAAGATCAGTTTTACAGGCGATCAGTCAAAGAGTATTAAGAATACTGTGCATGAACTTGAAAACGGCATTGTAACAGGATTTCTGCTCGTCTGTCTGATACTGCTGGCTTCAATGGGATTAAAAAACGCTTTTCTCGTTGCTACTTCCATACCGTTTTCATTCTTCATTTCGTTCATAATACTGAGCGCATTCGGAGTAACCCTTAACATAGTTGTATTGTTCGGGCTTATACTTGTACTCGGGATAATTGTCGATGATGCTATAGTAGTCACTGAGAATATATACAGACTTCAGGAGTCCGAAGGATATAATCCTCATGATGCTGCGATTGAGGGTCCGAGGGAAGTTCAGGTACCGGTGACCATTGCAACATTTACGATTATCTCATCATTCGCTCCTTTGCTTTTCTTCCCCGGAATAGTAGGACAGTTCATGAGATATCTGCCGATAACGCTTATAGTATGTCTTTTTTCATCCTTATTTGTCGCAATGATAATTAACCCTGTTCTTTCGGCGCATTTTATAAATTTTAAAAAGGACAGGGAAAGACTTCACAGGAAAACAAAATGGTATAATATTATCACAAAATTCCATTTATGGTTTGATGAATTGTTTGCAAAGATTGTAAAGAGTTATGAAAAGTCTTTAAGATTCGCGCTTAAGCACAGAAAATTTACAGTCGGAGGAACGGTGCTTATGCTCATTCTTGTATTCATGGTTTACGGAAAGTTCAATAACGGAATTGAATTCTTCCCGCAGGTAGAGCCGCAGCAGGCGTACATTCACATCAATATGCCTGTCGGAACAAATCTCGATAAATCAAATGAAGTTACAAAAATAGTCGAACAGAAACTCCCTCCGTTCAAGGACATTGAATATTATCTTACTAATGTCGGTTCGGAAATCGGCGAGGGATTCGGAAGCGACGTATCAAGCAAGAGCACGATTACGCTGAGCTTTTTTGATAAGGAAGAAAGGCAGCAAAGTTCATTCAAGACAATAGAAGAGATCCGGGACGCAATAAACAATATTACGACTGCCGATGTAAGAATTTCGAAACAATCCGGCGGACCTCCCACAGGACCCCCGGTGAACATAGAGATATCAGGAGATGATTTTACAAAACTCGGACAATTTTCGGATGAAGTTAAGAAAGCCATTAAAGACATACCGGGAATAAAAGATCTGAAAGATGATTTTGACGAAGCCAGACCTGAAATTAAAATTACAATTGACAGGGAAAAAGCCTCACTGTACGGACTCAGCACTGCCTTGATCGCATCCACAGTCAGGACTGCCATCAACGGTACGGCAGCAAGTAAATTCAGGGTAGCCGATGATGAATATGACATTACGGTCAGACTTGATTCCGCACAGAGGGAAAGTATTGTGGCGATTTCCGACATTTATCTGCCCGGAAAAGACGGAGCTAAAATTCCACTCACATCAGTTGCAAAAGTGGATTTTTCAGGAGGCATAGGTGCGATCAACAGAAAAGACATGAAGCGCGTTGTTACGGTTTCTGCCAATGCCGAAGGAAGACTCGGAAATGACGTCCTTATCGATGTTAAGGAAAAGCTGAAGGACATTAAATTCCCTACAGGTTACGGAATAGTTTACACCGGAGAGCAGGAAAGCCAGGCAGAGTCACAGACTTTTCTTGCCAAAGCATTTTTGATCTCGCTGCTTTTGGTATTTTTCTTTCTCGTGATAGAATTCAATTCTGTCATGTCACCGATCATTATAATGTTCACTGTACTTCTGTCACTTATCGGAGTATTACTCGGACTTCTTATCACTCAGACTCCTTTCGGGATCATTATGACAGGAATTGGAGTAATAGCGCTCGGGGGGATTGTAGTAAGAAATGCAATTATACTTCTGGATTTTCAGAAGGAACTTGAATCAAGGGGATTATCGAGGGAAGAGTCAGTAATTCAGTCAGGAATGATCAGACTGAGACCGGTATTCCTGACGGCTGCTGCGACTATACTCGGTCTTGTACCGCTTACAACGGGAGTGGATTTCGACTGGAGATCATTTTCCTGGGTGATCGGCGGACAGAATACGGCTTTCTGGAGACCGATGGGTGTTGCGATCATTTTCGGACTTTCTGTAGCGACATTCTTAACGCTTGTTGTAGTTCCGACGATATTTGTGTCCGTTAACAACATGCTTGACAGATTCAAAAAGAAAAAACCACAGGAAGTTTCATCTGACATAGTAATTCAGCCGGAATAAATTTTCAATAAATTCAGGCAATAAAATTCAAGGGCAGGATCATATCCTGCCTTTTTTTGTATTATAACATAGTGCAATACCATTAATAATTAATAATTTGTTATTAGTAATTTGCAATTAGCAATTAGCAATTAGAGACTTCTGAAAAACTAACACTCAATGGATTGTCATTCCAGCCCGCCTTGTCCGCTTTCAGCGAGATAAACCTCGAGGCAGGCTTGCTTCTGATTTGCACAAAATATTTTATTCCTCTGAGTTCTACGGATTGAGAACGTTACCGGAAAAATGTTTTTTAGGGATGTGGAATATAAAGGCGGAGAATAATGTATCTGAATTGATAATAAATTAATTCAGAAATATATTATCTGAATTAAATGAGAATGAAAGTTGAATAACAAAGAAGCACTGTCACAACACATATCTTACATTATTTTCAATATTTCGGAAAATTTAATATTTTTCAAAATGAATAAAAAAAGCACTACAGAAGTATGCAGTGCTTAAGAATTAAATTCTTCGGCTTATAGCCTTGTTGTGATTTGCTATGCAAAATAACAATTTTAATTTAAATAAAAAATATAATGAGTAAAATTTTAGGTTTGGATTTAGGAACAAACTCTATCGGATGGGCAATTAGAGACACTGAAACTAATAAAGAAAATCAAATAATTGACTTTGGAGTTACTGTTTTTAAAAAAGGTGTTGGAGATGGAAAGTCTGGTGAATTCTCGTTAGCCGCAGAAAGGAGAAATAATAGAAGTAAAAGAAGACTTTATAATGCTAAGAGATATAGGAAATGGGCAACATTAAAAGCATTAATTGATAACAATATGTGCCCTCTTTCAATTGAAGAGTTAAATTTATGGAGAATTGGCGATTGGAAAAAGGGAGAGAAAAACAAAGGAAGAATATATCCATTGTCTTCAGATTATTTGGCTTGGCTGGCAATGGATTTTGATAGAATTGGAAAAAATTTTTCTTCAGATATAAAACTTAAACCCGAATTTATAAATCCCTATGAATTGAGATGCAAATTATTGGAGTATTTTGATAAAGACGATAAAAATAGATTATATAAAATCGGCAGAGCTTTATATCATCTTGTTCAAAGGAGAGGTTTTAAAAGCAGCAGGAAAAGCGGAAAAAGTACATATGGCGAGAACAAGTATTTTGAGGAAAAACGAAAAAATGATCCGAACTTAAAGGCTTCCCAAATTTTAACTAACGGATTAATAAATGAAAAAAGGAGAATAAGAGGAAGCGGAATTATTAAAAGGGATGAATACATAAACGAGTATAAATCATTAATTGAAAAACAAAAAATTGATTCTTCAATTTCAGATAAGTTATTCAAGGCAATCTATTATGTCCGTCCATTAAGAGGGCAAAAAGGTTTAGTAGGTAAGTGCACTTTAGAACCTAAAAAACCCAGGATCCCGATCAGTCATCCAATGTTTGAAGAATTCAGAGCCTTACAGTTTATTAATAATATTAAGTGGATGAAAAGAAATTCATACGGGGATTTTGAACCAATTCCAATGGAATTAAAAAAGAAAATCTTTGAAGATCTATTTTTTAGAAAAAGTAAACCTGTATTCAGATTTGAAGAAATAAACAAGAAGTATTCAAATAACGGTGAATTTATTTTCAACTATGATAAATCTAATCCATCAATCTCAGCTTGTCCATTTATAGCAGGATTAATGAATGTATTTGATGAAGAATGGAGTGATAAATTCATTTCAGATGAAAATCTATATGGAATAAATTGGAATGGATTGATTATTCAATATGAAAGAATAAAATACAATAATGACAAATCAGTGAAATCAAGTAACTCAAATAAACTAAATTATGAACAGATATGGCACTTACTCTTTGATTTCATTCAGACAAAAGACAATGAGGAAGATTTGAAAAGATTTTTAATGCAAAACTTTAAATGGGACGAAGATAAAATAAAACTATTTATAGGAATTGATATTCAACAAGGTTACGGGTCACTCAGTAAACATTCAATAAATAAAATATTACCTCATTTGCAGAAGGGGAATATCTATACAAATGCAGTTTTTTTTGCAAACCTGGTAAAAGTTTTTAGGAAATTTGATTTTCAAAAGATTAAAGAAGATGTTTATTCTCAAATTAATGAAACAGTTGAAACAAACAAGAAATTTAAGGATAAGCTCAATATTGTTAATGGTCTGATTCAAGACTATTTTGGCAATACAATTCTCAATAACCAAAATCAAACTGAATTATATGAAAAAGACAAAAATGAAATCTTATTTAAGATAAGGAGTTATTTAAGTGACAAATTATGGAAGAAATTAGATGAAAAAGAAATGAATGATCTCATAAATTTCATTTCTGAAAAATATAAAGATTTTCTTCTGGGGAATCAGATTGATGAAGAGAAAGCATCATTTAGACCCGGTAAATTTGTTAATAAAGACTATTATAAATTACCCCGCTTAGATGAAGATATAAAGAATATGCTAAAAGATAAATATAAGTTAAAAGATGAAGATTTAAATTTACTTTATCACCCTTCTGATATAGATATATATCCAAAGGAAAACTATAAACTTGGAAATCCTATGCCTCCGACCAGAGGCTGGAAAAACCCAATGGCAATGAGAACGATGCATGAACTTCGGAAACTAGTTAATTATCTTTTAGAAATTAATAAAATTGATAATGAAACTAATATAGTCATAGAATTAGCCAGAGAACTAAATGATTCAAATCTGAGGAAAGCAATAAGATTCTGGCAAAATGATAAGGAAACAGAAAATCAGGTTTATTCCAAAGCACTTTCGGAAATGTTCCAGATAAAAAGTCCTTCAATAGATGATTACAATAAATTCCAAAGTGCAGTTGAACAGATCAGAATAGTTGACAGTTTAAATGAGGATAGTTACGATATTGAATTAAAATATTTCCAAGGGAATCTGTTTTTAAGGGATAATTATTATGAATGTGAAAGGAAAAACACAAATAGCCAAAAGAAATTTAAAGAAGAAAAAACAGTATTAAAAAATGAAATATTTAAATACCGATTATGGCAAGAGCAGAAGTTTCAGTGTTTATATACAGGTCGGGTAATTCCATTTAATCAATTATTTGGTGATACAAATAATTATCAGATTGAACATACGATTCCACGAAGTATTTCATTTGACAGTGAATTGAAAAATCTTACAGTATGTGATTCTGTTTACAATAATTTTACAAAAAACAATAACTTCCCAACAGAATGTCCCAATTATTATGAATCATATACATTGGATACGGTCGATGGTAAAATTGAATGTACTCCAATTATAAACAGAGTAAATAAATTAATAAAGCCGAAAGTTGATGCATTGAAAGAACGAATTGCTAATTTAACAGAAGCCAATAAAAAAATACCTTCATGGGAAAAAGACAGGAAAGATGCAAACATAGTATTAAGGCATTATTTAAGATTTGAATTGAACTACTGGCAGGAAAAGTTATTTACTTTTACTATTAAAAAGGAAGATTGGATTGATAAGTTTAAAAATAGTCAGCTAGTAGATACACAACTTGTAACTAAATATGCAAGAGCTTACCTCAAATCTTATTTTAGCAGGGTATATGTTCAAAAAGGTCAAATTGTTTCCATATTCCGAGAAATTTATGGGATTCAAACTGAAGGATCAAAGAAGAAAAGAGATTTTCATTCGCATCACGCTGTAGATGCAGCTATACTGACTTTGATCCCTGGTTCAGCTACTAGAGATAAACAATTAAAAGATTATTTCGAATTCAGGGAATCAAAAACAAATAATAAATCTAAGTATAAATTTCCGATTCCTTATGAAGGTTTTCAGAACTCACACGTGACTCAGGAAATTGAGGACAATATTCTGATAAATCATATTAGTAATGACAGGACTTTAACACCAACAAAAAAGACTTCAAGAAAGAGAGGAAAAATTGAATATTTAAGAGATAAAAAAAACAGGAAATATCTATTAGACAATAATGGAAACAAAATTAAAAAAATATTAACAGGAGATTCAGTAAGAGGACAACTTCATAAAGAGACATTTTTTGGAGCAATCAAAGTAGTAAAAAGAGATGAAAACGGTAATCCGATAAAAGAAAATGGTAAATATATTATTGAGAAAGATAATGATAAAGAATTACTTTGGATTGTTGCAAAAACAGATATAAGAGATTTAAAAGTTGAATATTTAGATGGATCAATCTTTATTAAAGATGAAATTGTTGATCCTATACTTAAAAAATTTATAGAAACACAGTTGAGCAATGGAATTGAACTTTCATCAGTCAAATCTTTTCATGGTGATTTAATAAGACACATTCGTTGCAGGGTAAAAGCGGGAAGAGGATATTTATCAATTGAAAAAGCAATTGAACTAAAAAAACCAACTTACATTTCAAAACATAACCATAAAAATTATATTCTAGCACAAAATGAAGAAAATTATTTATATCTTCTTTATTCAAATGAGACAAATTCTGTTATGAAATGCAGGATAGTTAATTTATTTAATTTTATAGAATTTCGATTTACCTCTTTAGATGATATCCGGAAAGATAATACGCTAAACAATTATATTTACAAGGATCTTCATTTAAATTTGAAATCAATTCTCAAAGTTGGACAAAAAGTAATATTTTTCACTGAATCGAAAGATGAAATCAAGAGCCTAAATAAAACTGAATTAATAAAAAGACTTTTTATTATATACAAATTCAATGATATGGGAACACCTAATATTCATCTTCAGAATAATTTAAAAGCACGGACAAATGAAGAATTAGGTGATGGAGATACTAATTTCGATTCAAGTAAATATCAATTTAGATTAAAACTAAAAGCTAGTAAAATGAAATGTATTGTAGAACATGATGAGTTTGAGATTAAGCCTGATGGAGAAATAATATTTAAATTTTAATATCCAGTATAAAAAATGATTAAAAGAACAGTTTACTTTGGGAATCCTTCATACCTAAGCTATAAAGATGAACAACTCATTATTGAAAGAAGATTGTTCGAATCCAATCGGAAACAAGTTGATTATAGCTCTGGGGAAAATATTGAGTTAGAAGATAAATACTTAAAACGTAAAACTCAAAAAGAAACTATCCCGATTGAAGACATTGGAATCATCATTCTTGATCATCACGGCGTGAGTACATCACAGTATTTAATATCAAAATTATTAGAAAACAATGTTGCTGTTATATTCTGCAATGATAAGCATCATCCGACCGGATTGTTATTGAATTTAGACGGCAATCTGGTTCAATCAGAAAAATTTAAGGCGCAGATCAGCGCATCTGTTCCTCTGAAAAAAAATCTCTGGCAGCAAACTGTATCATCTAAAATAAATAATCAGGCATTTCTTCTTAGCAAAAAAGGAAAAACAATAAGTAATATGTTACACTGGGTAAGGCAGGTAAATTCCGGCGATACTAAAAATTATGAGGCGAGAGCCGCAGTTTATTACTGGAAGAATTTATTTCCAGAAGAAATGGACTTTTACAGAGACAGGTTTGGTGAACCTCCCAATAATCTGTTGAATTACGGATATGCAATATTAAGAGCTGTTGTAGCGAGAGGACTTGTAGCTTCCGGTCTTCTTCCGACTCTCGGAATTCATCACAGAAACAAGTACAATGCATACTGTCTCGCTGATGATATAATGGAACCTTACCGACCTTTTGTGGATAAGGTAGTCTGTGACATTATTGATTCAGGATATGATTATTATGAACTGAAACCTGAACTGAAGAAAGAGTTACTGAAGATCCCGGCAATGGATATTTCAATAAACGGGGAGAAAAGCCCTTTAATGGTCGGACTTCAGCGAACCACAGCATCAATTGCTAAATGCTTCGAAGGCGATTGCAAGAAAATAGTTTATCCTGAATTTGTAAACTGATTTCCAATTACTATTAATATTTTTATGAATAACAGAAATTATTTAAGCCGCATCTTAAACTTCAAAGTTATATAATTTTATGCGCTTAAATGAATACAGAATTATGTGGATCTTAGTATTTTTTGATTTACCGACAGATACAAAAAAAGACAGGATAAACTATACAAGATTCAGAAAAGCGATAATGAAAGACGGGTTTAATATGTTTCAGTTCTCAATATATATGAGGCATTGCATGAGCAGAGAGAATACTGATGTTCATGTTAAAAGAGTCAGGAAAGTATTGCCTCCTAAAGGTCATATCGGAATTTTGAGAATAACAGACAAGCAATTTGGCGAGATTGAGATATACTACGGCAAGAAGAAAGAAGAATCCAATAAACCGCCTCCTCAGCAACTCGAACTCTTTTAATCATTAATATATAACTTACATTTCGGAATAACTAAATTACATATCTTAGGTCATCAGCTTGATCATTGAAGATTGATTTCCGCTGCGAATTATACAAATTCTTACTAATTATATTATAATTCTTTTAAAATTCGAGTTAATTAGTGAAATTAGCGGCAATCTGCTGTTTTCCATCTTGAAGCTTACAACTTGAGATTCATAAATAAAAAAAGGAATAGAAAACTTTCTATTCCTTTTATATCCTGACAATATTCTTTATTTCTAAAACAATAGTAACCTGATTGTATTTCAATGACTTACAGACATCATGTTGTTGTAAATATTGTCAAAGAAACTTTTGAAAGCAAATCACAACTCTTTTTGTAACGGTTTGTTTTCAGTCCATGTTGTTGTAAATATTGTCAAAGAAACTTTTGAAAGCAAATCACAACTCTGTGAGCTTATGAACTCTGAATCCTGTAGTTGTTGTAAATATTGTCAAAGAAACTTTTGAAAGCAAATCACAACCGTTTGTATAAATAGCCGAATTGAATATAGTTGTTGTAAATATTGTCAAAGAAACTTTTGAAAGCAAATCACAACAGATGAAACAGATTGTATCTTAAATCAATTGTTGTTGTAAATATTGTCAAAGAAACTTTTGAAAGCAAATCACAACCACTGAGAAAACATAGCCGGTGAAAGCTAAGTTGTTGTAAATATTGTCAAAGAAACTTTTGAAAGCAAATCACAACCAAATATACGCACAGGACAAAGATATATGGTTGTTGTAAATATTGTCAAAGAAACTTTTGAAAGCAAATCACAACAGCGGGTGAATTTGACTTTGATATTTTAGCGTTGTTGTAAATATTGTCAAAGAAACTTTTGAAAGCAAATCACAACTAATCCATTAGGCGGGACTTTATTTCGTTTGTTGTTGTAAATATTGTCAAAGAAACTTTTGAAAGCAAATCACAACATCCGAAAGCACAGTTGAAAATACTTCGACGTTGTTGTAAATATTGTCAAAGAAACTTTTGAAAGCAAATCACAACCTGCTAAAAGATAAATCAAACCGTTTAAGAGTTGTTGTAAATATTGTCAAAGAAACTTTTGAAAGCAAATCACAACGTATTGTGTGAACTGTGATTGGGTAAATAAGTTGTTGTAAATATTGTCAAAGAAACTTTTGAAAGCAAATCACAACCTGAGATTCAAACGGCTCAACTGATACATCGTTGTTGTAAATATTGTCAAAGAAACTTTTGAAAGCAAATCACAACTGAAGTGCAGTTTGAATGTGGATTATTCTGGTTGTTGTAAATATTGTCAAAGAAACTTTTGAAAGCAAATCACAACTTTCATCTGCCCGCCTGTGGTCTTCCCAACGTTGTTGTAAATATTGTCAAAGAAACTTTTGAAAGCAAATCACAACTACAAATGCAAAGACTGTGCTGATCTTGTTGTTGTTGTAAATATTGTCAAAGAAACTTTTGAAAGCAAATCACAACCGGAGTGAGTTCTTTCAAGTCTTTCCAGAAGTTGTTGTAAATATTGTCAAAGAAACTTTTGAAAGCAAATCACAACTATACGCATTTTCAAAAGGAGAGATTAAGAGTTGTTGTAAATATTGTCAAAGAAACTTTTGAAAGCAAATCACAACTGTTGATCTTGCGTAATTGTTCGGTGCAATGTTGTTGTAAATATTGTCAA
>JAFDZQ010000015.1:18171-23811 GCA_018266895.1 Bacteroidota bacterium
TTGAAAGCAAATCACAACCAATTAGAGTAAAGAGAATTATGTCCGAAGGTTGTTGTAAATATTGTCAAAGAAACTTTTGAAAGCAAATCACAACATAAGATCAAACGTAAGGCCTGCAAAACTAGTTGTTGTAAATATTGTCAAAGAAACTTTTGAAAGCAAATCACAACCGTTTCTCTCTCTTGGGGATATTTTTGTAAGTTGTTGTAAATATTGTCAAAGAAACTTTTGAAAGCAAATCACAACTTAAAACGGAAAACGCAGATCTGAAAAAAAGTTGTTGTAAATATTGTCAAAGAAACTTTTGAAAGCAAATCACAACGTCTGTCTCATCAAATCCATATTTATTTAGTTGTTGTAAATATTGTCAAAGAAACTTTTGAAAGCAAATCACAACTCTGAAAAGACAGCACAGCATTTATCTCGAGTTGTTGTAAATATTGTCAAAGAAACTTTTGAAAGCAAATCACAACGTTTGTGGTATCAGCTGCAGGCACATCAATGTTGTTGTAAATATTGTCAAAGAAACTTTTGAAAGCAAATCACAACGTAGTACGGATTTACTAAATCAAACTGTGAGTTGTTGTAAATATTGTCAAAGAAACTTTTGAAAGCAAATCACAACGCTGCGGCATTAGAGATGACTCCGCAAAGTGTTGTTGTAAATATTGTCAAAGAAACTTTTGAAAGCAAATCACAACGTAACGGAGAAACAAAAACATTCACAATTGTTGTTGTAAATATTGTCAAAGAAACTTTTGAAAGCAAATCACAACTCCTGCGTCAGTTATGATCTTCTGCACTCCGTTGTTGTAAATATTGTCAAAGAAACTTTTGAAAGCAAATCACAACTCCTGGAGCAATATCAAGATCCTATGTAGAGTTGTTGTAAATATTGTCAAAGAAACTTTTGAAAGCAAATCACAACCTGTGATCTTCACCTGCCCGATGAGACTGTGTTGTTGTAAATATTGTCAAAGAAACTTTTGAAAGCAAATCACAACTCTGGCGGTAATTGAATGCACATACCTCCCGTTGTTGTAAATATTGTCAAAGAAACTTTTGAAAGCAAATCACAACTCTGCCTTCAAGTGAAGAATTATAATCTGTGTTGTTGTAAATATTGTCAAAGAAACTTTTGAAAGCAAATCACAACGACAATCTGTTAGTATTGGCTCATAAAAACGTTGTTGTAAATATTGTCAAAGAAACTTTTGAAAGCAAATCACAACAGCAAAACGGAAACGATCAGCAGCACAGGCGTTGTTGTAAATATTGTCAAAGAAACTTTTGAAAGCAAATCACAACTTATCTATGCATCTGAATTTTATCCAGACCGTTGTTGTAAATATTGTCAAAGAAACTTTTGAAAGCAAATCACAACTGACTGAGCTTCAGATTTGCGGATGAGACTGTTGTTGTAAATATTGTCAAAGAAACTTTTGAAAGCAAATCACAACGGCAAATTATCAGCTCTTGCCACTTCGTTAGTTGTTGTAAATATTGTCAAAGAAACTTTTGAAAGCAAATCACAACCCGTATCCGTACGGCAATTCTCCGGGTTCAGTTGTTGTAAATATTGTCAAAGAAACTTTTGAAAGCAAATCACAACGGGTGTATGCAGTGCATATCTGATTCTATGGTTGTTGTAAATATTGTCAAAGAAACTTTTGAAAGCAAATCACAACTTCTGTTGGAGTGTTCCATAAAAGATTTCTGTTGTTGTAAATATTGTCAAAGAAACTTTTGAAAGCAAATCACAACCTATCTCTCTGCATACCAACATTATACCTGGTTGTTGTAAATATTGTCAAAGAAACTTTTGAAAGCAAATCACAACTAATTAAAGACATCCTGAATGATAAAGAATGTTGTTGTAAATATTGTCAAAGAAACTTTTGAAAGCAAATCACAACGGACTATCTAAAGAAAAGAAAAAGAAAGAAAAAAGAAGCAAAAAAGAAAGAAAAAGAAAAGAAAAAAGAAATTTCTAATATTAATGTTCTTTTCCTGATCAAAAGAGACAGTATCCCACTTAATAAAGAATAACTTTGCAGTGGAAATGAGGGGATTTCAAAACCAGAGAATTCATGATTTAAAGGTTCTTTAAAAAATAAGAAGTTATATTTTACAAATTATAACTTCCTCTTCTAAGCCCGTTTTCGCAAAGTAAGCAGCGAAGCAGACATCCTGAGGGATTGATAGTTTTGCTGATTAGATCCCCCGCCAGAAGCATTCCTGCCACGCTGAAAGCGTGCTAGGCGTGCAGGATTACAAACTGTGTTGGTTTTTAAGATGTCTTTAATTAATATTTATATTCATTTCAATTATTATTAAATTATAATAAAAATTAATATGCAGACAGTAATCTTTAACAGCAAATCAAAATCAGATATAAAACTCCTTACAGATTTGGCAAAGAAAATCGGAGTAAATACTAAGGTTTTAAATGAGACAGATATTGAAGAGATAGGACTTTCCTTTGCAATAATGAAAGGAAGTACAAAAGAGTACATTGACACTGAAAAGTTTATAAATAAACTGAGAAAATGATTGTAAGAATTGATAAAGCCTTTGAAAAAGATACTGATAAAATCAGGGATAAAAAAATATTAAATCTTATTGCAGACTGCATTGAGAATATTCAGAAGGCAATCAAAATTGAAGAAATAAATCATCTTAAAAAGCTGCAAGGTTACAATTCGCATTACAGAATTAAAATAAAGGATTACAGAATCGGGTTAATTATAGAGAATAATGTAATTGAGCTTGTAAGGTTTCTTCACAGGAAAGAAATTTACCGGTATTTTCCTAATTAAAATTTTAAAATGAACCAATCCTCTCAACGAAATTTCACGGCGTGGACATTACTGTATTAGAAAACGAAATTGATGTAATAGATATTAAGCTATGTGATCCGACTTAATTTCTTTCCGGGAATGAGAGCATAAATTAATTGCAGCCTTATTATGAAATTCCAATTAAAAAAGGAAAAGATTAAAAGTTTCGGGTTTTTGCTGCATGCTGTTATTATGAAGAACAGAGAGCTTAACATTCCCCTCAACTGCTTCTTCATCGGCGCGGGTTGTTCGAAGTCATCAGGCATTCCTCTCGGAGGTGAAGTCATCGGCATCTGCAAAAAACTTGCCTTCCTTAAACAGCACGAAGACAGCCTGACAATTGAAAAAGACAAGAACGAATCTTTTGAAAATTATTTTGAAAAAGTAAAAATATTTTCCGAAGAGAGAAAAAACGAATTTGATGAATTTGTTTCCGCAAAGGAAAAGGAATTACAAAAGCAGATAACGATAAATTATGTACTGCCGAAGATACCGGAATATTTAAAGAATTTAGTCCGTGAGAATTCAGGGTTAAAGGATTCCGAATTTGATCAATATCTGTATGAATTATTCAAAGAAGATTTTTACAAAGACAGTCTGTACGGATTCTGGTTCGAACAGTATTCCGGAGACAAAAGAGAAAGACAGATGCTCATTGAAGATCTTATAGAAAACAAAAATCCAAACGGAGCTTTTATTCTGTTTGCGAATTTCATTCAGCACGGTCTTATACATAATATTTTCACTACGAACTTCGATGACCTTCTGAATGAAGCCCTGATGAAGTACATGGATAAAAAAGCAAGGGTTTACTCGCATAACGAAATAGCCGATTTCATTTCAATCACAAGCACAAAGCCAAACATCATAAAACTTCACGGAGATTATCTGTTTGAAAACATACAGAATCTCAGCGATGAAACTTCGCGCCTGAATCCGAATATGGAAATAAAGATGAAGGAAGCTCTCGGAAAGTTAGGTCTGATTGTGGTCGGATACAGCGGAGCGGATCACTCCGTTATGTCAGTGCTGGAAGAGATTAAGATAAAAAATAAAAAAGAATTTCTGCTTATCTGGTGCGCAAAGAATTCCGAAAGACTTCACTGGAGAGTGATAAATCTACTGAATCAGACGCAGAACAGCTTCCTCGTTCAGATCGATGACTTTGACACTCTTGTAGGGAAGCTTTACGTAAAATTCAAAAAACCGATCAATGACATCTCCGAGAATGCAAAGGAAAAGAAAAATGATCTTGATGCATTCATAAATAAATTCAGGAAAGAATTCATCCTGAAAGAAGAAACAACTGAACAGGATAAAATCGAATTCGATAAAATGAGCGATGCAGAAAAGTATTTCGATATGGCATTCGGCGGTACTAACACTCAGAATAAAATCGAATTTTACTCCAAAGCCATTGAACTGAATCCTAATTACGCACTGGCTTATCACAACAGGGCGAATGTTTATAATGATATTAAAGAAAGGCATAAAGCACTTAATGACTATAATAAAGCAATTGAACTGAATCCTGAATACGCAAATTCATTCAACAACAGGGGTACGGTTTACGAGAAACTTGGTGACTATGAGAAAGCCCTTGCCGATTACAACAAAGCCATTGAGATAAATCCGAATCTGGCAAATGCATACAATAACAGAGGGATAATTTATGACAAGATGAACATAAATGACAAAGCTTTGTATGATTACAACAAAGCAATTGAACTGAATCCGAATAATGCAAAAGCATATATCAACAGAGGAAATTTTCTGTTCAAAATAAACGAAAAGGACAAAGCTCTTGCAGATTACAATTACGCCATAGACCTGAATCCGTATTACGCAGATGCATATTCCAACAGAGGATTTATTTATGAAGATCAGAACAACTATGCAAAAGCAGCTGAAGATTACAGCAGGGCACTGGAGATAAACACAAAAGACTCGCATACATTTTACTGCAGGGGAAATGTTTATTTGAAGTTAAATGATCCTGACAATGCGGAGAAGGATTTCATCCGTGCTCTGGAGCTTGAGCCCGAAAAGATCTCTTACATAAATTCCCTTTCAAAACTTTATTTCCTTAAAAATGATTTTGAAAAAGCTCTGCAGACACTTATGCGAATTGAAAATACTGCTGATAAAAACTCCGGCGATAAAAAAGATCTTGCAGAATATTACTTTCTGAAAAGTGTTATTGAAAAAATTCTGAATAAAGACAGCAGTGATTCAGAGAAAAAGTTAAAAGAGCTTGCTGAACCAGGAAAAACTTTTGATATAACAATTCCGGTTATCGAAGACTTTATCGGAAACAGCAGGGATCTGGATGAAGAGGTCAAAATATATTTTAATGAGAAGTATAGTTTTTTAAAAAAACAATCATAAGAGTTACATCCGGTTTAGTTCATCTTTACTACCGTCCGAAACAATTTTGAATTGAAAAATAATCTTTGTTTAAATCACATAATTAGATTTATTTTTAATTTAGAAAAAAGAACCCGCCTACGAAAAATTGACGTTAAAAATTCTCGGAGCAATTACGATAAGTAGAAATTTCTGTTCAAGCCGAAGGCGAGTTTAATTTTTTACTTTAAAATATTTAGTCTAAACTTTGATCACGTTTTGTACGGATGTGTTTCATCCCAGTGTTGTCCAAAATAATTTATTTTTTGTAAAAAATATTTATTTCTATTAAAAAATTGAATAAGATATAAGCTGTTTGAAACAACCCCACCCTGCCGAGGCTGTCCAAAAAGTATAGATGGAGTTAAATTGGAAATATAAAAAGTTGATTTAC
>JAFDZQ010000016.1:0-13163 GCA_018266895.1 Bacteroidota bacterium
GGACGGATAGAATCTCTGATGAAGACACAGGGATCCTATAACAGAGGCATCCGGCTTCTGAAAAAAACAGCGCGGAAAAAGGATTTTAAATATCTGACTTCCGTATTAGGCAATGGTTATCCTGATTTTCCCCGTTACAGGAAAGTTAAAAAACTTAACGGTGTATCAATAATAATCTGTACATACAACGGTGCAGACAGATTGACAGACACGGTAAGGCATATTGCAAAACAGAAAGTCGACAGGAATATTTTATGGGAAGTTATTCTTGTTGACAATGCTTCGACTGATAATTCTAAAGAAGTAACTCAGAATGAATGGAACAGGCATAAATGCAATGCGAAACTGAGGATCATAGATCAGCCGGTTCCGGGTAAACAGATTGCGCTTGAAAAAGGATATGAAGTCGCTAAATATGAATACTGGATCACGTGTGACGATGACAACTGGCTTGATGAAAATTTTGTACAGCTCACTTATGAGATAATGAGCAGCAATGAAAAGATCGGAGTCCTCGGGGGTCCAAATGAAGCATTGTGCGAGCTTGAACCGCCTGAATGGTTTAAATGGTTTCAGAAGGATTATGCAGCCGGTCCGCAGGGTGATATTTACACAGGCAAAGTATCGGAAGGAAATATTACCTGGAAAAGAGGATTTGTCTGGGGAGCCGGTATGGTCATCAGAAAATCTGCCTGGCAAAAACTTATAGCTGACGGTTTCAGGACTTCAATGAGCTGCAGAAAAGGAACAGAACTGTCATCAGGCGGAGATTCAGAAGCTTGCTATGCTCTTGTGCTTACCGGCTGGCATGTCTGGTATGACAGCAGGCTAAAGCTTAAACACTGCATGCCCGCAGGCAGGTTAGACTGGAATTATCTGATAAGACTTTTTAACGGATTCGGAGTTGCAACAGTAGGGCTTGAGTTATATGAAAAAGCAATCAAATTAGGTCATGCCGATACTGATGACGAAGAAATTCTCAAACAGGACTGGAAGTATGAATTCAGGAGAGCTTTAAAAGAATTAAGAAAATACGGGCTTAAGAAAATTCTGTCGCTAAGATTCTCAACTGAAAACAAAACTGAAATTCCGATGCTGGAATTTTACATTGCTAAAGTAAAAGAACTCTGGAAAGACAGAAAAGAATATGACGCTAAATTCGAAGAGATAAGGAAAGCTCCCTGGAAAAAGAGTTTCTCGGAGCTTAAGGCAGATCACAGGAAATTTCTCGAAAAGGAAAATGATTACCGTTACGGCTGGCCGTGGAGAGAGGAAGCTCCGCCGCAGATTTCACATGAAATCACCAGATATCCTAAGATCAGTATTCTGTCCCCTTCTTTTAATTCCGAAGGAACTATAGAAAAAGCAATACTCAGCGTTATGAGACAGGGGTATCCGAATTTCGAACATATAATTTGCGACGCAGGATCGAAAGACGGAACTGTTGAGATTTTGAAAAAGTATCCTCACCTGAAATGGGTTTCCGAAAAAGATAAAGGTCAGTCTGACGCAATGAATAAAGCATTTGATATGTCCACTGGAGAAATCATAGCGTATCTGAATGTTGACGATTACTTTCAGCGCGGAGCATTTTTCAAAATTGCTGACGAGTTTATAAAGAAACCTGAGACTGAAATGGTAGTAGGCAATCTGTTTTTTGAATTCAGCGATCACACATTTACAAGGAATGCAGAGATTGAATACAAAAAGATCATGCTGCCGTTCAAATATATGTTCCCGATCAACCCCGTAAGTTATTTTTACAGAAGAAATGTTCAGGAAGAGATCGGACCTTTCCCGCTTGACAATCATTTTACAATGGATTACTGGTTCCTGCTTAAGGCATATCAGAAACACAGGCTTTCAAAGATAGAGGATTACCTCGGAACGTTCTGCATGAACGGTTACAACAAGACATCAAATGCAGACAACAGAAAAAATACTCATATCAGGGTCATGTATCATTGCTGGCATTATGACAAAAAGAATCTTCCGTATTATTTGTACAATTATTACAAATTCTTTTATTATGATGAAAAATCTTATAACCTGAACAGAGTATGGTATAAAGCAAAGAAATTCCTTTCAAGAGTTGTTTCCGTTCTGACTTTTAAAAAGAATAAATACTACAATGAAAGAATTTATACAAAAGCCAGATACAGTTATTATGAGAACAAAAGGATCAAAGCGCTTTCACTGCTTTTTGCAGGATTTCTTATTTATCCGAAATCAGCTTTTCAAAATTCAAGACTTGTTCTGTTTGCTTATTCCTTAATCGGGCTTGAAAAAACAGAAAAGTTAAAATGGTTTTATTTTTTCCTTACAACACCGCCGGGATTGCCGCTTGCAAATAAGCTTTATTATTACGGAAATGAGTTTAAAACAGATAAAAAAAGCTTCAGGGGAAATCTGCTCCTGTTACTGACATATATAATTTCACCTAAGTTTTTATTTAAAAAGAATAAAGACCAATCTCAGAACATCACTGTAACTTCAGGTTCAAAGCTAAGATATCTTAATCCCGTTTATCTGCTGAATGGATTCATGAATTATTTCAGGTACAAAAAATACAGGGAAATTTCATATGATTATTTTATCAAAGCAGGAAACAGTTATTATTTCCATAAGAATTTCAAAGCCGTAGCATATCTGCTGCTCTCTTTTATTGTACAGCCGTCAGCTATTTTAAAACGGTCAAGACTGAATCTTCTTTCTTATTCTGCACTCGGAACAACACTGACGGATAAACTGAAATTTGCATATCATTTATATAAAGACAATCCGGAATATTCTCTTGCACACAAGCTGGATTATTACGGAAATGAACTCAGAGAGGATGGACAAATCATAAAGGGTAATTCGATATTGATATTGGCTTACATTCTTAATCCGAAATACATTTCAAAAAGAAAGAAAATAAAAAAATCCAATATAGTTATAGTATCGAATTTTGAGATTCCGAAACGTAGGATCTCAAAAAACCCTCTGCAGTTAATAAAAGAGACCGGAAACGTTTTTAAAAATCACGGGAAGTATACTTACGGTATCAGGGAAAAACTGAGTAACCTTCCCGGGATAATAAAATACAGGATCGAACTTGTTTATTATTATTTCAGATACAGAAAGTTCAAAGCGCAGTCAAAGGATCTGTATTCAAGGGCTCAGGAAAGTTTTATAAACAATAAGAGATTCAGCGCAGTTAAGCTTCTTATACCTTCATTTATTTTGTATCCCGTTTCTGTTTTTAACAGAAATAAATGGAGTCTGATGATTAATTCCATTATCGGAAATTCTTTAATGGAAAGACTGAAAGGCAAAGGTCATTAAATTTTTTAATTAATCCGAAAAATGAGTTCTTACAATTTCAACATAAATTCTTTTATTCATATTTACTTATGAATATCAGCAAAGGCGTTTCAGTAGTTATTTGCTGCCATAACAGTGCGGCTTTTCTGCCTCAGACTCTGAAATACATCTGCAGGCAAAAGACATCTGACGGTTTAAACTGGGAAATAGTTATTATTGACAATAATTCCTCAGATAATACTTCCGGTATTTCAGAGAAGATCCTTAAAGAAAACAAATGTCCGGTTCCTTACGGAATTTACAAACAACCGGAACTGGGACTCTCATTTGCAAGAAAAACGGGACTGGATAACTCAAAGTATGAGTACATTTTATTTTGTGATGACGATAACTGGCTTAATGAGAACTACATATCAGAGGGATACAGTATTATGGAAAGCGATGATAAAATCGGAGCACTCGGCGGAGAAAGCGAAGCAGTTACCGATGCTGTCTTTCCGGAATGGTTTGAAGAGCATAAGCGCAACTATTCCGTAGGAAAACAATCGGATCATCAGGGTGACATTTCAGACAGCAGCGGAGTATTATGGGGAGCGGGTATGTATGTTAGGAAAAGCGCTCTGACTGACTTATATGAAAACGGTTTTAATTCGCTTCTCACGGACAGAAAAGGGAAACAGTTATCATCAGGAGGCGATATAGAAAAATGTTTTGCTTTGCGTCTCGCGGGCTGGAAGATATGGTACGATGAAAGATTAAAACTTAAGCATTTTATTACGGGAGACAGACTGAAGTGGAGTTATCTGAGAAAACTAAGCAGAGGATTCGGAGCGCAGAAAGTGGATTTTGATCCGTATCTTTATGCGCTGGAAAAAAATTCGGTTCATAATCCGGGACACAGATGGGAGAAACAGGCTGTTAAGTTAATCAAGAAGCTGAGAGGTTACGGATTGCGTAAACTCCTGACTTTAAACAATTCATCTGAAGGAGACAAAGAAATATTAAGGATTGAAAAAACAATCGGAAGACTGAAAGAACTGTTAAAGATTCGCGGTGAATATGACAAAAGAATATTAAAAATTAAAGAGGCAGAATGGAGAAAAGTATTTTCTTAGGAAAATAACTTTGCAATCAGATTATGAACCCCATAATTTCAGTCATTACGACAGTATATAATTGTGAGAGTTATATTGAACAATCGGTCAGCAGCATACTGAATCAGACTTTCCGTAATTTTGAATACATTATTATCAACGACGGCTCCGCAGACCGGACTCCGGAAATACTCAAAAGAATTTCTTCCTCAGATAAGAGAATTATACTGGTTGACCGGAAGGAAAACAAAGGAAGAGTAAAATCCCTTAACGAAGCTCTTGAGAAAGCAAACGGTGAATTTATAGCCATACAGGATGCTGATGATGTATCCTTTCCTGACAGATTTGAGAAACAAGTTACATTTCTGCAGAGAAACAATGACTATGTTCTGGTAGGAGCTAATATAATTGTGATAGATGAATTCGAAAACTTTATTTCAAATCCCAAACGTCCGGTAAATGATCATGAAGCTAAATTCAGTCTGCTTTTCAGATGTACATTTGCTAATCCGAGCATTATGTTCAGAAAGAAGACTATAACCGATAACAACATCAGATACGAAGATAACTTCATTCATGCGGAAGATTTCAGAATAATTTCACTTATAAGCCGCTACGGGAAAGTTCATAATTTAATAGAACCTCTTGTGAAATACAGAAAGCATGAATTTAACAACAGCAAACTTAACATTGATATTCTGAACAACGGAAGTGTTTTGATTGCAAAGGATAATCTTTCAAAACTTGGAATTAGTATTACAGAAGAACAGATCTTCAGAATAAGAAATCTTATCTCATCAAGAGGAATTAATAAGGAATTTCTTTATAAAGACATTAAGATTTTATTTAAAATTATTAAAGCTTTTAAGCTGGTCTATTATCAGGGTAAAAATATTGAGATAAATTTCACATTGAGAAGAATGTTAAAATGGCTCGGCAAAAAGAACATTTTTTCAAAGTATAAGTATTTCCGCCTGTATTTAATGATATTATTTTATTTTTACAAAGAAACAGTTTTTAATAGGAAGTAATTTTTGATTTTTATATTTTTGCAGTAACCAATTCTCTAACTTTAGAACAATCTTATCGATTATTTATACTGAATTAAATTGAAATCCTGTTATTCCGGAAATGAAATGACCGGCATTTATGAATTCAATTTTTCATTATAAATTCTTAATTAATCTGAACATCATTTAAACTTTTTTAGCTCGGATTAATTTGTTAAATTCAGCTATACAAAGCTTAATTTCAAATATAATTTTTGCAAATATTCAGTGATAACAGTGTTTACATCACGGATAATCGCACCGGATTTTACAATTTACAAGAATCCAAATGAATAACGGAAATAAACTGGTTTCGGTAATAATTCCTTTTTATAACAGAATTGATCTCCTGAAAGAATCAGTAAAATCTGTTATTGGCCAGACTTACAAGCCGATTGAGCTTATTCTGGTAGATGATTGCTCTTCGGAAACTTTTAATGTAGGCATATTTGAGAAATATAATTCCAGTGATTTCAGGATTAAGATCATAAGAAACCAAAACAATCTCGGTCCGGGATTATCAAGAGAAACAGGAAGACTGATTGCAAAAGGAGATTATTTTGCTTATCTGGATTCCGATGATTTCTGGCATAAGCAGTTTCTGGAAAAACTTATCTTTTATCTTAAAAAGTATCCGGAAGTCGGTATGGCTTACAGCAAGACACTGCTCATAAGAAATACGGGAAATTTTTTAAGGAACAAGAACGACAAGACCTTTGACAGTATAATTCCGATATTATTTGATATACACGGCAGGCCGTGGGCGACCGGAGCATGCGTCTGGAGAAGGGAAATAGTCAATAAGATCGGTAACTGGTCAAACTCAAGAATATGGGAAGATTATGAATATGATGTGCGGGCTGCAATTATTAACAATAAGATCATTCACGTTCCGGAAATACTTTTTTATGTCAATATGGATTCAAAAGAAAAAATCTCGCTTGTAAAAAACACAAAACAGATGATCCGTGACAAAGCTAACTCCATACTGAATATTTCCAGGTATCTGAGGAATTCAGTGTTTTTCAATGATAATGAGATAAAAAAAAGGATTACATATTTTTTACTGACTTCCTGCGCTACTTTGTCTGATTTCAACTCGAATAAAGACATGATAAAAAATCTTTTTAAAGAATATAATTTATGGAAAGGCAGAAAATTTAATCCCGTGATTATGTTCACTCCGGTTGTACCGGCAAAGATAAATTCAAAACTCTTCAGAAAAATAAGGCAGTATTTTATTTATGCCGCTTTTTTTCTAAATTCTATTGTTGATTATTTCCAAAATATTTGAACAAAAGTCATTTAACATAAAATTTTACTAATATGAAAACTATTGCCGGGATTTTAGGTATGTTCATTATGTTTTTTACTTTGCCTTACTTTGCTTTTGCTCAGAATTATAACTGGATCACACCCAATAAAACATATCTGAAAATGTATGTCGACGCAAACGGGATGTACAGGATTAATAAAACCGATTTTAATAATGCAGGCATTGATGTAAGCAATATAGATCCCCGAACAGTTAAAGTTTACAACAAGGGACTGCAGATACCTGTATATTTTTTCGGTGAGCAGGACGGGGTTTTCAATGACGGAGATTATTTTGACTTTTACGGCTCAAGAAACTCCGGCGGTCTGACAAATACTTATGATCAGAATAACACGGTTTCTTATACTACAAACGAGTATTTCAATTTGTATTCAGACACGAATGTTTACTGGGTTGGCTGGGAAGGAGCAAACGGATTACGATTTAATATTTCTAATTTCAATTCAGTAACTAAATTCTCACCGGACTATACTTACGATCTGATGCATTTTGAAAGTGATAAATTATACAGCCAGGGTGAAAATTTTTCATCAAATGATTACAGATTCCTTACTACTGAAAAATTCAGGGGAGAAGGATGGTACTGGAAATTTATCGGCGACAATCAGAATTTAACCGATACTTTTTCAATTCCGCTGCTGTATAATAATCTGCCGTTAAACTTTTCCCTGAAACTGTTTGCTTTTCCTTCAAACAGGAATACAAGCGTATTCAACGAGCATAGTATTGAAATCCGGATAAACGGATCGCTGGTTACGACTCTTTTCTCTAATGATTTTAACAGGTTTGATACTACTCTTACGCTCCCGACTTCCCTGTTGACCGGAACATCCGTAAATACTGTATCTTACACCTATGTTCCCGCATCAGGATCTTCCGGAGGTGTTTACTTTGATTTTTATGAAATCCGGTATCCGAAAAAATTCGCTTTTATAAATAATCTGTTTTCAGCTGTAACCGGATTGTCTGATACAACTTCCAGACTTTTCAACATATCCGGTTTTAATTCGTTAAATCCTGTTAACATTTATGATATTGAAAATAATTACAGGATACAGGCATTCAGCTCAAATGCCGACACTCTGAAATATACCGGTAAAAGCAACGGGAAATTTGAAATAGTGAATAACATTATCACTAAAAAACCATTCCGGATAAAACAGAAATCCGTTCCCGATCTGGTCTCGACTTCAAACGGTTCCGATTATCTTTTAATTTATAACAGTATGTTTACGTCACAAGCAGAACAGCTGAGATCTTACAGGCAGTCAAGGGATAATTTCCGGTCAGTGAAAGCCGAGATCGAGGATATTTATGATATTTTTAATTTCGGAATTGAGAGTCCATCGGCCGTGAAAAATTTCACTAAATATGTTTATGACAACTGGCAGCTTCCCAAATTGAAATATATTTGTCTTTTCGGAAGAGGATCCTTTGATCCGAAAAAAAATCTTTCAACTTCCGTTTATTATAAGAATTTAGTCCCCGTCTATGGATATCCGAATTCCGACGGCTATTTCGGAAATGTGAATACAGGAACTTTCTTTTATTACGATCAGATTTCAACCGGGAGGCTTCCCGCATATTCAGTTTCAGAAGCACAGACTATTGTGGATAAAATAATTGACTATGAAAATGAACCCCCGGCAGACTGGTGGAAAACTTTCACTTATATTACCGGAGGAGGAACATACGCCGAGCAGCAGTCACATCAGGCAAGATCAAATTTTGAAATCAATTCATTTATAACATCCAATAAAATATCCGGAGATGCCGTAAAAGTATACCGCACGGACACTTCAGGATCTCCTACTTATAATATTGCTGATTCACTGAAAAGGACAATTGACCGGGGAACAGTATTTGTTAACTTCAGAGGTCACGCAGGAAGTCACGACTGGGAAATTATTATGCAGGATCCGAACATTTTAAACAACGGCAATAAACTGCCTCTTGTCCTGAGTCTTACCTGTTTTACCGGTGAAAATGCAAAAGCGGATTACAGAGGATTCGGAGAAAGATTCTTATACCTTGGAGGAAAAGGAGCAATAGGATTTATCGGAACAACCGGCTGGAGCTTTGTATCAAGCGGCAATGATTACGGAACTTACATTACTCAGACTATCGCTCTTGATACTACAAGAAGACTCGGTGATTTTCTTAAAGTTGCCGGAAAAATAATGAGCATTGATTCTACATCCTTTAATCAGAGACATACGGTCAATTGCTATAATCTTCTCGGAGATCCTGCTGCTGATTTAATACTTCCGAGGTATCCGGAGTTTGCAATTAACAGCAATGACTACAAACTTACGAATAACGAGCCTGATGTAAATGAACAGAATATTCTTACAATTTATCCGAAGAATTACGGACTTTTTGCGGATTCATGCAAAATAAGATTTCAGCTTTTCAAAAATAATCTGAGCTATTCCGTAAAAGATACTATTTACCGTTCTTTCAGATTCAGGGATTCTGTAAAATACAACTTCAAATTAGATTCTTCCGGAATTTACAATATGGTTGTTACTCTGGATAAAGACAACTGGTATCCCTCTGAAATCGAAAGCAACAATTCAATCTCAATTAACATATCTACTAAAAACAATACATTTATTCCTGTTTCACCCGTTGATAATTCAGTCCTCTTCAGGGATACTGTAGAATTATCAGCTCTGAATCCTAATATCAGACTGGCTCAGAATTCAGTTAAGGTAATTATGCAGCTGGATACATCTTCTGATTTTAACTCGCCTCTACTGAGATCATTTATAAACAGTAATATTTCAGGAGCTGTCACGAAATTTAAAACCGCTCTTCCGGTTACCGGGAATAATACTTTTTACTACTGGAGGACAATTGCAGTTATAAACAATGATTCCACTTCCTGGTCAAAGAGACAGGCATTTATTTATAATAACGGAGCAAGTACATTTAAACCTGATGATAATCAAAAGATGAGATACATTAATTCAGAAGAAAGAGCAGATCTCAGAAAATTTAAAAAGACTCAGTTCAGTGAAACGGATTTCGCCAATACATCTTTCCAGGGCGGTGAAATAAAATTAAATGAAATTCCGACACGGCTTTTTGTCAGATCATACGGAAGCAATGCTGAAGAAGCTTCTTATTTTTCTGTCGGGAACAATAACATATACATTGACGGCGGTTCAAATACAGGATTAAATCTTATAAAAGTTAAAAAGCTTAACGGTAAAATAACGGAATTCCGTAATTTCAAAATGACCACATCAGCTTCATCGGATTCAATAGTTACCTTCCTGAATACTTTTGACTCTACTCAGTATCTTATGCTCCTGAATGCAGCTTACTCAGGAGGAACTGTACTGAACCCGTCTGCTAAAGCAAAGTTAAGGGAGTTCGGAAGTATTTATTGCGATTCAATACATCTGACAGGTTATTTCCACACCTGGAGTTTTATTGGTTATTACGGAGCGAATCATTCACAGGTTTGTGAGTCATTTGATCCGTGCTGCAGAACTTCTTTCAACTGTACGGCTTGTGATCACTGGACTGAATCTGTATGTTCTATGGATGTGATTTTCAGGAATACATCCGGTACTGTTTCCAATATTGTGGGTCCTGCACAGACATGGTCTGATTTTTCATGGAACGGAATTAACGTACCGAATGCCGTGCTGTCTTTTGATGTGATTGGTATTGACAGAAATAACAATCAGACCCTGTTAATGTCAGATATTACTTCGGATAATTTTACAGACCTTAGTACTGTCAGAGCTCAGCAGTACCCAAAGCTGAATCTTCTTGCAAAATTCAGAATAGATACACTGACAGGAGTTCAGTCTCCTTCTCTGAGATCTTTAAAAGTAAATTATACTCCGGCAGCGGAACTTGTACTTGATATGAATTCATTTTCTCCGAACACAAAGTCAAAGGATGCCGGAAGAACAGCGTTTTCTTTTAATTATTACAACGCCGGTTATACTTACATCTATGGTACAATTATCAATCTTTATAACGGACCTGTCGGTGATTCCGCTTTATTATTTTCGGATACAGTAAACTCGATACTTAAAATGGACAGTGTAAAAACTTACTCAAATAATTTTGCGACTCCTTCTTTCAGAGACAGCACGAGAATTTATGTAATGATTAAACCGGTAAAAGATCCGAATGAATTTTATACATATAACAACATCGCTTATTTTTCACTTATTAATTCAGGTGCTGCGTCTTTATCGGATGTAGAAGTTTTATGTGACGGAAGAAATTTGAAAAGCGGAGATCAGACAAGAAAAAATCCTGAAATCAAAATCAATTTCAGAAATAATTTTAACTCACAGGCATCACCGGATACTGCTCTTCTTTCAGTAAAGCTGAATGATGCTTACGTACCGTATTTTCTTAACAGTAACTTTAATCCCGTCCTGAGTCCGGCAGGAAATGATAACAGTAACAGGGACAATAAAGAATACTCGCTGATGTTTTATCCTCAGCTTAACGAAGGAAGCAATAAGTTGACTTTTATTCATAAAATCAGCTCTTCAGAATATGACACTCTGGTCTATGATGTGATAGTAAGTGACAGACTCAGTATTAATGATATTTACAATTTTCCGAATCCGATGAAAGGCGAAACTAATTTTGTTTTTAATATAACAGGACCTGAAAATATCGGAAGTATCAGGGTTAAAATTTATTCGGTTTCAGGAAGACTGATAAGGGAAATTGAATATTCTGCCGTAACAGGTGTCAATCAGGTTTTCTGGGACGGTAAAGATACTGACGGGGATTATGTAGCCAACGGCACATATTTATACAAAATAGTTCTGGATAGTGAATCGGGTATTGAATCAAAAGTTCAGAAATTGGTAGTTCTAAAATAGTCAAAGAATTTTTTAGGATCCGGAAAATTAATTAAATTATAAAAACTTTTAAAAAACTTAAAAATACAATTCCCAAAACCAAACTTATGAAAAAAATATTTTCATTTTGCCTGTTCTTTATTCTTTGCTTTAATTTTGCGATAGCTCAGAATTATAACTGGATCACGCCAAACAAAACGTATCTGAAAATGTATCTCTGCGAAGACGGTATGTACCGCATTGGGCAGACTGATTTTACGAATGCGGGAATCGCAGTTGCGCCAATTGACCCGAGGACGGTGAAGGTTTTTTATAAGGGAAATCAGATCCCTATTTATTTCAACGGAGAATCCGACGGAGTTTTTAACGTTTCGGATTATTTTGATTTTTACGGTGTCCGGAACTACGGAGGAATAACTAATACTTATGATCAGAATAATGCTGTCCTCTGGACAACCAATGAATATTTTAACAGTTATTCGGATACAAGCGTTTACTGGATTGAATGGGGCGGAATGAACGGGATCAGGTATAATACTACTTCACTTTCATCAACAGGTACTTTTTCAAATCAGTATTTCAGTGAAATAATACATCTTGAAAAAGATAATTTCTATACACAGGGGGAGAATATAAGTTCGACTGATTACAGGTTCCTTAACACTGAAAAATTCAGGGGAGAAGGATGGTTCTGGTCTGCATTAGGAAATTCACAGACTCTAAGTGATACATTTTCGACACCATTGCTTTATAATATTCCTCAGACTGCTTCGGTGAAAATTTTCGCATACCCTACGGCACGAAATACGTCAGTAACTAATGAACACAGCCTTATTGTGAAAATTAACGGGATAGCCGTCTCTACAATTTTATCAAATGATTTTAATAAAGTTGACACCACGATTAATTTTTCAAGTTCTCTTCTGAACTCTGCATCAGTCAATACAGTCTCTGTGACTTACGGATACATTCCCAACGCAAGTTATCCTACAAGTTATATGAATGTGGATTTCTTTGAAATCCAGTATCCTAAAATTTTTAAACTCAGAAACGAACAGCTTTCGGCGAATTCCGGGGTTGCTGATTCAGCATCAAAGATATTTTCTGTTTCAGGTTATAATTCAGTCAATCCAGTAAATATATATGATATTGTCAATAATTATAAAATTACATCCGTTTCAAATATTCTTGATACTCTGAAATTTACGGCCAAGGGAAACGGAAATTTTAAGATCATTAACAACAATATCACAAAGAAACCATTCCGAATAAAGCAAAAGCTTGTGCCAGACCTTACTTCAGCTTCCAACGGAGCTGATTATCTGGTGATTTACAATAAACTTTTTTTATCTCAGGCAGAACAGCTGAGAGCTTACAGACAATCTCATGACTCTTTCAGAGCTGTAAAAACGGAGATCGAAGATATTTACGATATTTTTAACTATGGCATTGAAGATCCGGTCGCAGTGAAGAATTTTACTAATTATGTTTATAATAACTGGCAGCTGCCGAGACTGGGTTATATTTGTCT
>JAFDZQ010000016.1:13220-20187 GCA_018266895.1 Bacteroidota bacterium
CCGACTGACGGATATTTTGCTAATGTAAATACCGGTACATTTTTCTATTATGATATGATTTCAATAGGAAGACTTCCTGCTTATTATCCTTCTGAAGCCCAGTCTATGGTAGATAAAATAATCTCATATGAGAGTCAGGCACCGGGGAACTGGAATAAAGCCTTTACATATATTACCGGAGGCGGAACTGCTTCCGAGCAATCTACTCATCAGACAAAATCAAATTCCGAAATTTCCACTTATATACTCCCCTCTCCGCTTTCAGGTGAAGCACACAAAATTTACAGATCAGATGTTTCTGGGGCTCAGACATTTAACATAAAAGACTCGATCGTGAAAGACTTAAACAGAGGCGTCGGATACATTAATTACAGAGGTCATGCCGGAAGCCACGACTGGGAAGTCGCGATGAATGACCCTAACACTCTCAGTAACGGAACTAAGCTTCCTCTCATTTTAAGTCTGACATGCTTCACAGGAGAAAATTCGAAATCAGATTACAGGGGATTCGGAGAAAGATTTATGTATTTGAGCAACAAGGGTTCCATAGGATTTATAGGGACAACCGGCTGGAGCTATTCTCAGCAGGGAAATGACTTCGGGACTTACATTATTATTTCTTTAAAAAATGATACAACGAGAAGAATCGGTGATCTTGTGAAATATGCAAACAAAAGAATGAGTATTGATTCTATTTCTTTTAATGTAAGACATACCATTAACTGTTACAGTCTGCTTGGGGATCCGGCGGCTAAACTGAAATTCCCGATACGGCCTGAATTCTCCATAACAAATTCAGATTACAAAGTATCAAATGAATTCCCCGTTATTAATGATAATGTAAACATATCCGTTTACCCGAAAAATTTAGGATTGTATGCCGATTCCTGTAAAATCAGATTTCAGCTTTTTAGAAATAACCAGTTGTATTCAGTAAAAGATACCATCCGCAGAAATTTCGGTTATCTTGATTCAATAAATTATAAATTTGTTCCTGATTCCCTCGGGAATTACAGTCTCAGTGTCATTCTGGATTACGGAAATTATGTTCCTCTGGAAGATAAAAGTAATAACTCTATTACCATAAATCTTCCCGTAAAAAATACTTCTTTCGTTGCCTTAAGCCCTGTGAATAATTCTTTGATTCAGACTGACAGTGTCTTGTTTTCAGGTCTGAATCCGATGATTAATACTACATCCTCTTCCATAAAAGTAATTCTGCAGCTTGATACTTCTGCTGCATTTAATTCTCCGGTATTGAGAACATTCATAAACAAAGCTGTCTCGGGTTATAAGACTGAATTCCGTTCCGATGTTCCGGTTAAAATTAATAACAGGATTCATTTCTGGAGAACAAATTGTATTATCAATAACGACAGTACGGGATGGACACAGACTCAGAACTTTGTGTACAGTAATTCATCTGTCAAGGCTCCGGATTCTAAACAAACTCTGATGACTTCCAAAATAGACTCCAAACCGAGTATTACGGTTCTGAAAAATAATCCTGCTCAGTATTCTTCATCAGATTACAATAACACGGAGTTTAATCAAACCGGAATCGAACTTTATGATTATCCCGCTGAATTGTTTATAAGATCTTACGGAAGCAATGCCGAAGAAGCTTCTTACTTTAGCGTGGGAAACAATAATATCTATATTGACGGAGGAGTTAATACCGGAATAAATATGATAAAGGTAAAAAAACTTACAGGAAGCATTCTCGAATTCAAAAATCTGAAAATGACTTCGTCTGCTTCTTCTGATTCCATGGTAACTTTCCTTAATACTTTTGACAGTACTCAGTACCTTATGCTCCTGAATGCAGCTTATTCCGGAGGAACTGTTTTAAATGCTTCGGCTAAAACCAAGCTCAGACAATTCGGAAGCATTTACTGCGATTCAATACATCTGACAGGATATTTTCATACCTGGAGTTTAATCGGTTACCTCGGTGCTAACAGCTCTCAGGCTAATGAGATGTTCGACAGATGCTGCAGTACAGGATTCAACTGCACCGGCTGTGATCACTGGACTGAATCAACAGTAAGCAGGTCAGTTGTTTTCAGAAAAACTGCGGGAACTGTAAGCACTGTGGCAGGACCTGCTCAGTCCTGGCAGAATTTTTCATGGACTCAGACAATTAACCCTTCCAGCAGTCTTGCGTTTGATGTTTACGGAATTGATAAAAATAATCTGCAGACTCTTCTTTTATCCAATATAACGGCTTATTCCGGTACCGATCTCAGTTTTATTAATGCTTACCAATATCCTAAACTGAATTTCGTTGCTAAGCTTTCAGTAGATACTGTCTACGGAAAACTTTCATCTGTCCTGAATTCGCTGAAAATAAATTATTTTGTCCCTGCTGAACTGACTTATAACATCAATACTCTGGATAAATCAACTTCCGTAAATCCGGGAGATGAATTTAAATTCAGTTATGATTATGTAAATGCCGGCTCCTATGATATTCCCGGAATTATAACAAATATATATAAGAAATCCACGATAAGTTCAAATCTTATTTTATCGGATACCATGTCGAGCCCTCTTGCTGTTGATTATGTAAAAAAATATATGAACAGATTTATCGTCCCGGATTTCAGGGACAGCATGAAAGTATATGTAGAGTTTAAGCCCAAAGGTCAGTTCAATGAATCATATACTTATAATAACCTGATTGAATTCTCCATGAAATCTTCCGCAAACTTGAAAAATACTTTTACAGATCTTAAAGTTTACAGTGACGGTAAATTACTGTCAGGAAATGAATATGTTAAATCAAGACCTGAAATAAAGATCACTGTTCCGACTTCCGGATTATCTCACAGACAATCGTTAAATGATACTTCAAGGATATTTGTGAAGTTGAATGATGCTTATATTCCATATAATCAGAACGGAAATTCCAATAAAGCCCTGATTTCCAAAGATAATAAAGACTTGATTTCCGGAGATGTTTATACTTTATTTTATTATCCCGAACTCCCTGACGGCACAAACCGGCTTACAGTTATTTACACCGGTGTTTCCGATAATACTGATACTGTATCTTATGATGTTATTGTCAGCAGTGAGCTTGTTTTAAAAGATCTGAATAATTTCCCTAACCCGATGAAAAATGAAACGAATTTTGTCTTTGAAATCGGCGGCTCGGATATAGCGGGAAATCTTAAAATTAAAATTTACACCGTATCGGGAAGACTGATTAAAATTATAGAAAGCCCGGCATACATTGGATTAAATCAGATATCCTGGGACGGGAAAGATGATGACGGCGAGTTGGTTGCTAACGGTACTTATCTGTATAAACTGACTTCCGAAGGAGAATCAAAGCTGGAAACTAAAACTCAGAAATTAGTTATACTGAGATAATCGGGAAAAGCAGGCTGCAGGTTTTAAAAATAAGGCGGTGAATTTTAAATTCACCGCCTTTTTTAAATCATATTTTAATTCAGTAAAGTTTCTATTGCTTTGGTAACTTCTTCCGATTCCGGTTTAGTCTTGCTTCTGAATCTTGATACGATATTGCCGCTTTTGTCTATGATGAATTTTTCAAAATTCCAATCTATGTCTCCTGACGGAACAGAGTTTTCAGTTAATCTTGCATACAACGGACTTTTCTCTTCTCCGAGTACTTTAATTTTATCGAACAATGTAAAAGTAATATTGTATTTTGATTCGCAGAATGTTCTGATCTCGTCGTTTGTCCCTGGTTCCTGTCCGCCGAAATCATTGCAGGGGAAAGCCAGCACTTCAAATCCCTTTTCTTTGTATTTCAGATACAAAGCTTCAAGACCTTCATATTGCGGAGTGTATCCGCATCTTGATGCGACATTAACAATCAGCAGCACTTTACCCTTGTAATCCGACAGGTTTTTTTCTTCGCCTTCCATTGTCCTTACTTTTAAATCGTAAATGTTCTTGTTCAAATCTGTATTTCCTTTTCTGTTGATTTCTTTTGCCTGTGAATCCGTTGATTTTATTTCTCTGTTTGCTTTTGAAGAATCAGAGCATCCTGAATTTGTTAAAATAAATAACAGTATTAATACAGGTATGACAATAGTTAAGCTTTTCATTAATTTTATTAAATTTTTTTATTTGGAATTACATGAATCTTAACTCCCTTACTCATTACTTAATTCCCTCAGTTCTCCTTCACTGCTCGCTATTACAACACAGGCAAGCGAATCGGCTATTACATTCGGAACTGTCCTGCACATGTCAAGTATTCTGTCTACCCCGATTATAAGAGCAATCCCCTCTTCAGGCACTCCTACAGATTTTAATACTATTATCAGCATTATTAATCCTATACCGGGAACAGGCGCTGTTCCAACTGCCGCAAGAGCTGCTGTAAGTACAATTGTAAGCTGCTGTGTAAGGTTCAGATCAAATCCGTAAACCTGTGCGATGAACATTGCCGCAACTGCCTGGTACAAAGCAGTTCCGTCCATGTTTATCGTAGTTCCGAGCGGAAGCACAAAACTTGCTATTCTGTTCGGTACGCCTAATTTCTTTTCGCAGATGTCCATTGTAACAGGTAATGTCGCTGCGGATGAACTCGTTGAAAATGCCACCGCTATTACCTGCCTCTGCAGTTTGAAAAATTTATATACCGGTACTTTTGTGAATATTTTCAGCAGTAAAGGATATTCCGCAAAAGTCAATACGGTTAATCCTGCTATTACAGTTACGGAATACAATAACAGTGTCTGAAGTATGCTGAATCCGAATTCGGCAACAGTTGCCGAGATCAGCGTAAACACTGCATAAGGAGCTAAGTACATTATTTTTTCAACCAGCATTATCAGTGCATTTCCCAGACCGTCAAAAAAATCTATTACGGTTTTTGACTTTTCCGTTTTTATCTGTGACAAAAAGATCCCGATTAGAATCGCAAAGAATACTATCTGAAGAAAATCCCCGTCGGCGATTGCTTTGAACGGATTTTTCGGAACTATATTGACAAGAAAATCTACTAAGTTCATAGAAACATTCTGATCAATCCTGCTCTGTGCATCTTCCTGAAATGTTTCCAGCAGGCGCTGCTTGCTCTCTTCAGGCATGAACTTACCAGGCTGAATTACATTTGCAAAAAATAATCCGATAGAAATCGCGATTACTGCCGTCAAGGCATAAAATCCGATTGTCTTCCCTCCGATTTTTGCAATGTGTTTCAGATCAGAAAGCGATGCCGCTCCGACTATCAGCGAAGCCAGAACTAACGGCACTGCTATCATTGTCAATAGTCTTATGAATGTATCTCCGACCGGTTTCAGCAGTACACCGATTGTCTTTACCTTGCTGATCTCCTTAACTTTGTCGATTATCTGTTCCTGTCCGGAGGGGTACTTGATTTTAATTACAATGTCTTCAGCAGCTTTCTTTGTTTTTAAAGAACTGAAATATTTTATTATGCCAAGCTGATCCTTAGTTCCGTATGTCTTTATTACGGAATCTTTTTTTGTGAAAGCAAGTGTGCTCCAGTCTGTGATTATCACTTCTTCCGAATTTGCATTGATGCTGAGTTTGTTCTGATCAATATGAAATATCGAACCGAATACTGCCCCGAGTATCAGCGCTAAGACTATCTGTGTATGTAATTTCATTTTCATATTCTGTTGTTTAGTCCCGAAATGTATTTTCCTCTTAACTTCTGCGCAGCAAATAAGATTACAGAACCGATTATGCTTACTATCATTATCACCGGCCAGAGATCAGGTCTCACATAGTCTAATTCGTAAAACTTTTTAATTATATTCAGAACCAGCGAATCTAATCGCGTCGCTGAAAGAAAAATATAAATCAGCATTATTATGAATCCGTATAAAATATATATGAGTCTGTTTTCCTGTGTCTCCTCTTTTGTCAGTACAATGGAAAAATAATTCGCTATGTTTATGATCACCATTATTGTCAGCATTACCATTTGTATGTCTTTTTCCGTGACTAAGTGAAATTTCTGCACAATGTAAATTCCGGTATATCCCGAAAATACTATAATCAGAGCCGATAAGATGACAAATGAGATCAGATCTTTCATGAAATTCTTTGTCTTGCCTGTATTCATATTCTTTAGTGAAATTATGAATGCAGGAAGACCAATCCCGAAAATATTTATCAGTGACACTCTTCTCGGTGTCAGGGGAAAATCCAGAAAGAAGAAAAGTGACATCAGTGTGATGAAAATAATAAAAAAGTTTTTTGTGATAAAAAGTTTTCCGATCGATTTGACGGTATTCACGATTTTATTCCCTTCATCAAATATCTGAGGAAGCAGTGAAAACTTGTTTTTCAGAAGTACAATATCCGCAACTTCCTTTGTAATGCTGCTCCCCTCCTCCATTGCAATGCCCATATCCGCTTCCTTTATCGCCGGAAGATCATTTACACCGTCACCTATCATTGCCGTATAGATCTTTTGTTTCTTAAGTGTCTTTATAATTCTCAGCTTGTGCTCAGGCTTCAGTCTTGCAAAAATTACTTTGTCCATAATTGTTTTAAATATGTTTTCATCTGTTACCTTTTCAAGCTCATCTCCTGAGATCAGTTCATCATCCCTGACCTTCCATCCTATTTCACTCGCAACTTCCTGCACTGACTTTGATGAATCGCCGGAAAGTATTTTTATCTTTATTCCGTTGTCATTGAATAATTTAATTGCATCAAATACATCCTCCCTTATCGAATCCTTAATGGAGATTATGCAGTAAGGATCAATTTCGATTTTATCCAATGCATCCCTTAATTCATTTATTGAACCGGAAGTTTTTACTCTTCCCAGCAATATGTTCCTGTATATGCTTAATTTGTTTTCGGTAAATAATTTTTCGTATTTGATTTTACTGTTTTCGTCTAAACTGTTTATCAGTATGTCATATCCTCCGATAATGAATATGAACTTCTCTTCTCCCTTTATTGCCTCTATCATGCTCATTTTTCTTTCCGAACTGAAGGGAAA
>JAFDZQ010000016.1:20230-24802 GCA_018266895.1 Bacteroidota bacterium
TTTTTGTCGCTTGTGAGTTTTGCGTAAGTACCTATAAGCTTTTTAATTTCATCTTCGGGCAAACCGTTTTCTGCTATGCTGATCTTATGTACAGCCAGCTTGTTCTGCGTAAGCGTTCCCGTCTTGTCAGTACAGACTATCTTTACATTTGAAAATGATTCTATCGCATTAAGTTTCTGAACAATTGCTCCTAACTTGCTGATCCTGAATACTCCGATTGCAAATGTTACCGTCGCCATCAGTACAAGTCCCTGAGGCACAAGTGAAATAAGAATAGTTGAAATCTTCCTGATGAAATCCATGTCATAATTTCCTCTGTTCAAAAAAACTTCCATAAGTACAAGCACTATCGCAACCGCAAACAATGTCTTAACTATTAAATCTATTCTTTTCTGTAATGGTGTCTTGTCAAATTTATATTTCTTTGCTGTCTTTGTAATTTCTGCGGCAAAACTGTGATCACCTATCTTTTCGGCTTTATAAAATCCGTTTCCGGATAAGCAGAAACTTCCCGAAAGTACTTCATCATTTTCTTTTTTATGAATAGGATTCGATTCTCCCGTGAGCAGTGATTCGTCTATTTCAAGATGATTTGAGTACATTACACATCCGTCAACTACTACCTGATCGCCTCTCTGTATTTTAATAATATCATCCTTTACGATTTGCTCCGGTTCTATCGGTCTTTCTTCACCGTCCCTTATGACTGTAATTTCCTTTTTTAAAAGCAGATTTACTTTATCCAGAGCATGTTTTGCTTTAATCTCCTGATATATCGCGAGAAAAGTATTGAGCAAAGCAATTGTAAGTATTCCGATACTGTCTAAGAGTAACCTTTTGTCTGTAGTGCTGAAATAAAAGTAAAGCAGGAAAATGATTATTGCGACTATTACTAAATTGAATACTGAGAAAATGTTTTCAATGAAAATCTCCGGTATAGTTTTGGTCTTCGGCTTCGATGCCTTGTTCTGAAGACCTGCCGATATTCTTTCACTGACTTCTTTGGAACTTAATCCCTGAAAATTCAATATTCTTTTTACAATTAATTTTAGTCGTATAAATTATTAAAATTTCAGCTGAAAGAATATGTTTTAATTTCGGCTACCTGCCCTTTCATTTGTCTTTTCAATACTTTTATTTATTGCCTTTGGTTTTTTCCTTCTCCTTCCCATGCCCCAGAGGCTTTTGAAAATGTCAACTAACGAACTTGTCATTCCCTCGAAAGCCTGCCTCGCGGTTTATCTCTCTGAATGCGGGCAAGGCGGGCGGGAATCCAGAGCGTAATTGAGTGAATCTATCTTCCGGAAATGTATAATTTTTTGTTTTCACACAGCCACCCCAGCTTGTGAAGGTTAGCTTTTCCCTCCTCTTTCCAATACCCCAAGACTGTTCAAGATCAAAACAAAATTCTTTGATCCTTCGAGACTTAATGGAATGCTCCTTTTTCACTCCAAAAAATTTTTTCACAAACGCGATTTTTTACCATTTGACATGCAGGTGTATTATTCTTAAATTTTTTCCATAACTAATTAAACACCATGAAAACACAAAAAAGGATCAGACCACCTCCTTTATATTACAGCTAAAGCAGTAAAGATAAATCAGGTTTTACAATTAAATATTAAACTAAGGAGATAAACAAATGGACTCAAATCAGGAAAACTTCCTGAGTATGTGTGTAACACTTCAGGAAACAGCAAATTCAAATAATCAGGTATGGAATAACCTGACGGCTTTTGCAAATAAATATTCTGTATTCAATACAAAAGTATCTGAACTCAATTCTCTTAAGGAAGTACAAGAAAAAAACATTACCGGTTTTGCAGTTGACAAATCTAACAGGAAATCCGGTATGATCGAAAAAACTCTGAAGGTAATTGCCGGATTAAAAGCTTACTCTCTTGATAAGAATGATCCAGTAATACTAAATGAGATAAGTTACACCCGCTCAAAACTTGAATCCGCTCGTGATGAGGAAGTTGCATCAAAATGTCAGATAGTTCACGACAGGGCTAATTCTGTTTTGACTTTACTCGCTGACTATGGCATTGTTGCTGATGACCTGACAGAACTGCAGTCCTCTATCGGAAATTACTCTGTGTCTTCACAGCTCCCCTCTTCAAAGATTGATGAAAGACAAGCGGTTACTGCAAGAATAAGCGATGTGATAAATGAAATAAAAGAAATTCTCGGTGTAATGGATAATCTCGTAAACACTCTCAACGACAAAAAACCCGACTTTGTCTTAAAATACAATAACTCTCGCGCGGTAAATGCTCTGAAAGGAGGTCGCTCCTCAAACGGTGAATCCAAAACCGTAGCTAATCCTTCAGCAGTTAAGCAGTAAATTCTATTTAATACTTTATCCCGGGCTCCAGCTCGGGATAAAGTATTAATATTCTGTTTATTCCCGATCACTTCTCTGAATATTTTTATTCAGTGTTGTCCAATTTAATTTATTTTTTGTAAAAAATATTTATTTCTAATAAAAAAATTATAATAAAATGTAAACTGTTTGAAACAACCCCACCCTGCCCTCCCCTTTAAAAAAGGGGAGGGTTCGGGAGGGGTTTTGTAGCAGTATAAAAAGTTTTTCAATGAAAATTTAACTACACTAAATAATTTTATAACCATATTTAAAAACGTTTTGGACGGATGTGATTTTTATTACTTTCACTTCTTTGTTTATGGATTAATGAAAAAATATATTTTAAGTATATTTAAAAATAATTCATAAATTGTAAAAGATTATAATCGGTTAATGTCTTTCAACGAAAACACAAGAGTGAAAATCCCTTCAATTCTCCACCTGTGCAGTTTGGGATATGAGTACATTTCATTATCTAATGCAAAGATAGACGGGAACACAAATATCTTTACTGATATTTTTACTGAAAGCCTTTTTCGTATAAATCCCGGTGTTGATAAAAGTGATATATTGAAAGTATTCGATTCTGTTTCACTCGTACTCGACAATGAAGATTTAGGTCAGGCATTCTACGATATGTTAACTTCTGCTTCAGGAATTAAACTGATCGACTTTAAGAATTTTAATAATAATTCTTTTCACGTTGTAACTGAACTTACTTGCAAAAATGGCGAAGATGAGTTCCGACCCGATATTACTCTGTTAATCAACGGTATGCCGCTCGCTTTCATTGAAGTAAAAAAGCCCAATAATTCGGAAGGAATTCTGGCCGAACGAAACAGGATCAATGTAAGATTCAAAAATAAGAAGTTCAGAAAATTCATTAATATATCCCAAATTCTTGTTTTTTCAAACAATATGGAATATGATTCTGAATCAATTGAACCAATCCAGGGCGCTTTCTATTCTTCTGCTTCTTATCAGGATGCCAATTTCAATTGCTTCAGAGAAGAAGAAACACCCGATTTAACTAAGATATTGACACAGGTAAATGAAAACACAGAGAATTTTGTTTTAAAAGATAATAACCTGCAATCAATAAAAGGTTCACAGGAGTTTATCACAAACAAAGATGTTAATTCTCCGACAAACCGTATTTTATCTTCCTTGTTTAGCAAAAACAGACTTGCGATGTTGTTAAAGTACAGCATTGCTTATGTAAGAACCGAACAGGGTCTTGAAAAACACATTATGCGTTATCCGCAATTCTTTGCAACTAAAGCTATAGAGAAAAAACTCGAAAGCGGAATTAAAAAAGGTATTATCTGGCATACTCAGGGAAGCGGTAAAACAGCACTTGCATTTTATAATGTAAATTATCTCACTGATTATTTTCAGCAAAAAGAAGTAGTGCCAAAATTTTATTTTATTGTTGACCGTATAGATCTTATGAATCAGGCAAAAAGAGAATTTTCCAGCCGTGGATTAAATGTTCATACTGTAAATTCCAAAGAAGACTTATTAAAAGATTTCAGACAACAGGGAGCTATCCATAATTTATCCGGTCAAAGAGAAATCACTGTTGTGAATATTCAGAAATTCATTGACGAACCTGATGTCTTGAGATCCAATGATTATAATATCAACATTCAGCGGATTTATTTTCTGGATGAAGTTCATCGAAGTTATGATCCAAAAGGCAGTTTTCTGGCAAATCTTTTTACTTCTGACAGGAATGCAATTCTGATTGGACTTACCGGAACTCCTCTTATAGGAGATGAAAGACGCTCCCGTGATGTATTCGGAGATTATATTCATAAGTATTATTATAATGACTCAATTGCTGATGGATATACTTTAAAATTAATTCGTGAAGACATTGAAACCACTTATAAAATTAAATTAAAACTGGCTTTAAAAGAAATTAAAATTTTAAAAGGCAATGCGAATAAAAGAGAAATTTATGCTCACAATAAATTTGTAGATCCTATGCTGTATTATATAGTTCAGGACTTTATAAAAAGCAGAATCAGGTTTGGAGATAATTCAATCGGCGGAATAGTTGTATGCGACAGCTCTGATCAGGCAAAAATGATGAATAATATTTTTAAATATAAATACAATCCGTTAAATACTTTAAACGAGTCTGTCCGGGAATATGGTCAGGTAGCTGAACTTCCTAATGAATATTTAAATTATCAAAA
>JAFDZQ010000016.1:24865-25751 GCA_018266895.1 Bacteroidota bacterium
AGACGGTAAAATAGATTTTTTGTTTGTATATAATATGCTGCTGACAGGTTTTGATGCAAAAAGACTTAAAAAACTTTATATCGGACGTGTCATTAAGGATCATAACTTGCTTCAAACTCTTACAAGAGTAAACCGTCCTTATAAAAATTTCAGATACGGCTATGTTGTGGATTTTGCTGATATTACCAAGGAATTTGATGCAACAAACAAAGCATATTTTGATGAACTGCAGCTCGAACTTGGTGACGAAATGAAAACCTATTCCAATCTGTTTAAAACTAAGGATGAAATAGAAGAAGAAATCAGAAATATTAAAGAATTACTTTTTCATTATGATTTAAATAACGCAGAAATATTTTCACAGCAAATAAGTCAGATTGAAGATCGTAAAACTGTATTAGAGATAAAGAATACATTGGAAAATGCTAAAAACATATATAACCTTATTCGTTTGCAGGGTGATTATGAATTATTGGAAAAAGTTGACTTCAAAAAAATTAATCAGATGTATAATGAAACTTCACGGCATCTTGATCTTCTTAATCTTAAATCGGCTGTAGAAAATAAAGTAGATATATCCAATCTTCTTAATATAGCTCTTGAGAATGTTATCTTTATGTTTCGTAAAGTATCGGAAGATGAACTTGTAATTGCTGACCGGCTTAAAGATATGCTTCGCAAAGCAAGAGAAGCGCTTGCGTGTAACTTCGACCAAAAAGATCCGGAATTTGTTTCGCTGTACGATGAATTGAAACGGCTTTTCAATATGAAGAATCTCGATGAAGTTTCACAGGAAGAAATGAAAGAAAATATTGATTCATTGCAAAATATATATGATAAAGCAACAGAGCAGAACTGGAAAAATAATTCATTAAAAGCGAAATAT
>JAFDZQ010000017.1 GCA_018266895.1 Bacteroidota bacterium
ATAAATTCCATTGCTGTTCCATTTATGGAACGGATATATAATTGCCGTTCCATTTATGAAAAGGATATCTCATTTCAGTTTCATTTTTCCGTTGGTTAAAGCCAAGGGTAATTTAGTAAGTGATTTACAAATAAATTCCATTGCCGTTCCATTTATGAAAAGGATATCTCATTTCAGTTTCATTTTTCCGTTGGTTAAAGCCAAGGGTAATTTAGTAAGTGATTTACAAATAAATTTCATTGCTGTTCCATTTTTCCGTTGGCTAAAGCCAACGGCAATTTAGTATGTGATTTACAAATAAATTTCATTGCCGTTCCATTTATGGAACGGATATATCTAAACAATTCATCTGAACATTTGACTTAAATCAAATGAAGATAAAATTAATATAGTTAATTTTACAAACAATCAGTTCATTAATTAATTAATTTTATTAAACAAACAATGTATATGAAAACTTCTATTTTAATTTTAATTTTCTTTGTAATTATTTCCGGTGGCTGCAGTAAGAATGAAGATCAGACAAAATCCGCATCTGATCAAAAAAGTAAAGTTACAGAAAATACTCTTCAGAATATTGATAATGAATCAAAGAAAGACATTGTAAAAACTGCTTTAGCTTCAAAGGATCATACAACACTTGTCACAGCCATTAAAGCGGCAGACCTGGTAGTGTCGCTTTCAAACGCAGGACCGTTTACGGTCTTTGCTCCTGTTAACAGTGCATTTGAGAAGCTTCCTGCAGGAACAGTAGATGAACTGCTTAAGCCGGAAAATAAATCCAAACTTGCATCAATATTGCAGCACCATGTTGCAGTAGCAGTTTATACAAAAGACATTCTTAAAGACGGAATGAACATTGGCATGGTTGACGGAAAAAATGCAAAAGTAACTATAAAGGACGGAGTAACTTTTATTGATAAAGCAAAAATCATTGCAACTGTTCCGGCAACAAACGGAATTATATATGTTGTAGATGAAGTTATTCTTCCGCAGTAATAAAAATAAATTTATTTACTATGCTTGACCGCTTTGATCTATGAAGATTATTTTCCGCCATGAATTACATGGAGTCACACTAATTGTACTAAAAAAGAATTTTCAAATTCGTGTCAATTAGTGAAGTTAGCGGCAAGATTTGTTTTCAATCCGGAAGGGTCTGCTTAAGTTATTTAATTAAATCTTTGAAATCAGTTTGAGTTATCAGTTCCCGGTCAGTTCTACTTAAGTGGTGAAATGACCGCGAACGGTTATTTTACTATTTTCAGTAATATCGTATACAAAAAAAAAATTATTTTCCTTCTTTAAATTTTCAGATAACTTTTCATTACATAGATGTAAAGTTTAATTTCTTCCTGTAATCACACTATTCTCACGTTATACTTCTGCAATATTTAATTTTCCTGAAATTGTAAAACAAAAAAAAATATAAAATAGGTTTTTATTCTAATATATATTTTATATTTTGATCCTCAATAAAAATTTTCGTTAATCAATTTTGAAAGGGGTAATTATTTACCACCCGGTAATTAATATCATTAAAATCCTTGTATCCTATTCCTTAATCTTTATTAATTTTGCTGGTTTTTTTCTTTCCCCAAAAAAGAAAATAAAAGGTAGATAACTAGATTCGAATGATCCCAAAAAAATATTTTTTACAGCTAATCGCATTATTAATATTTATTACAAATATTAATTCTGAAGTTGGATTATGCTTCAGTAACCAATCCGTGAATTCTTCCGGTATCAGCAATATAAATGAAACATCAGGTATCACAGCAGTAATTACTTATTATCAGCTTCCGAGAACTCTTCAGTTCTTCGCAAGAGATAATCAGGATTCTGCATCAGTTACTTTCTCCGGTAAATTATATACTTCGGGTTATGATTCAGTATTTGCAGAAGTTTACAGGAATAATGTTTACCATAAAAGAAAGTCTGTCAAGCTTAATTATTCCGGGGGCGTATCGTCATTTACATTTTCCCAGAAAATTCATTCCGAACTATCAGAATACAAATTCAAATTGTATCTGAAATCAGGCAGTTCAAATTCTCATATCTATACCGCTGACAGTGTTGTATGCGGTGATGCATTCATTATATGCGGCCAGTCTAATTCACATCCGACTGATGTTCAGGCAACATATAAAAATGAATTCTGCAGATCGTTCGGCGTTCAGACAAGTAATTACAATTCGACTGCTTATAATCCTGCTGATACGAACTGGGGTTATTCGAAAGCGGACGGTTCTGTTTATTACTGGTCGGGTCCTAACAATGTAGGTGTATGGGGACTTCAGCTTCAGAGGCTTATAAAAGAATCTTACGGAATTCCCACATGCATTATTAACGGCGGCAGGGCGAGCACTACAATTGAAATGCATTTAAGGAATGACGTGGATCAGACAGATCTTAATTCCATTTACGGCAAACTTCTTTACAGAGTGAACAAGTCAGGGCTTGCAGGAAATATAAAAGCTGTATTCTGGTATCAGGGAGAATCAGATGGCGGTCTAAGCTGGATGAACTATTACAATAATTTTTCAGATCTGTATTATTCGTGGAAAGAAAATTATCCCGGTTTTAAAAAAATATTTTTATTTCAGACACGTCCATGCTGCTCTGAACCTTATGCAAGTCAGCTCAGGGAAGTACAGAGATGTCTCCCGAAGGCTTATCCTGATATCAGACTTATGTCAACGGCAGGTTTCCCGAATTACGACGGCTGTCATTACAGTTATAACGGATACATAAATTTAACGGATTATGTTTTAAATCTTGTAGAAAAAGATCTTTATAATTCATCTGATACAACAGATATACTGCCTCCGGATATTAAAGCTGCATGGTTTTCCAATGCCCAGAAAAATGAAATTTTTCTGCTTTTTAATAATTCCAAGATCAGTTACTGGCCTGCAGATACACTGGGGCAAAGCATGAAAGACTATTTTTATCTTGACGGAGCAACGGGAGTTGTCAGTTCCGGATCGGTTTCAGGCGACACTCTGAAACTCAGACTTTACTCTTCAAGTAATGCAACAAAAATTACTTATCTGCCGACTGTATGGACTCATGTTGATTCGTTGGTATATGAAGGTCCTTTTTTAAAAAATCCAAAAAAGATAGGAGCTTTGTCTTTTCATAACTTTCCTGTCAGCGCTTATTCTCCTTCAACAGTAAATGTAACAATGGCAATCGAAGGATATCTTAACACTGTAACTAACAAACACTACGGAAAAGATACAGTTAAAATATATTTAAGAAACAATTACTATCCTTATCTTAAAAGAGATTCTTCAGCGGCAGTCATAGACTCCAATACTCTTTCGGGGAAATTTACTTTCGGCAATGCGCCTTCTGGTACTTATTTTCTTGCGCTTACAGGAAAAAGTCTTATCGAAACCTGGAGCAGGAATCCGGGAGTGACTATCACAAACGGAGCTGTTACAAATTTCAATTTTACTACATCAGCTTCACAGGCATACGGAAATAATATGATACTGAAGGGCAGCAAGTACTGCGTTTACAGCTCGGATATTAATCAGGACGGAATAGTTGACTGCATGGATAACGCTATAGTTTCCAATTTCGCTTTTGAACTTTTTGAAGGCTATTCATCCGCTGATCTGAACGGAGACAGGATTGTGGACGCCGATGATGTTATCATTGCAGAAAGAAATTCTTATATATACATAACTAAAATTACACCCTGATGTAAGAATAAAAGAATAAATTTTATTTAAATGAATAACCTTGCCATAAGCAGCTGTGTATCTTTATTAATTATTTTGAAGTTTCTGATAAAAAACTTTTTACTTTGTCATCCCCGAAATCTTTTGTCGGGGATCCATTAATTTCTTTTAGCTGATTAAACTTCCGCCAGGTGCAGGCTGTCTGAAAACAAAGGAATAAACTCAAAGTCTCTAAGACTCTAAGTTAAAAACTTTCAAAACAAGATTCTTTGAGCCTTAGAGACTTTGAGGTTTTTCTTTCAATTTATTTTCGGACATTATGTAGCTAGCGGGAATTACAATCGGTGTTTTTCAGAAGTTTTTATTTTATTATTTTTTCGCCGCGATTGGTGGCGAATTTAACCCTAAACGATTATACATGCCTGACATAAAATATAAACTTATAGCAGATGTTGCGCTTTTTACAGGCAACGAAGTTTTGCTTTTAAAATACAAAGATGAAAACAAATACGATCATCAGGCGGGATGGTTCCTTCCTGATGATCTGCTGAAGGAATTTGAACATCCGGATGAAGCTGCTGACAGAATACTTCTTGAGCAATTGAATCTTTCAAATATAAATCCTGCGCTTGATCATATTGAATCATTTAAAGGAAAGGATTCTTCCTGGCATCTGGTTTTTCATTACAAAGCTGAAATAAATAATTATCTCGACATTGTAAAGTCTGATGAAATATCAGAGCTTGACTGGTTTGATCTCAGCGAACTCCCGGCAAAGAAAGAAGTTGCGCACAACGGCTGGGCTTTATTTACAATTAAAGCAATCCGTGGTTTGAAATAATATATTTAAGTATACTGCTTTCATCTTTTAAGTTTGTTTCCCGCCAAGAATTATACTAATTCCCACTAATTATATTTTCAATCCATTTTTTAGTTTCGAAATTTTTATTAAAATCTTCATATATTTATCTCACTTCATATTTATTAATAACATAGATGCTTCTGAAAAACTAACACCCCTCGGATTGTCATTCCCGCGTGCTCCTGGCGGGAATCCACAGCCTCTCGCTTTCAGCGAGTCAAGCACGCTTTCAGCGAGGCAGGCGGAGACGCAGAGCAATTATAATTTGAAAATAAATCTCTCTGTGACTTTGTGTCCCTGTGTTAAAAGAATGTTTAATTGTTTTGAGACACTGTAGCAATTTGACTGTTTGTGATGGGTCAAATTAACCGGAATTAATAATAAATACGTTTTACAGAATAAAAAGTATAATTTACTAAGCATTAATAAGTTCTTTTAATTTGAATTTATAAAAATTTATTTTGCAGGATTGTAAATAAAATTAATATAAATAATTGTCACACGAATTAATATTATGGATAGGTTTTAATGTCTTCATAATACTGATGCTTGCATTGGATCTCGGAGTATTTCAGAGAAATCCGCACACAATTAAAGTGAAGGAAGCTCTGATATGGAGCGCAATCTGGGTAATACTGGCTCTGATATTCAATGTATTTATTTACTATGACATGGGCGAGCAGAAAGCTCTTGAGTTTTTCACCGGTTACCTGCTTGAAAGATCATTAAGCGTTGATAACATTTTTGTATTTGTACTTCTGTTTTCATATTTCAAAGTTCCCGCACTGTATCAGCATAAAGTTTTATTCTGGGGAGTGCTCGGGGCTCTGATACTCCGCGCAATACTCATAGGTATCGGTGCGCTTATGGTAGCAAAGTTCGGATGGATAATATATATATTCGGCGGATTTCTGCTGTTCACAGGATTCAAGATGGCATTTCAGACTGACAAGGAAATAGAGCCGGAGAATAATATAATTATACGAACATTTAAAAAACTTTTTCCGGTCACACACGAATATCATGACGGAAAGTTCATAGTGACGATCAATAAAAAGAAATTCGCAACTCCCCTGCTGGTTGTGCTTGTGGCAGTTGAGTTCGCAGATCTTGTCTTTGCGTTTGATTCAATACCGGCAATATTCGCAGTAACAACTGACCCTTTCATCATCTACACTTCAAATATTTTTGCAATACTCGGTTTAAGGACATTGTATTTTGCAATTGCGAGTATAATGCATAAATTCCATTACCTCAAGATAGGACTTTCTCTCATTCTGATATTTATCGGATTTAAAATGCTGATAATTGATCTTTACAAAATCCCGATAGTATTTTCATTAAGCATAATAGCTCTTATTCTTGTCGCTTCGATTATATATTCCCTTGCAAAGCCGCTTAAAAAAGGAGAGAAATGAACAACTTCTCCTCAAGCAGAGATGTATTTTAATTAATTATTTAAAACTTTTGATATAAACTTTTTACACTTTGTCATCCCCGAAATCTTTTGTCGGGGATCCATTCATATTTTGTAGTACAAATTAGTGTGAATTCGTGGCGGGAAAAACATTGCCACTAATTTCAATAATTAACACGAATTTGAAAAATTTGTTATTCATTAAAATTACTGCGAATTCGTGAAATTCGTGGCGGAAATAAATCTTCAATGATCAAAGCGGTCATCAAAGTAAAATTAGAATTTTCAATTATGAACATATATCCAGTGCTGTCCAAATCGTTTCGGGTTAATTAAACAAAGTTAGTTATGAATACAATTTCAAACAGAATTCCCCGGACATTTAAAACTAAACCAGAAGTTTAATCATTTTTATATTTAAAAAACAAAACAAAGCTTTTCTCTCACAGATGGCACAGATTTTCACAGATACATACACACTTATACTCTTACCCGAGTTTTCAAAAATAGTAAAAAATATGTAGAGTCTTATCTGTGTTAATCTGTGTAATCTGTGAGAAACAAGACATTTGATTTACAATATAGTTTTAGTTTCTTGAACAAATATTCAACGTTTTGGACGGATGTGACATGTATCATTCCGTATTCAAATAAATAACATTGAATATATTTGAAGCATAAATTAAATTGACAAAACTATTTTAAAATACTCAAACAAATCATTATGCCATTTCCCAACATTTTCACAAAACCTGTTACAGATGAGATCATACAAAGGATCAGCAAACTAACTCCGGACACACAGCCGCTCTGGGGAAAGATGAGCGCGGAGCAGATGCTTGCACACTGCAACGTATCTTACGAGATGATTTATGAAAACATTCATCCGAAGCCGAATGCTTTTATGAAATTCATATTAAAGACAATGATCAAAAACAAAGTAACAGGCGAAACTCCGTTTCCTCACAGCAGCCGGACTGCCCCGCAGTTCATAATCACCGGCACAAAGGATTTTGAAAAGGAAAAGCAGAGACTGATCAGTTACATTAATAAAACACAGGAGCTTGGTGAGAGTCATTTTGACAAGAAAGAATCACCCTCATTCGGACCTCTTAATACAACCGAATGGAATAATTTATTTTACAAACATCTCGATCATCATCTTCAGCAGTTCGGAGTGTGAAGAAAGTAATATGATTATAAAACTTTGAAATGATTATTGCATTATACATCTAAATGATTTTACATTATAAATCAATCAGACCGCTTCAGGATTGAATAAAAAGCTTTGCCACTAATTTCACTAATTACACGAATTTAAAAATTTATTTTTAATGTAATTAGTGAGAATTCGTGTAATTCGTGGTAGAAAGGAATCTTCAAAGATCAACGCAGTGAACTTTGTTAAAAAAAATTTTTAAGGAAAGAATTTATTCATACAATTACCCAGGAAACATTTCAGAACTGAGATCAGCTATGTAAAGATTATGAATAAATAAGTTTTGTAACAGCAGAGATGAACCTGTAATCTTTCTGACAGGATTAAGTATTTACAAACCTTTAAGCTTCATAGAATGTGAGTTTAATAGCGGAGCCGTGGAGAGAGTGTGTTTGTTTTCTGATTTAAAATATTTATTAAGTTTCTTAATAAATTCGCTGATGTGATACATTATCATTTAAAATTTGTAATAAAACTAATGCTAACTGTATTAGATAGGAGAATTTTGACATAATACAAATTTTACCTTTAATTAACCGGTTTGGCGAAATGTGTCAATGCAAACATTGAGCGCAATTTTTTTGGACAACATAGGCAACTAAACATAACAAGGGACAACAAATGAAATTTTCATTAGGACGAATCATCATTTTTGGACACTTTATTGAAAAATTAAAATTCTTTTACGTTGAGAATTTTGGCTTCTCAGTGATTGAGGAAATTACGAACCAGTGGATCGTTTTAAACGCAGGACAAATGGAATTAGCTATACATAAAATTGGACAAGGTTACGAGCCAAACGAGGGAGAAGAATTCAGAGTTGAGAGCAATATAAAACTAGTCTTTTATATAAACGATAACTTAGAAAATTTTAGACAGCGACTTATTGAAAAGGGAGTATTAATTGGAGACATTAAATCATTCGATGGTATAAACTCACTATTTTGTGATGGAGAAGATCCAGAAGGAAACGTATTTCAAATAGAACAAAAGTTGAGTTAAAAAACCATCGAACAACAAAAAGTTTTATGGCATCAGTAATGATCCGGTAATTTTTCTGACAGGACAGATAATCATTAGAACTTTAAACTTCATAGAATGTGAGTTTATTGGCGGAGCCGTGGAGAGAGTATAATTAGAAACATAGATAAATTTAGTCAGAGTATTATATAACTTTTAGAATATCCAACAAACTTTAAATTGTTAGATAGTAAAATTTTGACTTAATAAGTATTTTTTACCTTTAATTAACCGGTTTGGCGAAAAGCGTCAATGCAGACGTTATATGGCATTTTAAATGAACGAATGTAAAAAAAACAAATTTTTAATGAAGATAATATCAATAAGGCAAAATCCTGAATACAAAGAAAAAGCAGTAAAATATTTTCAGAAAAGTTGGTCCAAAATTTCGCCAATTATTTATGAAGATTGTATTTCGAACAGTATTGATGCAACACAATTTTTACCTCATTGGTATTTATTGGAAAAAAATGGGGAAATAATTGGGTGTGCCGGATTAATAACAAATGACTTTATAAGTAGAATGGATTTATATCCTTGGGTTTGCGCAATTTATATTGAAGAAAAGCATAGAGGAAATGCTTTCGGTTCATTACTCATTGAAAAAGCCAAAGAAGACACAAAATTTTTCGGATTTAAATACTTGAATTTGTGTACTGACCATATAGGTTATTATGAAAAATATGGATTTGAATATATTGGACAAGGTTATCATCCCTGGAAAGAAGAATCAAGAATTTATCAAATCGAAGTATAAAAATGACATATAACAGCAACTACCCAAAAGTGGCGGTTCAGTTATCCGCATCAACATTTGTGGTGAAAATCTCCCACCTTCGCCAAGCCGAAACAATACCTGCATGCATTGAACAAAAAATCATAAATTAAACTAAACATAAACAATATGAAAATTAAATCTTTAATCATTTGCATTATTGCAACGATTACTTGTGTATTTACCATTAACGCACAATCAAAGTTTGAATTGCCTCAGTTAGGTTATGCGTATGATGCGCTTGAACCTGTTATTGATGCACAAACAATGCAAATTCATCATTCAAAACATCATCAGGCCTACGTTAATAACCTGAACAAAGCGCTTGAAGGTACAGCGGTTGAAAATTTATCATTAGAGGAAATAATAAAGAATATCTCTAAATATTCTACAGCTGTAAGAAACAATGCCGGTGGTCACTACAATCATTCGTTGTTCTGGACTATTCTGACTCCAAATAAAAACACACAGCCATCTGAGCGTCTGCTTCAGGCAATTAATCAGCAGTTTGGATCAGTAGACAGCTTGAAAATATTATTGAATACTGCCGCTTCTAATCAGTTTGGATCCGGCTGGGCCTGGCTCTCTTTAGATAAAGACAACAAACTTTTTATTTCTTCAACATCAAACCAGGATAATCCGCTAATGGACTTAGCTGAAAAACCAGGAAGACCAATTCTGGGAATTGATGTTTGGGAGCATGCATATTATCTAAAATACCAGAATAAAAGAGCTGACTACCTTTCAGCTATCTGGGATGTAATTAACTGGGATGAAGTCAGTAAACGATATGAAACGACTGAATAAAAAATTTAAAAAAGGAATTAAGGTATGTAACAGGAGTCATATATCATAGCTTTGAGTGTTATTTGCAAGTTCAGTTCCCGTAGTTTCGTTTATCCCGATAAACAAGATAGCAACCAATAAATTGCTGAGTTTCATATCGCCAACCGTTATTTGTAATGTCTTTTTCAGTTTCTCAAACAATTAAAATTTATAAATTATGATAGCACTGAACACTTCAAAAAGAAACTTCCTTCCGCAGAATCTGGATATCAGCCAATGGCAAAACCTGAAACCTTATTACGATAAGTTGGAAAACGAGACAATTAAAAATAAAGAAGATCTGAAATCATGGCTTAAACATTGCGATGAATTAGGGGATGCTGTAGGTGAGTACATGACAAGGTTAGGCATTAACACTACAACCAAAACAAATGATGAAGATACAGCGAAGGCGTATGAGAAGTTTGTGACTCTCCTTCAACCAGGTATTTTAGCTTATGAAAATAAATTCAAATTAAAATTAACCGATAGTCCCTTTTTTGAAGAAATAGATGAGGAGGATTTTTTTCCTGCTTTCAGAAAAATTAAAAGCGACCTTGAGACATACAATGCTGAAAACGATACATTACTTGGCGAAGAAGCAATCTTACAAAATAAATATACCCAAATTATTGGGACACAGACCTTTAATTACGAGGGGAAACAACTACCCCTTGATCGTATGAGTGTGCTTTTGGAAGACAGAGACCGAACTAAGAGAGAACAGATCTTTCAAATAGCATCGGAAGTATTATTACAGGACTCTGAAAAGCTGGATGATTTATTATCAAAACTAATTGCTATACGGCATAAGATAGCGAAGAATGCCGGCTTTGATAATTATAACTCTTATAAGTTTGCTGATTGGGGAAGGTTTGATTATTCCATAGAAGAATGCAGGCAGATGTATAGTTCGATTGCAGATATTGTGGTGCCTATGGAGATACAGATAAAGGAAGAACGAAAAAGACTTTTGCAATTAGATGTTTTGAGACCCTGGGATTCACAAGTTCCGCTTACTGACCGCCCTCCGCTCAAACCTTCTGAAAACACCGAAGAACTACTAAATAAGACCATTCAATGTTTTAACCACATTGATGAATATTTTGGTACCGGACTTGCACGAATGAAAGAAACAGGTAATTTTGATTTAGATCCCAGGATAAATAAAATGAAAGGTGCAGCTTACACTACTTATCTCCCGGAAACAAAGGTTCCGTTTATTCTTCATAATAATAATAACACAGCCAGTGATTTAAATACCTTAATACATGAAGGAGGACATGCTATACATTCAATGCTTTGTGCTGATATGGAATATTCTTTTTTTAGAGATGTACCATTGGAAATTGCTGAAGTAGCCTCCAAAGCTATGGAGTTAATAAGTATGGAATTCTGGGGTATCTTTTATCTGAATCCAGAGGATTTGAAGCAGGCTAAAAAAGCAAAGTTGAAAGAAATTATAAAGGTGTTGCCTTTATATTCAATGGCTGAGACCTTTCAATTATGGATGTATGAAAATCCCACACATTCTACAGAAGAAAGGCATAATAAATGGACAGAATATCATAGACAATACACGGGTGGAATAATCGATTATTCGGGTTACGAAAATATTTTTAGTAGCGGCTTTCAGAAAAATATGGCAATATATACTCTTCCATTATATATGGCTGCTTATTGTTTCAGTGATTTTGGGGCTATTGCTTTGTGGCGTAATTATAAAAAAGACCCCGTGATAGCGCTGGAACAATACAAAACAGCACTAAGCCTTGGTAATACCCGAACTGTTCCGGAGTTATATAAAGCTGCAGGAATTGAATTTAACTCTTCCCCGGCTTATATAAAGGAACTAATGGATTTTTTGAAACAGCAAATTGCAGAACTGGAATAGATTCGGTTCAAATTCACCCTTTCATTGGTGACAAAATTTCTTTTTAATTTCAAAGAAAGCCATAACCTGGACGCTGGTGGCAGAGTGTTTGTGGCATAAAGCCCGACTGTAGCAAGTCAGCAAAACGTTCGCTGTAACTTTTAAAACCTTAATTCTTATATTGTTCCCGCTTAGTCTCCCGCATTGCTTTTATTTTAAATTAACAAAATATCTTGACGCGGGGACTCAGCGGATATAACTGACATTAACGAAATAGAATGTTAAAATTCTTGTTCCCGCTGCCTGCCCTGTGGGAGTCTTTCGAATAGCATATATTATAAATCAACAAAATATATTGACGAAGGGACTCAGCGGGCGAACTGACATTAGCGAAGTATTATCATAAAAATTATAACTGAAAAATTTGTGAGACAGAAACTAAATTATATACATAAGAATCCTGTATCAGGGAAATGGAAACTTGTTGAGCACTACCTTGATTATAAATATTCAAGTGCGGGGTTCTATGATTCAGGGGAAAAGGCTAATTGTAAATTATATAATTATGCTGAGCTGATATCCACTGATTCCCCGCATCAAAATTTTTTGTTGCTTTAAAAATGTAACAATGCGGGAGACTCCCACAGGGCAGGCAGCGGGGACAGAAACAACACATTTGCGATAAGCTGTTGCTATTTCGCAGCCGTACTTCGCAGACCCGCCTGCATTTCAATCCGGACGGGCAGGCAGTTTTGCGGTTAAAGAAAGTGCAGTTCTCCGAATAAGCATTAGTGCTCAGAAACCCCCGAACGCAAAGCCCGAAAACGTTAGGTGCAAAGTTTTGATCTATCTAATAATAATTAAATTTAAAACTTAAACAATAAAGACAATGAACGATTCAAAAACAGGAAAATGTCCGGTAATGAACGGGGCTAACACAGAGATAATAGATTCTGTAATGGACTGGTGGCCAAAGGCACTCAAACTGGATATATTAAATCAGAATGATACTAAAACCAATCCGCTTGGAAAAGATTTCAACTATAAGGAAGAATTTAAAAAACTTGATCTGGAAGCTTTGAAAAATGACTTAAAAGCGTTTATGACTGAAGGTCAGGACTGGTGGCCGGCAGACTGGGGTCATTACGGAGGTTTGATGATCCGAATGGCATGGCATTCGGCCGGAACTTACCGCATTGCAGACGGACGGGGCGGAAGCAACACCGGAAATCAGCGATTCGCTCCGCTTAACAGTTGGCCGGATAATGCCAATCTGGACAAAGCACGTAGATTGTTATGGCCGATCAAGAAAAAATACGGCAACAAAATTTCATGGGCTGACTTATTCATTTTAGCCGGAAATATGGCTTACGAATCTATGGGATTCAAAACATTCGGTTTTGCAGGAGGACGAGAAGATATATGGCATCCTGAAACAGACGTCAACTGGGGAACAGAAAAAGAATGGCTTGCAGCAACTAAAAACCGTTATGCAAATGATACTGACCGCGAGACTCTGGAAAATCCTTTAGCTGCAGTTCAAATGGGTTTGATCTATGTAAACCCTGAAGGAGTGGACGGAAACCCGGATCCACTGAAAACAGCTCAGGACGTAAGAATGACATTCAAACGTATGGCGATGAATGATGAGGAAACGGTAGCATTGACAGCAGGCGGACATACAGTTGGTAAGTCACATGGAAACGGTGATCCTGATCTTTTAAGTCAAAGTCCCGAAGGAGCAGAGATACAGAATCAGGGTTTTGGATGGATGAATCCGAAAGGAAAAGGAAATGCTGATGATACAGTTACAAGCGGTCTGGAAGGCGCATGGACAACAAATCCAACAAAGTGGGATAACGGATACTTCGATATGTTACTCAATCACGAATGGGAAGTTAAAAAGAGTCCGGCAGGTGCATGGCAGTATGAACCGGTTAAAATCAAAGAAGAAGATAAACCTTTAGATGCTTATAATCCGGACAAACGCCAGAATCCAATTATGACTGATGCAGATATGGCTATGAAAATGGATCCGGAATACCGTAAAATTTCAGAACGTTTTTATAAAGATCCGGAATATTTTGAAAAAGTTTTTGCAAGAGCATGGTTCAAATTAACGCATCGCGATTTAGGTCCGAGAAGCCGTTACCTCGGTGCAGATGCGCCAAAAGAAGATCTGATCTGGCAGGATCCTGTACCAGCAGCTTATGATTACAACCTGACTGATGCTGAAATTGAAGATTTAAAAACAAAATTATTGAACAGTGGTTTAACCCGATCAGAACTTATCAATACAGCCTGGGACAGCGCAAGAACATTCAGAGGCTCTGACTTCAGAGGCGGTGCAAACGGAGCCCGAATTCGTTTAGCACCTCAGAAAGACTGGGAAGGCAACGAACCATCGCGTTTGCAGAAAGTATTGAAAGCGCTTAATGAAATTCAATCCGGTTTCAGCAAAAAAGTAAGTATTGCAGATCTGATCGTGTTGGGCGGAAGTGCAGCTATTGAAAAGGCAGCTCAGGAAGCAGGTGTAAATGTTAAAGTTCCTTTCAACGCCGGACGCAGTGATGCAACAGACGAAATGACGGATGCCGAGTCTTTTGCTGTGCTGGAACCTATACATGACGGCTACAGAAACTGGCTTAAAAAAGACTATGCGGTAAAACCGGAAGAACTGCTCCTTGACAGAACTCAGCTAATGGGTCTAACAGCACCTGAAATGACTGTTTTGATTGGTGGAATGCGTGTTTTAGAAACAAATTATGGAGGAAGCAAACATGGGGTATTTACAGACAGAGAAGGTGTTCTAAGCAACGACTTCTTTGTAAATCTTACGGATATGAAATACTCATGGAAACCGGTTTCTGATAATTTATATAATATCGTGGACAGAAAAACCGGAGCAACAAAATGGACAGCGACACGGATAGATCTGGTATTTGGGTCTAATTCAATTCTGAGAGCTTATGCTGAAGTTTATGCGCAGGACGACAACAAAGAAAAATTTGTAAGAGACTTTATAAACGCATGGGTTAAAGTTATGAATGCAGACCGATTCGATTTGAAATAAAAGTGGATTGACAAATTAACACTGATGCTAACTGCGGTTTGGCTTAATGGCGGGTTCAGTTGTAGATTGAACGGTAGTATTCTGATAAACATTTGTGCCTGGTTGACAGTGAAGTACTTCTAAGTCCGCCACTTTGTCCCCGCTGAGTCTCCCGCACTGCATATATTTTAAAATAACGAAGTCTTTTGACGCGGGTACTCAGCGGGCGAACTGACATTATTTGTTCGAAGGTCAAGACGAAGGTGTTTACAGTTCGAGAAGCATACAGGCAATAATAAAAAACTCCAGTATAAAGTCAGGGATCACAAAAAAGAAGCATACATTCTCTGAGACATTCATTTGCTACACATTTATTAGAAGGCGGAACAGATATTCTGTCAATAAAGAAACTGCCCGGACATAAAAGTTTGCGGACAACCATGATATACACTCACGTAAGCAACGAACATATCAACAAAATACAATCGCCGATTGACAAGATCATTTAAATTTACGCAACCGCCACTTGCGCAAGCCGCAAACTGCTTTGCATATATATGCAGGTATAAGTTTGTTGCGGGTATTTAATCGTTAGCGGCGATTTTACAGAACAAAGCAACGACAGAGAAATAGTAGTCTCATTAAAAAAGCAATAAAGAAATATGAAGAGATTTATCAAATACACAATCGCAACTTTAATTTTGACCATTGGTTGGGCTATCATTGTTTTAAATGGACTTTTAAATGGCTGGTGGCACAACCCAATTACAAAAAACAAAGACACAGAATCATTTATTACCGAAGTCAAAGAGACTACTCAAAAAGAATTTGTAGGAAACTTTGCAATGGCAATTATGAAGGATGGCAAAGTTGATAAAGAGATTTTCATTTCTTACAACAAACCAATTGACAGGAACACAATTTTTCAAGTTTCTTCTCTGTCAAAATTTGTATCAGCAGTAGGGATAATGAAATTAACTGAATCAGGAAAAATTAATTTAGATACTCCTGTCAGTCGTTATCTAAAAAGATGGCAATTGCCACCAAGTGAATTTAATAATGAGCAGGTGACAGTTCGAAGGTTGTTAAGTCACACTGCTGGTTTAACTGATGGACTTGGCTATAGCGGTTTTGAAAACCGAGACTCTGTACAAACTATTGAATCTTCACTTACTAAGGCAAAAGATGCGGACAAGGGAATTAGCGGAGAAGTACGAGTAGGTGTAGAACCAAATTCCACCTGGAAATACTCAGGCGGAGGTTTTACGCTTTTACAATTAATAGTAGAAGAGACAAGCGGACAGTCTTTTAATGAATTTATGACTTCCAATTTGTTCACTCCCTTAAACATGACCAGTAGTACCTACATATTAAACGATTCATTAAAAAACAGGCTATGTGAGTTCTACAATTCAGATAAAACAACTGCTCCTCATTATTACTACACTTCATTAGCAGCGACATCACTTTACACTTCATTAGCAGATTTAGAAACATTTTTTCAAATTTTTCTTAAAGGAAAAGACGGTGAACAAATTGGCAGGGGACAATTAGTGCCAGAAAGTTTGAAGTTAATGAGAGAAGGACATTGGGACATGATGGGTGAGAAAATTTATGGTTTAGGATGTATGCTTTACATAGATATTGAAAACAATGAGGATATTTTTGGTCATGATGGTAAAAGCACACCTCCAATTAATACTGCAATAAGAATTAATCCAGTTACAGGTGACGGAATAATAGTTTTGGAAACAGGTAATCCGGATTTGGCTACAAGAATTGCCAGTGATTGGGTGTATTTACATACTGGAAAAGTAGATACTTTGCTTTTTAGTATGCTGTTAGGAAAGACAATAAAAATTGCGTTAGTCGGAATACTTTTAATTATACTTTTTCTTATTGGAGTAGCAAGATGGCGTAAGAAAAGAAAAACTGCAGCTAACAAGGGTTTGGTGTAATGGGGGAAGACGCGCTGAATTTGAACATTTGTGCTTCTGTCATCATTCGTGGTTTATTAAACTTTTGTGCTTCTAAACCCCCACTTCGTCAAGCCCCAAACCGTTATCGGTCATTGTAGAACGACATTCATAACATAAAATTATTACAGAAATGGAAAAAATATTTGAGACATACAAACCGATTGGATTTCATACCATGACAATATACCTATTTGTTGACAATCCAAAAGAATTAATTGATTTTTTAAAAAAAGCCTTTTTTGCTATAGAAATCAATCGTTCAATTAATCCGGCAAATAATGACATTGCAAATTGTATTTTGCAAATTGGTGACACTTGTTTTATGATTAGTCAAGCAAGAGAACAGTTTTTAAATATGAGAACTGCATTGTATTTGTTTGTTGACAATGTTGATGATATGCACAAAAGAGCATTAGAAAATGGGGCTAAATCCGAATTTGAGCCAGAAAATATGCCTTATGATGACAGGCAATCTGGAATAATTGACCCAAGTGGAAATTATTGGTGGATTTCTAAACGGCTAAAACAAAAAGGTTATCAAGAATGAAACACACATTATCTCAAGAAGAAAAACAACGAACCGCAAACAGCACCTACAAGAAATTGGCGGTTCAGGGGTTAAATAAAGCTTTGTGCTTTGTATCAAGTTTTGTGGTGGCAGACAGTTTTGTGCTTCGAAATCGCCAACTTCTTGTAGCTGTAACCGTTAGCGGCAACTCGTGACGACCGGTCAGAAATTAAACACTAAAATGAGGAACTTAAAAATAATTTTGACACAGCTGACAATTTCTGCTTTACTTTTTACCTGTTTGATTTCCTGCAAAGGACAAGTTCAATCCGACAATTCAAATAATAAAGAGGAAAGGCATTCTTCAACGGCTCAAACATCAAAGCAAGTTAACGCATTCACTGCAACAACTGTAAATGCCATTGACAAGAACATACGTAGTATTTTTCAAGATAAAAATGGCACGTATTGGTTTGGCACAAATGGAGCAGGCGTATATCGTTACGATAAAAAATTGTTGACTCAATTTACGGTAAAAGACGGACTTGCAGACAATCAGGTGCAGAGCATTCAGGAAGATGATTTGGGAAACATTTGGTTCGGAACAGGAGGATTTGGTGTTAGTAAATTTGACGGTAAAAATCTCATGACATTAACCAATACCAACAATATAAAAATAACTAACGGATCTGATAACGACTGGAAATCAAAACCCGGCGACCTGTGGTTTTACGCCGGTGGTGGAGTGTTTAGATACAGCAATCAGGGACTTGTCTATTTGGAGTTTAACCCATCAAGTGTAAATTCTAAAAAACAGAACAAATCTCCGTTTAGTCTTAGCCGATATAGTGTATATTGCATTTTGAAAGACAAGAAAGGAAATGTATGGTTTGGCACGCAAGCTCAGGGCGTATGTCATTATGACGGAATATCACTTACCTGGTTTGCAGATAAAGGACTTGCAGGACCAGCGGTTCTCAGTATTTTTGAAGACAGCAAAGGCAGCCTTTGGTTCGGAAATAATGGTTCAGGTCTGTTCCGATATGACGGCAATACTTTAATAAATTTTACCGAAGAAAAAGGACTGGGCAATAAAGACTTTAGAGCCACCGGAAAATCTGACTCAGAGACTTTGGCTCGTGTATATTCCATAAACGAGGACATAAAAGGAAATATCTGGATTGGAACAGTTGCAGTAGGAGTTTGGAAATATGATGGTAACGTTTTGACTAATTATACCACCAAAGACGGACTTACGAGCAATGCAGTAAATACAATTTATAAGGACAATAACGGAGAACTTTGGTTTGGGACAGACGGCAATGGCATTTGCAAATTCAACGGAACGACATTCACCGAGTTTATAATAGAATAAACAGCGAGCAGCAGTAAACCATGGTTTTGCATCAGTGCAGATTTAGTACTGAGTTTAACATTTTTACTTTCAATTAACTTTTATAGTAAACTTAAACTTTGTACTTTTTATTCAACACCGTATGAAAAGCCAAAAAACCTTGGCGGTCATTGTAAAAAGAAATTAATTAACCTTAAACAAAAATAATAAATAGAACTATATGAGAAAAATAATTTCATTTATGCACATATCGCTTGACGGTTTTGTATCTGGACTGAACGGAGAAATGGACTGGATAAAAGTTGATGAAGAAATTTTTGATTATGCCGGTAAGCGGATAAGCGAGGGCGACACTGCAATATATGGCAGAGTAACTTACCAGATGATGGAAAATTACTGGCCAACCGCAGGAGACAAGCCGGCAGCGACCAGGCACGACATTGAACATTCTAAGTGGTATAGCAAAGTTCATAAAGTTGTTTTATCAAAAACATTGAAAGACGCGGGTTTGACTAACACAAAAATTATTAGCGACAACCTTCCGGACAGAATAAATGAAATAAAACAACAGTCAGGTAATGACATCCTGCTTTTTGGCAGCCCGACAGCAACACATTCACTTATTCAGCTTAACTTAATTGACGGCTTCTGGCTATTTGTTAATCCAGTTATTCTTGGACGAGGTATTCCATTGTTTGCAGACATAAAAGACAAAATAAAACTAAAACTATTGCCTACTACCCGACAATTTACCTGCGGGGTAACTGAGCTGAATTACATAGTGGACAGACAATAACTTTCGCAGCGAAAAGACGCGACAACGAAAGACAAGAGTTACTGCTAACAACATGATTAAGAAATAGCGGCGATGAGTAAACTTAAATTTTCGTGCATTTAAATTACTTTTACAGCGGCTGAAAGTGAAGTGTCACTAACAGAGAAAGATACTCACATAATATTTATTAAAAAAAATTAACTTAAGAAAACGATGTATAACTTTTCATACTTCAAAGAAAAAGACAAGCAAACAATTTTGGATTTCATAGAAGAAAATCCATTTGCCTTTATGACAGGGAGTTACTTATCGGGTACACAGGTTGCAACACAGATACCTGTATTACCCGAAGAAAGAAATGGTGAACTGTATCTGCAAGGACACATTATGCGAAACACCGACCATCATAAAGCTTTCATAGAAAATCCGAACGCATTGATTGTGTTCACAGGACCGAGTTGTTATGTAAGTGCATCCTGGTACAGCAACCCGCAAATTGGTTCCACCTGGAATTACATGAGTGTTCATATTACCGGACAGGTCAATTTTATGACGAATGATGAACTGGCAGCGTTTATGCGAAAATTGACTTTAAAATTTGAAAAAGGTAACACAGAATCGCCAACATTTTTTGACAATCTTCCGGAACATTTTTTGAGTAAGATGATGCCGGCAATTACCGGTTTTGAAATTAAAGCAGAGAAATTAGAAAATGTATTTAAACTCAGCCAGAACCGGGATGAGAAAAGTTATTTAAACATTATTTCAAAAATTGAAGAACAAGGTGGGAATAGCGCTTTAATTGCATCAGAAATGAAAAAAAGAAAAGCGGAATTATTTCCTGCCGGTGTTGAATGGGATGCTACAAAATTTGACTCGTGAAGAAAAAAGTATAACGAACCGTGAACACAGGTTTGTAGTGTATTGCGTATAAATAATCGTTATCGGCAATTTCAAAACGACACCGCATAAATGAAAATAAAATTTTACATTGTAACACTTTTTAGATTTTTTCAAATTTGATTTTTGGACAAAATAAATATCAAAAAGACTTTAACGAATTTTGGAACGACCTAAACTCTAATTATGCATATTTAAAAGAACAAAATATTGATTTGAAAAAAGTAAAAGAAATTTATCAGCCCAAAACCGAAAATATTTCTACAAATTCCGAATTTATACAGTTTTTGGAAAGCATTTTAAATGAACTTTACAACGGACACTCTTCTCTAAATACAAATCTGAATTCCTCAAACAGATTAATTCCGTCTGGACAAGATATTTTTGTTGAAAAAATTAACAACAAATTTATTATTACAGATTTACGAAAAGATTTTGGGGCTGAAAAAGGCGGACTAAGAGTAAGAATGGAAATTACAAAATTCAACGGAAAACCAATTGAAGAACAACTTAACAAGTTTCTTCCAAAATTTACGCAAAATCATAATTCAAAAATGTATCAATTTGCATTGGATATGCTTTTTGCAGGAACACATAACACAAAAAGAGAAATTTCTGTTTTAGAAAACGGAACCGGGAAAAAATATTTTCCTGATGAATTTAAGCATACTCAATCAAATTCTTTACTTAAAAGCAAAATTATCAACAAAAATACTGCTTGCCTAAAAATTAATAACTCACTAGGAAACAATCAATTAATTTTAGATTTTGACAAAACACTTGACAATTTTATAAACTATAAAAATCTAGTAATTGACCTTACAGAAACTCCAAGCGGAGGAAATACAACAGTTGCAAGAGCAATTATGGGAAGATTTATTGACAAAACTTTGCCGTATCAAAGACACGAATTTGACGAACAATACGAAACGAAAAGAGTATGGACAGAATTTGTAACGCCAAGAAAAACTCAGTTTAAAGGAAAAGTTTATATTTTAGTCGGGCATTGGACAGGAAGTATGGGAGAAGGAATTGCAATCGGTTTTGACGGAATGAAAAGAGCGAAAATTATCGGAACAAAAATGGCGGGATTGCTTGGAGCAATTTCTAACTTCCAAATGACCGAAACAAAAATTGGTTATCAATTTCCAACGGAAAGATTATATCAAACAAATGGTAAACCGAGGGAAGATTTTTTGCCGAAAATTTTGACAAAAAATACTGAAGAAACTTATAAAAAAATGTCAGAAATAAAATGAAAATAAAGAAACTGCCGATAACTAGGATTTTGCGTCAGGCGGGCTGAAGTGCAAAATTCAAGTTTTGTACTTCTATTGAAATTTGTATATTAGCTCAACGTTTCGGCTTCGAAAGCCCGCCCGAACACCAAGCCCCAAACCGTTAGCACCAATTTTGGGACGACACTGTAACTAAATTACAACAAATAATAAATAGAATGAAACCAATCATCACATTGACAATTTTTGTATTAGCAACAATGTTTGCATACGGACAAAGCATTTATACCAAGACTTTTGGTAGCAGTAAAGACAATCCAATTATCTTTCTTCACGGTGGACCTGGCTACAATTGTGTAAACTTTGAAGCTACAACTGCACAACAACTTGCTGACAAAGGGTTCTTTGTAATAGTTTACGACAGACGCGGAGAAGGGCGAAGCAATAACACAAATGCAAAGTTTACTTTCAAAGAAACTTTTGACGACTTAAACGCCATTTATCAAAAATACAGTCTGACAAAAGCAACTTTAATCGGACACAGTTTTGGCGGGGTTATTGCGACACTTTTTGCTGAAACTAATCCTAATAAAGTTCAATCAATTGTTCTTGTCGGAGCACCTGTTTCTTTGCAAGCCACTTTCAAAAATATTCTCTCTAAATCAAAAAGTATTTATCAAACAAAAAAAGATAGCATAAACTTAAAAAACATTTCTATGCTTGAAAATATGGATACAGCAAGTATTGAATATAGTTCTTATTGTTTTGGACACGCTATGCAAAACGGTTTTTATACTCCCATAAATCCATCGGCAGAAGCTAAAAATATTTATACAAAATTCAAAACTGATACTTTATTGACAAAATACGCTTCTCAAATGTCTTATGAAGCACCACAAGGTTTTTGGAAAAATGAAAAATATACAACTATCGTCCTTACAAAGAATTTGCAATCCTTACAAAAGCAGAATATAAGAATCTATGGACTTTATGGTAAAGACGATGGACTTTACTCTGCGCAACAAGTTAACGACCTACAAGACCTAATTGGTTCAAGCAACATAAAATACTTTGACAACTGTTCCCACAATGTTTTCATTGACCAACAAACACAATTTATTGACGCTATAAATACTTGGACAAAATAAAAACTGGCGCTAATATCGGTTTGGCAATATGGCAGCTGAAGTGCTACTTTGAAACTTGTGTGCAAGGTTCAACAGTAGTAATTCTATTGAACTTTTATGCTAAAAATCCGCCACATTCATGTTCCCGCTGAGTCTGAACCGTTGTTGTGCCTGTTCGTGGGTTCCATAAAGTTTGACATATTATATTTCGTGAAAGATTAGCTGCAAACTTTTTGGTCTCCCCGCCTAAGACTTAAAGCTAAAATTATTAACTACAGGGAAATTATTTTGGAAGATAAACGAAATATTTTAAGAGATGATCAGCCTTTTGCTTATAAGCTATTGAAGAATGAGAAGGCTCAAATTTATTACAATAATAAAATGGTTAAGATATTAACCAGAAAAGATTATGCTAACTTAATCAGAGTAATAGATGCAGATGATGCTTATTCACTTCAATTATTCATGGCAAAAGTCACCGGAAACTTTAAGCACGGCAACGAAAAAATTAATAAATAGCTTCAGCTAACAGTGGCTTGGCGTAATGCCGGCTGATGGAAATATAAATGAACCTAATGCTAAAATTCCCCTATTTCGATCCTTTAACGCGGAAAGTCAGATATTCAGACAAGCTGGTGGATGAGTGAGATATTGGAAAAATGCTGGAAAAAATATTACGCATTTAATAATGATATTAAAAAACTATTACAACCGGTTTACTGAAAATGGAATCTAAGAAAAATTTACGGACCTGCAAGAAAGGTCATCAATATTACAAAAGCAGTGATTGCCCCGTTTGCCCGATTTGCGGGAAGAATGACAAACCCGAAGTTGGTTTTCTTTCCCTGATCTCTGCACCTGCAAGAAGAGCATTAGAAAACAAAAACATAAAGACACTAAAGCAACTATCAAAATATTCCGTAAGAGACATTTTAGACCTGCACGGAATAGGAAAGACAACCATTCCAATTTTAAAAAAGGAACTTGAAAATGCCGGACTTGCATTTAAAGACGGATAATGAAACACTTCTTATTACTGAAGCTTTGCGACAGGAAGGTTAAACTCACTCTTTGAATTCCGTTCCAAATACTCCCCTGTCGCAAATCTGCAGAACTAATGTGGCAATTTTCGCAAACATACTTCAACATTCAAAACAGACAAAAACTATGACTAAATTATTTCATTTAACAGCTTTACTGTATCTTTTTATTTTCTCTCAGGCATCAGCTCAAACAAAAGATTCATTACAGCAAAAAATAGAACAAATCGTTTCGGCAAAGAATGCTGTTGTCGGAGTTTCAATTATTGGCAATAGCGGGAAAGACACTATATCAATAAATGGCGACAGAAATTTCCCATTTCAAAGCGTATTTAAGTTTCATATAGCATTAGCGGTGCTGTCTCAGATTGACAAAGGAAAATTTACTCTTAATCAAAAAATTATAATTGAGAAAAAAGACCTTTTGCCGGATCTTTACAGTCCCATCAGAGATAAATATCCTAACGGCGTAACCCTGACAATTTCAAAAATTTTAAAATATACAGTTTCTGAAAGTGACAATGTCGGATGCGACCTTTTATTAAAGCTGATCGGAGGACCTGAGATAGTTGAAGAATACTTTATAAAAAATAATTTTAATGACATATCAATAAAATTTAATGAAGAAGTGCAGCAGTCAAACTGGGATAATCAATTTCAAAATTGGACAACACCACAAGCAGCAAACGAAACACTTGCAGGATTTTATTTAAACAATACAAAACTTTTATCACAAAAAAGTCATGACTTTATCTGGAAAATAATGAAGGAGACAAGTACAGGAACAAACAGGATAAAAGGACAACTTCCGGAGAATACTGTTGTTGCTCACAAAACAGGCACATCAGGTACAAACAAAGAAGGATTGACTGCAGCAGTAAACGATATTGGAATTGTATTTTTGCCAGACGGACAGCATTTTTATATAAGTGTTTTTGTAACAAACTCAACTGAAAATGCTGAAACAAATGAAAAAATAATTGCTGACATTTCAAAAGCTGCCTGGGACTATTTTACAGGCACGACAAAATAAAACCGCCACCAACATTATCATTTGGCGGTTATGTTGTATGACAATGATGACGAGACAAATTTGACTTTTGACTAGAATGAAAAATATTTAAGTTGGACCCGGACATTTGCTGTTCGGTTATTGGTATCACAGTGTCGTCAATTAACAACTATAAAATAGAAAGATCTAAACTTTAATTTCATAAAAATGCCGAAAGACTTTAATCCCGCAGTGTACTTTGAAATTCCCGTTGTCGACATCGACAGAGCTATAGAGTTTTACTCGACTGTTTTTAATTTTTCGTTTGACAAACAAGAAATTGACAATAATGAAATGGCGTTGTTTCCATTTTCAGAGGAGAATTCCGGAATTTCAGGAGCACTCGCAAAAGGAGAAATATATAAACCTACAAATGATGGTGTAGTAATTTATTTCAGAACGAAAGACATCGACAGGACTTTAAAACTGGCAGTTAACAACGGCGGACAAATTTTATATCCGAAGACTTCTAACGGTGACTTAGGATTTGTTGCCGAGTTTGAAGATAGTGAGGGAAATAGAATTGCTTTACATCAACCATTGGAGTGAGCCGTAACAAAACAATCAACCGGCAGAAATAAAATCTTAAATTTATATAAAAAATATTTATACAAATTCAAACAGCAAGGAAATTTCTGTAAGTGTTGACTTTCAAGCCGACACTAAGACAATTTGGGGCTTGCTGCCAATGGAGAGAATTATCCGAAATATTATTCAACTGTAATTTCCATATTAAAAGGAAAAAAAAATTTTGTTTTGACAGAAAAAACTGGAAGACCATTATTTCCATTGTTTACGATAATGATGCATCCTTTTGATGATTCATTTGAAAAGTTATCAACGATTTAAAATAAGAAGCAGAAAAAATAATAATAAACTAAATCAAAAAGTTATGTCTTACAAAATTGGTACAAAGGAAAAACCATTGGTTTTAAAAACACCACCATTGACAAGTGAATACACAATGCATGTTGATGAAAAAGACGGCAAAGAAGTTTTAGTATGCACTGTAGGTAAAACGGTATTACTATACGACATTCGCTGTCTTGCCGACCTTCATGCAATGCTTAAAAAACATGGCGACTGGATGGAACTTGGGAGTGCGGACGAACAAAAACCTGCAAAAGACGGAACTGTGGAAGCATGGGGACGTTCAGAGAAAAACCCGGTTAAAGGTTGGTATGGTTTAAAGAAGGGACTTCGTGGACGCTTTGGAATGTACATTCCGCCATTAATGGAAAAACTTGATCTAGCAGAAGTGACGCATGATGCAAAGGGAAATAAAATGAAAGCGAAATAGTAATGGAAGACAAATTTTCATAAACCAGAACATTATTGCTTCGACTGAACAGCGGTACTGAAAAACTCCGACTGTCAGCAAGCAGCAGATTATTGGGAGTAAATATTCGAATTTTCTAAATTACCGAAATTTAAAATAACTATATGCCTTACGAAAATTTAAATACTGAAGAATGGCCGGAGGAGCTTGACGCATTAGTTGCAGCTCCTCAGCATCATAAATTGTTACTGGAGAATGACTTTGTGCGGGTACTTGATACATTAATTCCTTCCGGTGAAATTACAAATGTTCATACACATAAATGGCCTGCTTCTTTATATATTATAAGCTGGTCAGATTTTATCAGGTATGACGGCGAGGGTAATATTGTTTTAGATTCCCGAAAACTCTCCGAAGCTCCTTTAACTTCTTCTGCTATATGGTCAGATCCATTAAGTCCTCACGCGCTGGAAAATACAGGTGAAAATACCATTCATATTATCAGTGTTGAAATCAAAAGATAAAATGGCAACGATAGTGATTAAGTTTTGTGTAAGCGGGGCTTGACAAACAAATTTCACCAAGAGTCTGGTTGCTGCCTGCCCGCAATTAATGTTGATTTGTATTTATGTCTCAAACGGGGTAACTAATAAGTTCGTATTATTTGTGTTCTGAATTTTTAATATTAATTAGCAAACTTTTTGGAACCCTCAGGGCAGGCACCATCAACGGCGGTAGTACCGGAATTAAAATAACTCAAGTCAAAAACATTTTATTATGAGAAAAATAATTATTTTATCAATGATATCATTAGATGGAGTCATGCAAGCGCCGGGCGGATCAAATGAAGACAGATCTGAAGGTTTCAAATACGGCGGCTGGACGGCACCTTATGGTGACGAAGCTTATGGCAAGGCAGTTCGGAAAGAACTGGAACCAGCAGACTATCTTTTAGGCAGAAAAACATTTGAGATTTGGGAAAATTACTGGCCTGAACATTCCGACTTTTGGCCAGGTATAAATGATGGTAAAAAATACGTAATGTCCAGAACGAGGAAAAAGTCGAATTGGAAAAACTCAGTATTCATAAAAAAAGTACCTGATATCAGGAAGCTCAAAAATTCGAAAGGTAACGACATTCAGGTTTGGGGCAGTAGTGAGCTCATTCACTTGTTATTGAAGAATGACCTTGTAGACGAACTCCGGCTCAAAATTCACCCGTTAACTCTTGGTAAAGGAAAAAAGCTGTTCGGCAAGTGTGCGTACCCGGCAAAATTTATTTTAACAGAAAGTACTGTTACAACAACCGGAGTAATTTTAGCAAATTATAAAAGTGCCGGAAAAGTTAAGACAGGTAATGCTGGAGATTAAGATGCAAAACATGGGAGTGACTGGTTATTTTCAGATTTTAGTACTTGGTCTTAACAATACATTTACATTATGCGGGGTTTCGTGCTCCTCAGACCCGCTCGTATTAAATTTCGAGTCCAGTACAATTCAATTTTAATAATTTAAATTTGATACCAAAAACTGTAATCAATTTACTCGATACTTAAGAAATAATTCAAACATTAAATTAAAATGAAAAGCAAAACAAAATTCACAGCAATGTTTCTATATGCAATCTCCGCAATAACAATTAGTTGCAATCAACCCGGGTCAAAACAATCTGAATCAAAAAGCTCAGGTTTATCATCCGACTCTGTTATTGCCTTAGCAGAGCAGGCATATGTATTACGATTTCATAAACTCCATTTATTATTTGGTATTCAAAAAAACAATCATTGTGTTCTGAAGGCGGAAAAAGTGGAATTTATAAAATTTAGGAGTTAAGATAAAAAAAATATTCTATTAATTTAAGGAGGGTAATAATATGCAAAAACGTAAATTCGGAAACAGTGATTTGCAGGTTTCACAATTAGGTCTGGGATGTATGGGAATGAGTGAATTTTATGGAAGTTATAATGATGAAGAATCGAACAAAGTTATACATTACGCTATTGAAAATGGTATTAACTTTTTTGATACTGCAGATATGTATGGTTCGGGAAAAAATGAAACATTAGTTGGAAAAGCCCTGAGTGGAGTAAGAGACAAAGTTGTAATAGCAACAAAGTTTGGTATTTTAAGAGGTGAAGGCGGCTCGTTTATGGGTATTAACGGAAAACCTGAATATGTAAAACAATCGTGCGAGAAGAGCTTACAAAGATTAGGCATGGATCATATTGATTTATATTATCAGCATCGGGTTGACCCGAATACGCCTATTGAAGATACTGTTGGCGCTATGGCTGATTTAGTAAAAGAAGGTAAAGTCAGGTATCTTGGATTATCGGAGGCGTCAGAGGAAATTATCAGAAGAGCTCATAAAGTTCACCCAATTGCCGCGGTTCAAACCGAATATTCTTTATGGAGTAACGATTTAGAAGCTGTCATACCAGTTTGCAGAGAACTTGATATTGCCTTGGTTCCTTACAGTCCCTTAGGAAGAGGATTTTTATCCGGAAAGTTTAAGTCACTTGAAGATTTTGAAGAAAATGATTTCAGACGGTACAATCCCAGATTCAGTGCGGAAAATTTCAATAAGAATCTGGAAATTGTAAAAGTAGTGGAAGAAATTGCAAAATCAAAATCTGTTACTCCTTCACAAATTGCACTTGCCTGGGTCATATCAAAGGGTGACGATATGTTCCCTATCCCCGGCACAAAAAGAATAAATTACCTGAAAGAAAATATTACTGCGATAGATATCAAACTTGAAAAAGATGAAATCGAACAGTTAGACAGTTTGTATAATTTGGTTTCAGGAAAGAGGTATTAATACACAAAGACTTCTGAATAACCCTTACTGTCATCCCCGCGAGCTTTTAGCGGGGATCCAATCAAAAAGAATTTTGAACTAAAATGAAGCATTTTTGAATGGATTCCCGCTAGGAGCATGCGGGAATGACAAATTGTATTAGTTTTTCAGAAGTCTCTACACAGCGAAATAAAATTATCAACTACAGTGACAAACAATTTAGACAAATTCAGAAAGGGATTTTTAGAAGCAAATACCTGGGCACAGAGGAAAGACGGTGTTCCTCTTTACCTACTTGACAACCTTTCGGATAAAGAACTTAAGATCGCAGAAGTTGATCTTATAAATGCTGCAGGTCTTAGTGACACCTGGCCAATCGTTGGACTTGGACACATCAAGTCAAAAGACTCACTTCCGGCTCTATATAAATTGCTCGAGAAGAGTAATGGAGCTATGAAGGTGACAATAGCTCATTCAATTTTTCAAATATCCCGGGACGAGAAAATGAAAGAGATTGTCCTGGAGACAATTCCAAAGATCACAAACGAGGTTGAGCTCATAGATGTTCTGTATTATTTACCTGATTTCAAAGATAAGAGAGTTACAGACTTGCACCACACATATCGAAATCATAAAGATTATTTAGTCGCTTATAATGCGACCCGATATCTTGGATTACCTACGGAGGAAGTAGTTGAAAAATTCAGAAACAAAGAAAACGGATATAAAAAAACTGCATCTAGCAGCACTTTTCAAAATGCGGGACAAAAATGGTGGCAGAAATTTTTCGGATCAAAATAAACATTAATCATAATTTGACATTTTAAATCTCCGAATTCAGCACTAAGAAATAAACTTTGACAAGCTAAAGATATAAAACATTGATAATTAAAACCAAACAATATATGAAGTTGACTAATCTATTACTTTCAATATTTATACTGCTAATCTTGTGTTCCTGGAACCAGGAAAACAAATACAAATTTTTTCTGCCTGCTGAATGGGAAACACAGTCAGGAGTTATTGTAGGAGGACTCGATGACAATGCTACTTTTGAACTTGCAACCCAGCTTAGTAAAGAAACACAAGTCTACAGCATTGTCATAGATTCTTTAAAAGAAAAGTACATAAAGAAACTTTCTGATGCCGGAGCTAATACAGACAGCATTCATCTGATTGCCTCGTCAACAGATTTTAACTATGCCGAAAGAGATGGTATGTTGTTTATGAAAAATGAAAACGGACAAAAGCAGTTAGTAAATTTCGCATGGAATTGTTATGGATGGTATTTTGAACCCGTTTACAGGAATTATATTGAGAAAGATAAACAAACGAGGGAATTATATACTAAACTCCATATCAATACTTTTAAATATCCAGTAATTTCATCTTCAATGGTTAATGAAGGTGGAGCTATTGAAACAAATGGCAAAGGAACCATCTTACAGGTAGAGTCGGTGAATATGCAGCGTAATCCGGGCATGACAAAAGAAGCACAGGAAACAGAATTGAAAAAAATACTCAATGTAAATAAAATAATCTGGTTAAAAGAAGGTGCAGCAGAAGACCCCTTTGGATGGGGAACATTGATAGTGAATAATTATTTCGGAATTGGTGTAAAGGGTCACATTGATGAGTTTTGTCGTTTCGTAAATGAAAACACTATTTTAATTTCTTTTCCTGATTCAGCAGAAGCAGAACATGACCCCATAAAAAAAATCAACCTGGAGCGAATGAAAGTAAATTACGACATATTAAAAAATGCTACCGACCAGAATGGAAAGTCATTCAACATTGTAAAAATGCCCGTGCCTGATATTGATTATATGACTTTTGCATTGGATACAGTCAGTAAAAATGATGAAATAAAATTTCTTTCACAACAAATTCTCTTTGAACAAAAAAACTTTTCAGTTGGTGACACTGTTCACTTTGTGCCTTCAAGCAGTTATCTGAATTTTTTAATTACAAATAAAACAGTATACCAAGCTAAATACTGGACAAAAGGAATGCCGGAAACTGTAAAAGCTAAAGACGAAAAGGCAAAGCAAATATTGAAAAAATATTTCCCGGACAAAAATATTTATCAGATAAATACTGCGGAAACTAATCATAATGGTGGCGGGCTTCATTGCTGGAGTATGCAGATTCCAAAATAGGTTTTAAAATTCAATTCCGCGATTATAATTCATCTTGAACAACATGCATGTTAAATTCAAACAGTTTTTTTACTGCATAAAATATAACGGCACATAACAAGGACTTAAAAAAATTAACTAACTAAGAATATGAATCCAAAAGCTGACTGGTTTTTTAATAGAGCAACAAAATGGAAGGACGAATATTCTGAGTTGAGAAAGATTATTCTGGACTGCGGACTAACAGAAGAGTTGAAATGGGGTTGTCCTTGCTATACAGTTGGAAAAAGTAATATAGTAGTAATACACGGCTTTAAAGAATACTGTGCTTTGCTTTTTATGAAAGGGGCTTTACTGAAAGACCCGGAAGGAATTTTAATTCAGCAAACAGAAAATGTGCAGTCAGCAAGACAAATCCGGTTCGATAATATTCAACAAATATTGAAATGCAAATCAACTATAAAAGCATACATAAAAGAAGCCGTTGCAATTGACAAAGCAGGTTTAAAAGTGGAATTAAAAAAGACAGATGATTATAAAATACCTGCTGAATTTCAATCCGTTTTAAATGACATGCCTGAATTACAAACAGCATTTAAAGCATTGACACCGGGACGACAAAGAGGGTACCTGCTCTTTTTTTCTGCACCAAAAAAAGTTAAGACAAGAGAATTGAGAATTGAAAAGCATTTGCAAAAAATACTTGATGGAAATGGGTTAGACGACTGACAGGGATAATTCATAAGACAAATAAATAATAATAATACAAAAGCACAAATTAATTACAATAAAATGAAACGGGGATCATTTATATTATCGGCACTTGCACTCTTTCCATTGAGTATATTTGCTAAAATTAAAACCAGCATATTTATGAGAACAGATAAGGGATTTAAAGTAAGTGCGGGTGAAGCCAGATTTGGCGAACACTATAAAATGAAAGGTGTTACACTCAACACTTTAGATATCAAAATTTCCGGTATTGACACTGAAAATGATTTAGCTGTGTTTGAGCAAACCGGACTTACTCCAAACGGAGGACCTCCATTGCATATTCATCCTTTCCAGGACGAATGGTTTTATATAATTGAAGGAGAATATCTTTTTCAGGTTGGTGAGGACAAATATCAAATGAAATCCGGCGACACAATTTTTCTTCCAAGAAATGTGCAACATGCTTTCGTGCAGTTGACAGAAAAAGGAAAGATGATAGTTTCTTATTTACCTGCTGGAAAGATGGAAGCATTTTTTAAGGTCACGGACAAATGGACTTCTCCGCCTGACAAAGAAGAAATTGCAAAAGTTTTTGCAGACCATGATATGAAGGTTGTCGGAGCACCATTAAAAGTTGATTAACTGATAAAGACTTCATAAAAAACCATTACTTTGATTCCCGCCAGCCTTGCCCCGGGGTAAGCGTGCTTTTAACGGGGATCCAAGCAGTCGGACAGATAGTTTTGTGATTAAAGGAAGTACAGCCCTTCGACTATGCTCAGGACAGGTTAGCCGGATGAACATTTAAACTGAAAAAATATGTACATCGCAAATCAGCAAAACGATATGCTCAACTTTTAATGACAGTACTAACTCAAACATTTTCTAATAAAATCAACAGTTAAAACCAAACATTAGTTATATGAAAGTTCAACTCACATTAAAGATAAGACTAATAATGAAACGACTAAACCAACTCGTACTTTTTTTTCTCATTATTAATGCTTTGACAGGCTGTAATGGTCAGACCAAAAACAATCATCAATCTGCTGATACTACGACAGACACTAAAAAACTTACAGGTGGCGGATGTGATGGTTGCGAACTTATGTTTATTGGAATGCCGGCAAATTTAAAATCTGCGGATACAAGTGCTGGCTGGACTGAGAATGGGCAAAAACTTTTAGTTACGGGGACTGTTTACAAAATTGACGGGAAAACTCCTGCTCCAAATATTGTAATTTATTACTGGCAAACTGATCACAACGGTTACTATTCACCTGGAAAAGGAATGAATGAAGAAGCCAAACGGCACGGACACATTCGCGGCTGGGTAAAGACTGACGAAAAAGGCAAGTACTCAATTTACACTATAAGACCTGCACCCTATCCAAATGAAAGTATTCCTGCACACATTCATACTTCAATTAAAGAGCCAGACATTGACAATGAATATTATATTGACGAGTTTGTTTTTGACGATGACAGACTTTTAACAGTCGAGAAAAGAAAAGCGCTTGAAAATCGCGGCGGAAGCGGGATTTTGAGAGTTTTGATTTCTGACGATTTACAAATAGCCGAACACAATATAATTTTAGGCCTTAATATTCCAGACTATCCGGAAACAAACAAAACAGAAAAGCAATCAGGACTTGAAATTGGAGAAGACAATCCTTCGTTTATTCCTTATCATGCATTTGGACCTGACAAAGGAACAAGAACTTGTCCGGTTTGTAAATATGGACGCTATCATGGTATCGTTTATTTTGTTGGTAATAATCCCAATTGGGACGACATTAAAAAGTGGCTGACTTTTTTAGAGCAGCAAAGCGCAGCCCGAAGTAAATATCTTAAAGCATATTTTGTTTACGGAAATGAAAAGGATTACAACAAAGACACTCGACAAAAAGAATTGGAAAATACCGGCCTTGAACTCAACTTAAATAATATTGCTTTGACATTTGTCCCTTCTATGACGGATACTGAAAGTGAAGTAAATCTCAACAAAATAAATCCGAATATTGAAAACACTTTTGTAATTTACAGACACAGAACAATAATTGACAAATTTATTGATTTGAAACCTACTGAAGAAAATTTCAGAATAATATCAAATACAATTGACAAAACAAAAAGTGAATATTTTAACTTGCAAGAACCAGATCACGAATAACAAGAAGGGTTGCTAAATTATAACAACACCGCTGAGGACGGCAAGGCAGCTGCTGGCATAAGATTAAACGATATTTTAAAAAGGGGGCATTGACGGTAACTCATTTTTAGGAAAATAGTGATGGATGTCTAAGCTCTAACATTGGATTTCAGAATGTGAGTGTCGTGCTAAGGTAATGCTTTTAGTTTCTGTTTAGCATTAGTGAAGTCTGACAAAGAAATGTTTCATTTTTTCCATCTTAAGCAAACCCAGAAATTTTAAAACTATTTTTTAACGAATACTAAAATATGAATAAAAAAATAAAAACAGTTGATGATTATATTTCATATTTTCCGTCAGAAACAAAGACAAAGCTTCAAATTATTCGTCAGATCATTAAAGACACTGCGCCTGAAGCAATTGAAAGCATCTCATACGGAATGCCTGCATACAAGATAAATAAAAAACCGTTGGTATACTATGGCGGCTTTGCAAAACATATAGGGTTTTACGCAACACCAACAGGACACGAAAAATTTAAGAATCAATTGTCAGTTTACAAACAAGGAAAAGGATCTGTTCAGTTTCCACTTGATCAGCCATTACCGGTTGCTCTGATTAAAGATATTATAAAATTCAGATTAAAAGAAAATAATAAAATATGAAAACAGAAAAAATAACGGTACAAGCAATAATTGCAGCAGACAAAAAAAAAGTTTGGGAGTATTACACAAATCCCGTTCACATAACAAAATGGAACTTTGCCTCAGACGACTGGGAATGTCCGGCAGCAAGCAATGATATGCGAACCGGCGGAAAATACTCAGCACGGATGGAAGCAAAAGACGGAAGTTTTGGTTTTGACTTTGAAGCCATTTATGATGAAATCATTGAAGGTGAAATATTTAATTACACAATGGGAGACGGCAGAAAGGCAGCAGTAATCTTCAACGACCTTGGCAACAAAACCGAAGTGAGTGTAACCTTTGACACTGAGACAGAAAATTCTGCTGAAATGCAGCGGGACGGCTGGCAGGCAATACTCAATAACTTTAAAAAATATTCAGAAGCAAATTGACGGAGAAATTAAATCAGATAAATAAATGAATAAATTGGAAAAGCTTTTAACCCAACTTGAAACTAATATTTCAAAATTTAATAAGACAAATCAAAAGATTTCAAAGTCAAATGTTGGCTGGCATATTGAACATACATTACTGGCATTAACAAGAATTACAGATTCTTTAACAAACTCAACCGCTCAGGACTACAGATGGAAGTTTAATTTCATCCGAATTGCAGTATTTACAATGAAAAAGATCCCTAGAGGAAAAGCGAAATCTCCTGAAGTAGTCCAGCCAAAAGGAAATTATAATATTGAAAGTTTGACAAAACATTTGTCAAATACAAAAGCAAGAATTGAAGAGCTAAAGACAATGGATAAAAATAAATATTTTGATCACCCTGTGTTCGGTCATCTCAAATTAAAACAAACTATAAATTTTCTTGAAATTCATACCAAACATCATTTAGAAATAATAAATGACATACAAAAATAGTATAAATACCGCCAGAACCGGAAGAACTTAAAGCCGGAGGTCTTGAAACAAAATTCAGAGAATCTTCAGACAATTGCAAATTATAAATTTTAAATCATGGCAAAGAACAAAACTTTAGAAACAAAGGAAAGTGTAAAAGACTTTATTGCAAAGATATCTGAAGTAAGAAAACGAAAAGACTTTTCTTCAATAACTGATCTGGTAAGTAAACATACGGGCTTAAAACCAAAAATGTGGGGAACAAGCATCGTAGGTTTTGGAAGTTATCATTACAAATATGAAAGCGGTCGTGAAGGTGATGCGCCGATGGTAGGAATTGCACCGAGAGCAAGTTCAATAGTTTTGTATCTTGGATGCGAGCAAGCTGTAAGAGATGATCTGCTCTCGAAATTCGGAAAGTATAAATTAAGCGGAAGCTGTATTCATATTCATAAGCTTGAAGACATTGACACAGCAGTATTAATTAAGATGGTTAAAAATTCAATTGAACACAGAAAGAAAGAATATACATGCTGACGAACCGGAATTATAAATTCAGTCAAATGCGGAACAAACCAAAAGTAATTTGAATAACTTTTTGTTATAATGTAACTTCTTACTCACTTCAATAAACAAACATCACAAAAGTGGCTTTAATAGTTAAAGCAAAAGAGGAAGATTTTCAGTTACTTGCTGACATCGGCAGAACATCATTCATAGAATCGCACGGAAGCAGCGCTTCTACTGCAGATATAAATGATTATGTAAATGAGAAATATAATTGTGATGTGCTTAAAGAAGAAATCAGGAACCCGGAAAATATTTACCATATTATTTTTCATAATAAGCAGCCGGCCGGTTATTCTAAAATAATTTTCAATGTCCCTCATTCAAATATTCCGTTGGAAAATGTAACCAAGATGGAAAGGATTTACCTTCTGAAAGAATTTTACAATTTAAAATTAGGGTTTGAACTTTTCTCATTCAACATTGAATTATCAAAAAATAACAATCAGGCGGGAATGTGGTTATACGTTTGGAAAGAAAACCACAGGGCTGTCAGGTTTTATGAAAGGACAGGATTTAAAGTTGTTGGCAGTTACGATTTCAAAATTACTGAAACTCATTCAAACCCAAATCATCAGATGTTTCTGAGGTATTAACAGTCAAAGACTTATTACTGAACTTCTAATATTCTTAATTCACTGCCGTCATATTGATGAATTGAATTTTAGAATTACAATATAAAATATCAAACATAAATTATGAATTTTAAACCTGTTGTGAGCAGAATAACAATTTATCCTGTTAAGTCTCTGGATGGTTTATCTCTGCAAAAAGCAGTAATATCGGAAGGCGGATGTCTATTGCATGACCGGGAATATGCGATCACAGATGAGAAGGGAAATTATATAATCGGGAAAACTAATAAGCTCGTACATTCATTACGCACTTCATTTGATCCTGAAATCAGATTTATTTCATTCCGGCAATTTAATGAAACAACACAGGTACATTTTCATTTGCAAAAAGAAAAATCATCAATTGAATCTTATCTGTCTGATTTTTTCGGTGTGAAAATTTTGTTTCATCAGAATAGTACAGGACGGTTTTTGGATGTCCCAGATTTAAGCGGAGCAACTGTGATTTCGACTTCGAGTTTAAAGGAAGTTTCAGGTTGGTTTGATATTATAGATTTGGAAGAAGCAAGAAAGCGTTTCAGAGCAACTGTGGAAATTGAAGGCGTGCCTGCTTTCTGGGAAGATCATTTGTTTTCTAATGAAGGGAAAAGAATTGAATTTGAAATTGGTGACGTTACTTTATTCGGAATAAGTCCGAGGGCAAGGTGTGTAGTTCCAACCCGAAATCCTGAAACAGGTGAAGTCATACATGCTTTCACGAAATCATTTGTAAAGCGCCGCGCTTCTACTTTACCCGAATGGTCAACGCTTAATGAATTTGGTCATTATTATTATTTGTCAGTTGATTGTCTGATTCCTGCTACAGAAATCGGGAAAGTAATTGAAACAGGAGATGAAGTGAAAATCATTGGAGAAAGGGTTTTTAATTAAATTTAATTTCTGCTTTGATTAAATTTATTCCACGACACTTTCGCAAATCCGCAAATTACTTATTAATTTCATGAAGGTTTTTGTAAGTTTGTTGCGGGTAATTAATCCTTATCCGGTATTTTAAAACGGCATCTCGAAAATGAATGACTTCTATAAACAACATAAGTTATTGCAATGGATTGAAGCAATTTTACTTTTGCTAATAAGCTTATTGCCGGCACTTGTTATCATTGAAATGGCTAACTCCCAACCTTTGTTCTTCATACTTTTTTTGGTTTACGTACCTATTGGACAATTTGCAGCAGCCCCATTTTTTACACTTGTGGGTATTTACAAATATTATTCGCCAATGTTACTTGGGTATATGGCAAATGACACCCAAATTGATTTACATAGTGGTGTAAGTTTTGATTACATTTTTGTAATGAGGAAATATAAATCAGGAATTGAGTTCAAATACAGGCTGTTAATTTATCATTTGGAAGGTTTGATATGCTTAATTAAGCTAATTGAGAATAAAAACATACCTGATACAGTAAATATTACAGGAACATCATATTTTTTCAACAACAGGACATTGAACAAAATGGGTTTTGAGATTAAGAATCCATCATTTATTTATAGAGTAAATCTATTCCTAAATTTTATTGACTTATTTTGGATGTATTCTCTTTCACAAGGTAAGCTTTCAATTCCTAAGATATGGAATGCAAAAAAAGCAAGTATATCAGGAGCTAAATTAGTTGAATCTAAAAAGTTAATTGAAGAACTTTATAACAAAATGAAATCAAAAAAGACAGGATAATACTGATTTTGCGTCATGGGGTTGACACAACCGGACATTTCTTCAGGAAGCGAATATAAATTAAATATCTTTACTTATTAAACAAGCATTAACAATTTAAAAATAAATTACATCAAAATGAAAAATGCAGCATTAATATTTTTAGGATTTACATCAATATTTTTCCTGGGTTTCTTTTCCAGGAATGTTTTTACAAATCTACCTAATAATAATATTGGAAATAAACAAACAGATAGTATCATTAAAACTAAAACAAAAAGCAAAATGAAATTAGGAGCATTTTCAATAAGCTTAAGTGTCAAGGATTTAAACGCTTCAAAACTATTTTATGAAAATCTTGGCTTTACAGTTTTTGCAGGAAGTATGGAAAATAATTATCTCATTATGAAAAATGAGAATTCTCTGATCGGAATATTTCATGGAATGTTTGAGAACAATATTCTGACATTCAATCCCGGATGGGACGAAAACGCAAATAACATTGAGAAGTTTGATGATGTGAGAGAAATTCAACGTCAACTGAAAAGTAATAATGTTAAGTTAACAACTGAAGCAGATGAGAATACGACCGGACCTGCAAGTATAATGGTTACTGACCCGGACGGGAATGTTATTCTGATTGATCAGCATCGCTGATTGATTTTATTGCCTGAATAACAGTAATGATGAAAGAGATAGATAAAGTTTTAGTTTTATAAGTTGTTAATTTAGATGAAGAATAAAGTTATTCCTTAACATTTGTATTCATATCTTTATTTATTAAATACAATTCTTTATCCAAGGCAGAATAATAAAATTCACTTTTTACTTTTTAAAATCATAGCTATTTTTTATTAATAATTTCAGCACTTAATAAATTAAAAAACTATAATGAGAATATTTCTATTTATCTTTTCTGTTTTAATTATGTCGTTTACTATGCCGAAGGATAATCCGATTGATCGAATCGGAGTTCCAGGACCGCTGATGTTTAATCAGGTAAGTTATAATCTTGCATGGTCAGACAGACCCCGTGATACTTATTACATTCAGGAATATTTACCTGAAGGAGAGAATGTAAACAGCTTCAGTCAAATGCTTACTATTCATTTATTTGATGTTGACATTTCAATCGAAGATGCTGTAAAGAAGAAAATCAATGAACTTGAGAACAGAATTAAAACTGACGCTACCTGTAATTACGAAGTATATAAAAGTCCTGATGGCAAAGAGATAATTATAGATTTCACTCTTGAAGAAAGTAAAAATAACGAAATGACAATTGCGGAATTCAACATTTACCGTTACAAAAACCTGGAACTTGGCAACAATAAAAACGGATTACTGGTATATTCTTACTCTCAAAGAAGTTATGGTGAGAAAATCACTGATTTTTATAAATCGTTAAAAGTTTACAGACCTGAATTAATAAGCATGATGTCATCATCGGAATTACCTGTTATCAGCTTGTCAAATGAATAAATATAACTCAAGTGATTTTAAAACAAACTTAAATTAGAATAAAAATGTGCAGATGGCTGGCATACAAAGGAGGTCCGATTTTAATGAGCGAATTGCTCATCAAACCAAAGGACAATCTTATACATCAGAGTATTCATGCAAAAGCAATGCGTGTCCCGACCAACGGCGATGGATACGGACTTGGCTGGTATGACAAGCAGCCATATCCGGGCTTGTTCCGGAGTATACGTCCTGCATGGAATGACTCTAACCTTCACGATTTGGCTCGACATATAGAATCACCATTATTCCTGTCTCATGTTCGTGCATCATCACTTGCTCCGATTCAGGAAACCAATTGCCATCCATTCAGATATAATAAATGGTTGTTTATGCACAACGGGCAGATTGCTCAGTTTGAATTTCTCCGGCAGGCATTACTCGCTAAGATCTCGCCAGAATATTTTAATGATCTCATGGGTTCTACAGATTCGGAAGTAATGTTTTATCTTGCTCTCACATTCGGACTCGAAGATGATGTTGTATCTGCAATAGCCGAAATGGTGCGGGTCGTAAAAGCCGAGGGTAAAAAAGCAGGCGTCACAGGATATTTGTGGATAACTCTTGCAATCTCTGACGGTAAAAGTCTCTGGGGTTTCAGATACGGTAGTGACGGCAAAGGTCCTACGCTTTACATAAGTCCGAGTATAGAAGAACTTAACCGTCTGAATCCGCATGTTGAAGGAAAGTTCGGAGACTTCGCCGCATGTCTGGTTTCAGAGCCAATCGGTAATTACCAGAATATCTGGCGGGTTGTTCCCGAGAACTCAGTTGTAATTGTTCAGGATCAAAATATTGCCGTGAATACTTTTCAGGTGAAATAAGTATTAGAAATTCATACATAAAAATTTATTGATACGAATTTTGTGAATAACGACAGAAAACATTCCGACACAAATGAAATTGAACGAGAATATTCAAAATTCACAACGATTGAGCACAGAAAAAAATACGCTCAATTCTTTACGCCTTTCTCTTTAGCTGATTTAATGGCCAAATGGCTAATTGGAAATAAGGATTTAAAAACAGTTTTAGATCCTGCATTTGGATTAGGAGTATTTTCAAGAGCATTGTTGAATCATAATCATAATTTAAAGATTATTGGATTTGAAATTGACGAAAACATTTATGAGAAAGCAAAAATTATTTTCAAAAATAATAAGAACATCTCAATTAATCTCAGCGACTTTATGCATAATGACTGGGATAATAAATATGATGGTATCATTTGCAATCCTCCATACTTTAATTTTCGTGATTACGACAGTAAGAATATATTAGAAGAAATTGGAAAGAGAATTTCCTTTAAACTGAACGGTTTAACAAATCTTTACACATTATTTCTTTTAAAATCTATTTATCAGTTAAATGAAAATGGCAGAGCAGCATTTATAATACCTTCAGAATTTCTCAATTCAGACTTCGGCAAACTTATTAAGTCTTATTTAATAAAAAGCAAAACTTTACGTCATATAGCTGTTATTAACTTCAAAGAGAATGTTTTCAACGATGCCCTTACAACCTCTGCGATAATTCTTTGTGCAAATGATAACAAATCCGGCAAAGTACAATTCAGCAATGTCAGCAGTAAAAATGATTTTTCAAAAATTGAAAGAGTCATTGAGAGTTATCCCGATTATTTAAGTAATGAACGGACATTCGAATTTAACAATCTGAATCCTGAACTAAAATGGCGGGCATATTATCAGGAACAGAATGCTGTTAAATATAAAAACTTAGTACCATTTGGAAATTACGGTAAAGTTTTACGCGGGATTGCTACCGGTTCAAATGAATTTTTTACTTTTAATCTTTCTAAAGCAAATAAATTCGGAATTGCTAATAAATATTTATTGCCATGTATTTGTAAATCAATTGATTCAAAAAATTCTTTTTTCACAAATGATGATTTTGAGAAACTTCAGGCAAATGATAAAACAGTATACTTACTTAATGCCGTAAACCCGGATAAATTAGTTAAAAGATATATTGCATCCGGAGAGGAACAGGAAATAGATAAAAAGTATCTTACAGAAAAGAGAAATCCCTGGTATTCCATAGAAAACAGACCTCCATCGCCAATCTGGGTTTCAGTTTTTAACCGTACCGGACTTCGGTTTGTCCGAAATGAAGCTAACATTTCAAACTTAACAACTTTTCATTGCATTTATCTGAATATGTTTTCTGCGCCTAAGACAGATTTATTTTTTGCTTATCTGCTAACGGATGTATCAAAACAAATTTTCAATGATAACAGACGCGAGTATGGTAAAGGATTACAGAAATTTGAACCTAACGATATAAATAATTCAAAAATGTTAAATCTCGAACTTTTACCATCAGATTCAGAATCAGAAATATTAGAATATTTTAGTTTATATCGTAATTCTGTGATTGAAAAAAAACCAGACGAAAGTTTTGTAAATAAAATCAATGACATCTTCATTAAATTCTATACATAATCCGCATCAGCGCAGTCAGAATAATTTACTATACCTTCAATATGGATTCAGATGAAATACTTATTTATTAACAAATGAAGAAACTGAACTTTAGTAACTAAGTTTCAGGAATTTTCAATTGAATCAATACATTTTGTTTCATCTAAAGAATCTTCTTTATTACATCAAACAGACAGATCTTAAAATGTCAGAATATCTTTTGAAAATATATTTTTCCTAATCTGTAACATTTTCAAACTCTCTGTATCTAAATGACAAACAATAAAATAAAACATTATGAAAAAGTTTGTCAGTTTTACAATCGTAATAATATTTTTTGCTTTAACAATAAATGCTTACTGTCAGGATAACAACTTTCCTTTTGAAGTAAAAAAGACAGGAGAAGGAAAACAGTCATTGATATTTATTCCGGGATTTTCATGTTCCGGAGAAGTCTGGAATGAAACAACTTCTGTATTTGAAAAAGATTACACCTGCTATGTCCTGACAATGGCGGGATTTGCAGGAGTTCCTCCTCAGTCTGATCCAACGTTTCAAAGCTGGGAAAAAGGAATTGCATACTTTATTGAACAATTCAAAATTGAAAAGCCGGTAATAATCGGACACAGTATGGGCGGCGGACTGGCGATGGCTATAGCTGCTGACTACCCGCGGCTTATTTCTAAAATTGTTGTGGTAGATGCATTGCCTTGCTTAGCCGCATTAATGGATAATTCATTTAAGTCAAAAGACACTAATGATTGCAGCGCAATTATTTCACAAATTACATCCGCAACAAACGAAGAGTTTTATCAAATGCAAAAGAAGTCTGTTCCGCAAATGCTTGCGGATACTTCAAAGCAAACTCTTGTAGTTGACTGGTCAGTAAAGTCTGACCGAAAGACACTTGCAGAAATGTATTGCGACTTTTCAAATACAGACTTAAGAGAAAAGACAGCTTTGATAGAATGCCCGGCTTTAGTTTTGCTGGAATCATATTTTGTAAATTTCAAGCCGGCTTTAAATGAGCAGTTCAAAAACTTAAAAACAGCTAACATACAATATGCTACAAAAGGACTTCACTTTATTATGTATGATGATACAGAATGGTTTATTGAGCAACTAATCAGTTTTGTTAAACAATAACACAGAATGATTTTTGAAGATATTTACAAAGCATACTGGCTAAAAATATTCCGCTTATGCATGGGTTATATGAACGACAGGGATTCGGCAAAAGATTTAGCTCAGGAAACATTTATCACAGTTTGGCAGAAACTTCCGGATTTCAGAAACGAATCGTCTATCGGAACCTGGGTTTTCAGAATAGCATCCAATCATTGCCTTCGGCAGATTGAGAAGCAAAACAGAATGCCCAAAACTCAGTTACCGGCAGAGATTGAAGATGTTATTCATCACGGGAATGAAGATAAAATGGAATTCTTATACAAGTGTATTTCTGAGCTTCCTGAGTCAGAGCGAATCATCATCTCACTGGAGTTAGAGGACTTAAAGCAAGCTGAGATAGCCGATATAACAGGAATATCAGAGTCGAATGTTCGTGTAAAAATTCACAGAATCAAAGAAAAGCTAACTAAAAAATTTAATAACTATGAACAATAACATAGACCTGAAAGGCTTGTGGAATAAACAGGAAGCTGATATTCCTGATACAAAAGAATTATTTGAAAAAATTAATGCATACAAAAAAAGAAGCTTTGGAAAAATAATATTTACAAATACACTTTTAATTTTAACTTCTGCTTTCATTATTTTTATCTGGTATTATTACCAGCCGGAAATGATCAGTTCAAAACTCGGAATAGTGTTAATAATTTTAGCAATGGCGATATTTGTATTCGTTTTAAATCAGACTCTGCCATTATTGACTAAAGTTGATTTTGATTTAGACATCAGAGAATCTTTAAAACAGCTCTTCAGGTACAGGGAGAAACAAATATTTCTTCAGACTACTATGCTAAATATTTATTTTATTCTTTTATCTGCCGGTATTTGTTTATACATGTTTGAGTACGCTTTAAAAATGACTTTTTTATTGGCAGCCATTTCATATTTTACAACACTCATGTGGATTGCTTTTAACTGGTTTTATCTCAGACCAAGACAAATAAAGAAGCAGCGGGCTAAGACGGATGAATTAATACTCAAACTGGAAATGTTAAACAGGCAGATTTCAGAGAATGATTAAATAACTTCTTCACAAAACTGACTGATAAATATATTTTTAACAATTAACACATAAAATATGGACATTAAACTATTTGATAATTACAGTATAAGAATTACAGACGACGAAATAGAATTCGGCAGCTTCTTTTCACAAAACAGACCTGTCCTGTTTTCAGATAATATTGACCTTAAGCTTTCAAATATATTGACCGAGCACGAGAAGTCAAAAATTAAAGAATTAAGTACAAGCTATGGCTCGCCTTACAAGCTGAGAATTTATATTCTTAACGGAGATGAGAAGATCGGATGGTTTATTGGCGAGCAAAAAGACTCACAGACATTTTACATGATAAACACAGCAATTTTCAGTCAACATCAGAATAAAGGGATTTACAAATCACTCCTGCCGAAGATCCTTGACATACTCAAAGAAAAAGGATTTCAAAAAGTTTACAGCAGACATTCAGCAACAAATAATCAGATAATTATTCCGAAACTCAAACAGGGTTTTATGATCACAGCTTTTGAGATCAGTGATATTTTTGGTATTCTGATACATTTGACTTATTATTTCAATGAAAGCAGAAGAAAAGCAATTGAATTCCGCACCGGACAATTAAAACCTGACAGGAAACTCAGTGAAGCGCTTTCGCTGAATGACTAACCGGACATAATTCTGTTAAAGATTATAAATTACTAAAAGAAATTTTAAGAAGAGATATTGCGATACTATTTCAGACTGCAATACAAAATGTTAAACAGACACATTTCCGATTTTGGACTACATCCATTGATCGGATACGGAATTTCAATTGCAGGATTTACAGTGCTTTCATTTTATCTTTTTTCAAAAACCGAATTCGCAGACTACGTTTATATTGCAATTGCGATTAGTATGATATTAAAGTTATGCGAAAATAAAAGGAATGGATTTCTAAAAAATTGTTTTTCATCAGATATTTATTACAGTTTAAGATTTTCAGAAAATTGCATAGTGATTTTACCGTTCGTGATTTTCCTGATTTATATGCAATCGTTCACTCCCCTTCTGATACTGTTGCTGTCAGCAAGCTTACTGGCGTTTATTAATCTCAGCAATCAATTTCAATTCACCATTCCTACTCCATTTTTTAAAAGACCATTTGAGTTTATTACAGGATTCAGGAAAACATTTTACTTTATAATAATAGCATATATACTTGCAATAATTTCAGTTTCCGTTGGTAACTTTAATCTCGGAATATTCTCTTTAATGCTTGTCTTTCTTACTTCGTTTTCATATTACACTGAACCAGAAGCAGAATATTTTATCTGGATTTATAATTTAAGTCCCGGAAGATTCTTGTTAAACAAAATCAGAACAGGAATACTGTATTCAACTTTTATGTGTCTGCCAATTATAGTTACAATTGGAGTTTTCTTTTTTGACAAAATTAATATTGTTTTTGGCTTTCAGGCATTGGGATATGTATTTTTAACGACTGTAATACTTGCGAAATATTCCGCATACCCCGGAAAAATAAATATACCTCAAACTGCATTAATAGCTCTGTGCCTGTATCTGCCGGCTTTTCTGATCGGAATTATTCCGTATTTTTATTTGCAGTCAATTAAACGGCTTAAAGAATATTTAGAATGATAAAAATTGAAAACTTATCCAAAGCTTACGGATCAAAGCAAGTTCTTAAAAATGTTAATATCAGTTTTGAGAAAGGCAAAGTATATGGGATTGTCGGAGAAAACGGTTCCGGAAAGACAACATTTTTTAAGTGCATTGCAGGTCTGGAAAGATACAGCGGAAATGTCTCATCTGATTTTGATAATCTTAAAAACCATACCGGATTTTTGCAAACTGAACCGTTCTATTTTTCAAAAATTACAGGAAGAGAATTTATTCAGTTGCTTTGCAGTGCAAGAGGCAAACAAGCCATAGCTACTGATCAAAGAAATATTTTTGATTTGCCATTGGACCAGTACGCTTCAACTTATTCAACAGGAATGAAGAAAAAACTTGCGTTGACAGCAATACTTATGCAAACAAATGAGTGTTTTGTTCTTGACGAACCATTTAACGGAGTAGACATTCACAGCAATATTATAATTACAGATATTATCAGAAAGTTAAAAGAACTGAACAAAACAATTATCATTTCATCTCATATATTTGCGACTTTAAACGACACCTGTGATGAAATTCATTTGCTGAAAGAAGGAGTATTTGTAAAAAAAGTATGCAGGGAAGAATTTGGAATTTTAGAGCAGGAAATGAAAGATTTTACAATTGGAAATAAGATTGATAAACTTATGCTTACTTAGATAAAAAAAACTTTATTTTTGTTTTTAAGAAATAAAAAAACATTTACACTTTTTTAACAATCCTGATTTTCTACCGATGTATAATCCCTCAATTTGATACCTTCAAGACTGAAAACAAGAAATCGCCATTAATTTCACTACTAGTCACAAATATGAAAACGTATTCTTAATACAGTTTGGGAAAATTCGTTTACTTATTAATGGAAAACTAATTTCAATAATCAAATCTTCCATCTAGAGTAATTAAAGAATCAATAATCAATTTATATAAAAACTTTTATTTAAAAATATTTATTTAGTAAAAATTTTAATATATTTGTCAAAATAATTTTCATATAAACATTTTTTTAAAATTCAAAATTCAACAAATGAATAAACCGGTAATATTTATTATTTTAATTATTGCACTTTCATCAATCTGTAGTTATGCTCAGGTGCCAACGCCTCCAAAGACATATCAGAATTACCCTGTTGGCATGCAATTGTTTCAGGCGGGATACGGCTTGCAAACCACCAACTCCACAGTAGACGGAGCCATTACTCTTCCAAATAACAGTGTGAATATTAAAGCAGACTTTGCCTATTTAAGATATGCAATTTTCTTTAAACTTTTTAACAAGATATCCGGCTTTCAGGCAGTAGTGCCTTTTGTTTGGATAGACGCGGATATTTTAGGAGTCAACAAAAAAAATTCAGGTCTGGGAGATATGTCATTCGTTTTTGGTTCAGCTATAATAGGCGGACAGCCGCTCAATTTAGCAAAGTTTATCCAAACACCAAAAACTCTAAGTCTCGGATGGGCTTTATCTTTAACTGCTCCAACAGGCAGTTATTCCACAGACAAGTTGTTAAATCCTTCGGGTCACAGATGGCAGATAAAACCAGAATTAGGATTGTCAATTCCGGTTAAGAAGTTCGATATAGAATTTAACGCTACTGCCAAGTTTTTCACTGAGAATTCTGAATCACCTTCATTACTGTCTATCATTCCTACAAAAACATTAACTCAGAAACCTTTCTTCAGTCTTACCAATCATACACTTTACAATGTTAATCAAATGTTCTGGATATCATTGGATGCAGCAGCTCGTTTCGGCGGCGAAACCACAAAAAACGGAACAGCCGAAGGAAACTCTCAATCCTTGTTTGCTATCGGAGGATCAGCTGGTTTAATTATACCAAACATCCATCATCAGTTTCAAGTGAATTATATAACTAAAGCAGCCGGTAATGAGTATGCTCCGGAAGGATCTATTTTAAGTCTCTCATACTCCTATGTCTTCGGACCAAAATTTGATGAAACGTTAAGGAAAATTAAAAAATAAATTTTATGTTTATTTGATCTGAGATTAAAATAATATGAAGTTTCAACAAACAGAAGTACTTTTAAAGAACAATGATATTATAACAATACAAATCTGTGATATTGAAGATGCTGAAGAATTATTGAGGACAGTTAAGACTTATCTTGCCGATAGTGAATATATTCCTGTAAGACCTGAGGAATTTACAATTTCAATTGAAAAAGAGAAGCTGAGGATCAGATCATTTCTGGAAAATGATAACTCTCTTCTTTTAATTGCAAAAAAAGGAAATGAGATTTTAGGAAACATTGATATAACAGGCAGCCAGAAAGAAGCAATAAAACATACTGCCGTTATCGGAATGGGAATGCTAAAAGAATACAGAAACAAAGGACTTGGGACAGCATTATTGAGGAAAGGCATAGAATGGGCAAGGCAAAATCCGGTTTTAGAAATTTTATGGCTTCAGGTTTATGCTGAGAATACTGCCGGAGTTACACTTTATAGAAATGCAGGATTCGAAATAAACGGGATTCAAAAAAAGTTTTTCAAATCAAAAGAGAATATATATTTTGACAATGTAATAATGAGCTTAGATGTCAGATAAGTTTTCAATTAAAACACTTTGATTAAAAACGATTTATATTAGTTAACATATCCCGCCTGCGGCAGGTCCATGATTCTCCGGAAAGAATTCTTATTCAACTCCGGATAAAGATTTCAATATTATCAATTAACTTTTATTTCATTAATTCTTAACCATATTTTTATTAAATTGCTTAAAATAAATTTCTGCAAATTTAATTATAATAATCATGAGCTTAACTCAGCATACAGAATCAGGAACAATAGAAGATACTGAAGCCGCAAAAGATTTTCTTCCTTTAAAAAGAATTGATCATCTTGAATTTTATGTAGGAAATGCCAAACAATCTTCATTCTTTTATCAGTATGTAATGGGATTTAATCTTACAGGATACTCCGGACTTGAAACAGGTAACAGGGAAAAAGCATCTTACCTTCTTGAGCAGGGAAAAATAAGATTTGTACTTTCCTCCCCTCTTACTGATGACAGTTTTCTTGCTGAACACCATAAAAAGCATGGTGACGGTGTCAGGGATATTGCAATGGAAGTGGATGATGCTGCAAAATCATATTATGAAACTACCAACAGAGGCGCAAAAGGAGTACTGGAACCGACTGAAATTAAAGATGAAAACGGCGTGATAATAAAATCTTCAATTCAGACTTACGGTGATACGATTCATTCTTTCATAGAGAGAAAGAATTACAATGGTTCTTTCATGCCGGGTTTTATGAATGCAGAAAGTAAAGGCGCTAAGAATATAAAAGATACCGGATTAAAATCGGTTGATCATATAGTAGGAAATGTAGAACTAGGAACAATGAATGACTGGGTGAAATTTTATGCGCACACGATGGGATTCAATCAGCTGATATCTTTTGATGATAAAGATATCTCAACTGATTACACTGCGCTGATGAGCAAGGTTATGCAGAACGGATCCGGAAAGATAAAATTTCCAATAAACGAACCGGCAAAAGGAAAAAAGAAATCTCAGATCGAAGAGTATCTAGATTTTTACAAATCAGCGGGAGCTCAGCATATTGCCATGTCAACCGGAAACATACTTGAAACTGTAACCGAACTTCAAAACAGAGGACTTGAATTTCTTACTGTTCCTACTACTTATTACAGAGAACTTGAAGGCAGGATCGGAAAGATCGATGAAAATATTTCAGACCTTGAAAAACTTGGTATTCTTGTTGACAGAGATGAGGACGGATATCTGCTTCAGATATTTTCCAAACCAATTGAGGACAGACCTACAGTCTTTTTTGAAATAATTCAGAGAAAAGGCGCAAGGAGTTTCGGCAAAGGAAATTTCAAGGCATTGTTTGAAGCTATCGAGAGAGAACAGGAGCTCAGAGGAACATTATAATATTGAATTTGTATTTTGGAATTCGAACCTGATTTATTTTTTAACTGATTTTTTATACCACGAAAATCTTAGTTACAGGATTAAAGATTGTTTTGTTTTTTCTTTATGAACTAAGTCTTTGTGGTATATTTTTTTTAATATTAAACTTGCATTAATAAATGATATTCAAAAAAAGAACTCATACGTGCGGTGAATTAAGATTAACTGATATTAACAGTCAGATCACGTTGAATGGCTGGGTCTCAAAAAAAAGAGACCTCGGAGGATTACTCTTTATAGACATCAGAGACCGATACGGATTAACTCAGATCAAAATTGCGCCTGAAAATACTGAAGCTTACACAAAAGCGATTAAACTCGGACAGGAATTTGTAATTTCTGTTTCCGGGAAAGTCATAAAGCGTGAAAGCATTAACAAAAACATTCCGACGGGTGAAATTGAGATTGAAGTAAGTGAAATTGAAGTTCTGAATGAGTCAGAAGTTCCCCCGTTTGTTATCGAAGAAGATGTTAAAGCATCCGATGAACTTCGACTTAAATACAGATATCTTGATATAAGAAGAAAAAATATTTCTGACAATCTTATCTTAAGAAGTAAAGTTTCTCATATAGTTCACAGATATTTCGAAAAAAACAATTTTGTGGAAATAGAAACTCCTGTATTAATGAAATCAACACCTGAAGGAGCAAGGGATTATCTAGTGCCATCGAGAGTTCATAAAGGAAAATTCTATGCTCTGCCTCAATCTCCGCAAATATATAAACAGATATTGATGGTTTCGGGAATGGACAGGTATGTTCAGATATGCAAATGTTTCAGAGACGAGGATCTCAGAGCGGACAGACAGCCGGAATTTACACAGATTGATCTTGAGATGAGTTTTGTAACACAGGATGATGTTTTTGAAATACTCGAAGGAATGTTCGGAGAGATCTGGAAAGAAGTGAAAGGGATTGAATTACCAGTTAAGTTCAGAAGAATGACTTATGATGAGGCAATGAAAAATTACGGAAGCGACAAACCTGATCTAAGAATCAGGGGCGATATGAAAATCGAAAATTTATCTGAGATTGTAAAGAATTCTGAATTCAAAGTATTTCAGGATGCGTTGTCGGTAAAAGCCGGAGTGGTTGCAGGAATAAAACTTAGCGGCAAAGAAGTAACCAGAAAAATAATTGATTCGCTGACAGATTTTATAAAGAAACTTGGATTTGGCGGACTGGGATATCTGAAGTACAATTCTGACGGGACAGTGCAGTCTCCGATGACTAAATTTTTAACCGAAGAAATACTGACCGGAATTAAAGAATTGTTTAAAGCGGAAAACGGAGATACAGTTTTCATTTTAAGCGGAGAAAATTTAAAAGTACTTCAGTCACTCGGGAGTTTAAGATTAAAGTTTGCCGAAGATTTTAAACTTACTGACGAAACAATATATGAATTCCTATGGGTTACAGACTTCCCTCTTTTCCATTATGACGAAGAGGAAAAAAGATTTTTTGCAGAGCATCATGTATTTACTATGCCAAAGGATGAATATATAAAATTCCTTGACAGCAGAGATAAGGATGAAGTGGAAAGCATAAGAGCCAACTGTTATGATCTCGTTCTTAATGGTCACGAGATTACGAGCGGCAGTATCAGGATACACAAACCTGATATTCAGAAAAAAGTTTTTGACATGATAGGACTTACAGATGAAGAGGCAAAAATGAAATTCGGATTTATACTTGAAGCATTCAGATACGGTGCGCCGCCGCATGGAGGAGCTGCTGTAGGATATGACCGTGTAATAGCAATACTTGCAGGACTGAAATCAATTACTGACACGATTGCATTTCCAAAGACACTAAGGGCGACTTCTCTTATGGATGAATGTCCTAGCGAAGTATCGGGAATTCAGCTTGAAGAGCTTGGAATTGAAATATCAAAACCTGCTGTAAAACAATAATCTGTATTCAAATATTTTTATGTCAAAAATCGCAGTCATTACCGGAGCTTCAAAAGGAATAGGAAAAGCATGCGCTGAACTATTTCTTAAAAATAATTACATTGTAGTAAACGCATCGCGAAGTGATCCAAAGCCAATCAGAAATAAAAATTACCGTTTTATAAAAACTAATGTAGCTCTGGAAAAAGATGTAATGAAATTATTTAAAAATGTAATTAAGGAATTTGTAATGATAGATACAATTATCTGCAATGCGGGATTCGGCAGGTTTGCAAATCTGGCGGATTCGAGAACCGAAGATTTTGATGAAATGTTTGCAGTGAATGTAAAAGGACTATACCTTTGCAACCGTTATGCTCTTCAGTCAATGCTGAAAAGAAAAAGCGGAACAATAATCAATATATCATCTGTAGCGGGAAAAAACGGCATAGCTACGGCATCAATTTACAGCGCTACAAAACATGCAGTGATAGGATTATCATCTTCTCTCATGGCAGAAGTCAGAAAGGACAATATAAGAGTTGTAACCATCTGTCCCGGATCAGTGGACACAAATTTTTTTGACGATCCGAGCGCAGCTTTAAGTTCGAACAGAGAAACAATATTATCACCGGAAGATGTAGCGAAAGTATGCTTATTGTCATCACAACTTCCGCAAAATGCTTTAATGAATGAAGTTGAGATCAGACCTTTGAATCCGCATAAATAAGTATTCAAATTATTAAAAACATATTTTTAATTTCTATTTTTTTAATTCTAATCTTTAAATTCCTTCCTTTAATAGTTATATTTGCATTATTTAAATTCACTTAATGAGATTATATTACCGGACAAATTTCGGATACACGATATTCGTATCAGTAATATTTTTAATATTATTTTCTTCCCATTCGAGATCACAGATAAAAGTATTCGAAAGACCTTCAGGCAAAGATTCAGTTAATTCAGGGTTATTTATTGAAAGCGAGACAAGAAAGAGAATAGAGCTTAACGGTCCGTGGGAAGTATCATTCAACGAAGGAGTGAATTTCAGTAAATTCATAATACCCGTTGCTTATAATCATGAAGGAAGGGTATTATTAAAAAGGACTTTCAGCGTAACCGATGAACTTCTGAAAGATTATAGTTTTATTTTTGTAGCAGAAGGAATTAATTATGAATCAGAAGTAAAGATCAATAATAATTTTATTTCAAATCATACCGGCGGCAACCTTCCTGTGATTATTCCATTAACAGAAGGAATAATCTCAACAGAAAATGAAATAAAAGTAACCGTCAGCAACTCACTTAATTTCAGAAACACAATTCCATTGTCAGATCAGATAAATTACTCTGAAGTATTCGGCGGGATAGTGCATGACATATATATTCTGGCTGTTCCGAAACTTTTTGTACTTAAAAATAAATTAGATTATAAAATAGATAATCTTCTCACCATAAAACTGAAAAACACTGCAGACATCAAATCCTCAAATTTGTACGCTCATGATGACTCTTCAAAAGTAAAAGAATATTTTATTCAGACAAAGATTTTCAGAAAAACGGGAAATGTGGAATCAGGGAGCAGCAGTTCTGTGAAATTCACTATAGGTGACAATAATTCCATGAAAATCGAAAACGATGTTCAGATATCTAATCCTGTTATATGGACTCCGGAAACACCTGAATTGTATTTGATTAATACAATCATATCTGACAGTAAAGATAAAGTTATTGACGTATTAATTACCGAGACAGGATTTACTAATCTTGATATAAGAAACAATCAGATATTTCAAAGCGGCAAACAATTTACACTTAACGGAATAAATTATTACGAAGATCAGCCGAAATTCGCTTCTGCTTTAGATTACAAAGTAACTGAAAATGATCTTAAAAATATAAAGACACTTGGATTTAATGCAGTGAGAGTTCCCGGAAAGATATCTCATCCTTATATTGTAAACATCTGCAACAGACTTGGCTTATATCTCTTTCAGGAAATTCCCTTTAATGAGACATCGGAATATTATCTTGAAGATGACAAATACATAAGATTAAATCTTGGTCTTTTATCTGAGCTTATAGAGAGGGACAAGAGCTCTCCATGTATACTAGCATGGGGGATAGGAAATGATTTTGATGTTTCGAAACAGTCTTCGCTTGAATATGTGAAAGCAGCAGGAGCGTTGATTGATTCGCTGGATTTCAGATTCAGATATTACACATCAAGGGCATATGCAGAAGATATTTGTTCGGAGGAAGTGGATTTCGTTGGAATAAATTTTTACGAAAACAATACTGAATACATAAAGAATACTGTTACTGAAATTACAAACAGGTCAAAGCCGGTTACCAACAGAAAAAACCCGAATATATTTGTATCCGGATACGGCATCAGCATTCAGAACAGCAATACAAACGGTTTCAGCGACAGCAGGTCTCAGGAAGCTCAGATGAAATTTTTCAGCGAGACATTTCCTAAGATTTCCCAGCTTATGTTTGGAAATTTCATTTCGTCTTATGCAGACTGGAATTCATCTAACCCTCTTAATCATCCGGAGGACACGGATCAGTATCTGAAGACTAACGGTTTATATACTTTTAACAGGGAGCAGAAAAGGTCTGCTGAATATATAAGAAGACTTCTGAATAAGGAGGACCTGCCGAGAATTCAGGAAGGTAACTTCATAAAAGACTATCCATATATATTTATATTCATAGGAATGTTTGCAATAGTAATATTTCTTTATTTTATTAACAGGGACAAAAAATTCAGATCAGGTATAATAAGATGTCTTTACAAGCCGACATATTTTTATTCACTTGTAAAAGATCAGATGATAATTACAACAGGATATAATTTACTTTTATCATTCTCTATTTCGATAGGAATAGCTCTGTATTTTTCATCACTTCTTTATTTTTATAAAGACAGTAATACCTTTGACATGATACTCGCTAAAATTCTGACAAATGATTCTTCTAAAATAACTTTCAGCGGAATAATTAATAACAAGCTGTATTTATTCGGAATACTAGCAGCATTAAATTTACTTGTTACATTTTTTACAGCTCTCTTTCTTTATTTCATTTCATTTTATACAAAAGGAAAATCATATTTTAAAAACATTTATACAGTCTGCGTTTGGTCAACGCTTCCGATGATAATATTTTTATTTCTCGGAACAATTTTTTACAAACTTACAGAATCTAATCCCGGATTTGTCAATGTTTCAATCTGGTTATTTGTAATTTTGTATATACTTTATTTAAACAGGATCATCATCGGCGCAAAGTCATTGTTTGATATCAGGACAGGAAAAGTTTATTTGTATGGATTAATAATCATATTCGTTATTTTTGCATTAATATATTCTTATTTCAGATTTTTCACAGGTGCATTGGAAACGTATGATCTCATATCGGTTTTAAATAAATAAATAATATTTTTTTGTATTTATCAAAATTAGAAATATTCGGATTTAAATCATTTGCCGACAGGACTGCAATAGAATTTGACAGCGGTGTTTGCGCTATTGTAGGACCTAACGGTTCAGGTAAATCCAATATCGTCGACGCATTGAGATGGGTTCTCGGAGAGCAGGGTGACAAAGCGTTACGAAGCGGTAAAAGAGAAGATGTGGTATTTAACGGAACAAAATACAGGAAACCTTTAAGTGTCGCTGAAGTGGCGGTTACTATTCAGAATAATAAAGGAAAACTCCCTACAGAATATTCTGAAGTTCAGATTGCAAGAAGATTTTTCAGAAGCGGTGAGACAGAATATTTTCTGAACGGAACTAAAGTCCGTCTAAAAGATATAAAAGAACTTTTCATTGATACAGGAATCGGTCCTGATGCATATTCTGTTATCGAACTCAAAATGGTAGAGACAATTTTATCTGATATAAAAAATGAGAGACGAAAATTATTCGAAGAAGCTGCCGGTGTCGTATCATATAAGCATAACCGTGATCTTACATATAACAGACTTGATGCAGTTCATGAATCTCTTATAAGGGTAAATGATATCATCCGTGAAAAGCAAAGGAATGTAAATGCTCTTGAGAGACAGGCGAAAAGGAATGAAGAGGCAAAGCTTGTATCAGAAGAACTTAAATCTCTTGAACTAAAAACTGGTAAGTATGATTTCGATGAACTTGTAAGAGAAATAAAAGATATAAAAAGCAAAGAGGGCGATAATCTGAATCTGAAAGCCAGACTTTCGGAAGATATGTCAGCCAACGATATAATTCTTGACAGGTACAGATCTGAACTGCAGGAGTTAGATTCAAAACTGTCTGAAATCAGCTTAGAGCTTACTTCAAAGAGAGAAGAAATTAATCTGATTGAGAAAGATAATCTGGTCTTATCTGAAAAAATAAAGAACCTTCTGGATAATATAAATCGTTTGAAATCAGAGAATGACAGCATTCTATCACAGCAGAAAAATAATTTCATTCGAAAAGAAGAGTTGTCGAATAAGATAAAAGTACTGAATAATACTATAATAATCTCCGAAGACTCTCTCAATGAAAAGAGATTGAAAGTTGAATCTTCCATTGAAGTTATCAATAGTAAGAAAAATGAAATGATAATACTTGGCAGGCAGATTAAGGAGATCAATAAACTTGTAAGTGACAATAAATCCGAATATCAGAAGAACAAAATTAATTACGAAAATAATCTTTTACAGCTCGAGAAACTTTCATCCCAAAACTCTTCCAATATTTTGCAGATAGACAGACTGAACGAAGAGAAAAATTCTTTTGAAGAAAAGTTAACAGAGCTGATCATCAAACTCAAAGCGGCTGAAAAAGTCCTTAAGGAAAAAGAGGATGAGAAAATTTCTACAGGTAAAATGATTTCTATAGCCGAGAAAGAATTATCTGAACTTATAATTGCACATCAAAGAGTAAAAAGTCAGTCGGATTATCTTATTAGTTTGTCAGAAAACTTTGAAGATTATGCAGAAGGCGTAAAGTATCTTTTGAAAGACATTAAAGGAAAGAATATACTTACAGTTCTGGATGCTATTGAAGTAGAGGATAAGTTCAAGATAGCTATAGAAACGGCATTGGGCGAAGTTTCAAATTATTTAATAGTAAATGAATCCGAAAACACTGATAATCTTATCAGTCTTCTTACAGAAAATAAAAAAGGAAAAGTTACTTTTATTCTAAATGATATATTAAATAAAAAATCTTTCGGATATGCGGAATTTGACTCCGAAGATCCGGAATTCATTGGTACAAAAGGAGTATATGGTTTCGCGGATAAGTTCGTAAAATGCACTGAAGACAGATACATTCTTTTAATGAAGTATATTCTTGATGAGTATGTAATAGTTGATAATATTAATACAGCAAAGCGGCTTGCATTGGACAGTTATTATAAATTTATTACTGTTGACGGAGATATTTACACAAAGGGATTTGTAAGAGCGGGAGGTGAAATAAAGGAGGGCTCAATAAGATTGGGCAGGCAGAAGACAATTGACACACTGAATACAGAATCAGAATCTTTTCAGAAAAGAATTAACTTGCATGAAACGAATCTGAAAGAACTTAACGCAAGATTTGAATCTATCAACCCGGAGGTTTTTAAAAAAGAGTATGAAGATCTAAAAAAAGTTTGCGATGAATCGGAAAAAGAAATTTCCAAACTGGAATTCCGTAAAGAGCAGCTTAATAAATCTATTTCAGATAATGAAGTATTCTATGAAAAATTAAACAAAGACAATAAGACTCTTAACGAACAGATAAATAAATTTATTGAAGCTGTAAATAAATCCGAGAACGAGCAATATAATTTAGACAAAGAACTGATTTTCCTAACGGATGAATTCAATGAAATTGAAAAGAGTTATTCAGGCGATTCTGCAGATTACAATAATTTTAATCTTGAATTCCTGAAGATTAAAAACGAATTAAAGAATGAAGAGCAGAATTTATACAGAATAAATCATTCGGTCACATTGAATGAAAAACGCATAGAGTTAAATAATGAGACTATGCTTGATAATGAAGTTAATCACAGAAAATTTATTTTTGATCTAGAGAACAATAACGAAAAGCTGAATATACTTAAAGAAGCAATTAGAACAGTAGAGTTAAGTTATGAATCTGAAAGAGTTGTGTATGATGAGAAGAGAAGTCATCAGCATGAAACTGATGTGACTCAAAGACAGATAAGAATTGATTTTGATAATGTATCCCAGCGTCTTATAAATGCGCAGATAAAAATAAAAGAAAACGAGATAAAATCCGAACAGGTAAAGGATTACATACTTAAGAAATATGAAAAAGATATTTCTTCAGTTGAAACTATTTTATCAGAAGTTCAGGGAGATAATTTTTATGATGACTTTGATATCTATGCTGCAAAGAAAAACATTGAAGAATTAAGCGAAAGACTAAAACGGTTAGGAGGCGGATATCAGCAGATTTTATTTGAAGATTTTGAAAATGAAAAAGCTGAACTGTTAAATCTTATAGACCAAAAGGATGACTTGCTCGAATCAGAAAAGGACATTAAGAAAACGATAGAGAAAATAAATAAAGAAGCCAGGGACAGGTTCATGCATACCTTTGAGCTTATCAGGGAAAACTTCATTAAAATCTTTAAAGAATTATTTTCAGAAGGGGACGAGGCGAACCTTAAAATTGTTTTCGAAGAAGATGAGGACGGGAAAGTGGAAGAGGATCCGCTTGAAGCGAAAATTGAGATTATCGCTAAGCCAAGAGGAAAGAGACCAACATCCATAGAACTGCTTTCAGGAGGAGAGAAAACACTTACAGCTATAGCTCTTCTGTTCGCTATTTATCTTGTAAAGCCATCACCATTTTGCGTGCTTGATGAAGTAGACGCACCTCTAGATGTTGCAAACCTCGGAAGATTTAATAATATGATCAGAAAATTTTCCGATAATACACAATTCATCCTAATCACTCATAACGAGAGAACTATGGAATCTGTTGACAGACTTTACGGTGTCACGATGCAGGAAGCAGGTATTACAACTATAGTTGAGACAAAGTTTAAGTCTGATGAAAAAATACTCGCTTAAAATTTACAGTGATTTTGACGGAACAATAATGAAAAATGACGTCTGGTTAAATTCCCTGGGGAATTTTATTAAGGATAAAATTAGTCTTAATAAACTTTGTGAAGATTTTCAATCAGGTAAAATCAGCACAAGGGAAGTTAACGAAAGACATCTGGCGCTTGTTGAGGATTTTTCTTTTGATAAATTTAATTCATATCTTGACGATGAAGCTATTGATGAATACTTCAGAGATTTTATTTTTTTTTGCAATGAAAGAGAAATAAAATTAACAATTCTTAGCAGCGGACTTGATTATTACATCAATTACATATTAAAGAGAGAAAATATTGATTTAAATTATTATTCCTCTTCTTTAATGTGGGATGATAAAAATAAAAAGATAAGTTGCAGTTATAAATTTACAGACGAATACTGCAGATTTTGTGATACCTGTAAAAGGAATTTACTTATTAATAATACAAATGATCTTGAGAACGAAGTTTCTGTTTACATAGGAGATGGTGTTTCTGATTTCTGTGTAAGCAATTACGCTGATATAGTGTTTGCAAAGGGTAAACTTGCATCATACTGCTGGAAAAACAACATAACTTATTATGATTACAATAACTTTAGTGATGTAAAAAATAAGTTGATTAAACTAATCGGGACAAACACTATTAAACAGAGGCGGGAATCATCTATAAGAAGAAAAGACATTTTCATTGGGGGTTAATTTTAATAGTATTTCAGCAGTTAATTAATATTTTTGGAATTTACATTTACTAATTTAAACATTTTACTGATACTTGAAATATTTAGGAACAATATTTTTTAAATACAGAAGCTATATACCTGTTCCGTTTGTTTTATTAATGCTGGTTTTTATGAAACCGACTATGTTTAGCATTGTTGCAGGATTCATGATTTCATTAACCGGTGAGTTGATAAGAATATGGTCTGTAAGTTTTGCAGGAAGTGAAACCAGGACAACTTCTGGAGTCGGAGGAACATATCTTGTTACTCAGGGACCTTATTCCGTGGTAAGAAATCCGCTGTATATCGGAAATATTTTATTGTATGTAGGAATTGGCATTATGAGTATGTCATTGTTTCCTTATCTGCAACTCTTCGCATTATGTTTTTTCATTTTTCAGTATTACTGTATAATACTTGCAGAGGAAGAGTTTCTTCAGACTAAATTCGGCGATTTATTTTCAGTTTATAAAAAATGTGTAAACAGATTTTTACCTTCAATTAACAAACTACCATCCGAAGTAACTTCTAATCTCACACTTAATGTAAAAGATGGCGTAAAATCCGAAAGAAGATCGCTTCAGGCATTTTTAATAACTTCCGGAATTATAATTGTTTATTATATTTTTTCGTGAGAGGATAATGATCAATTCTAAACAATAATCTGGTGCTTAATTGATTAAGTATTTAAGGATGCAATACTGACATAATAATCTTATTATCATGTTTAGCCTAACATATAACTTTCATAGTATCAGAATTCTTCACATTTATATTGTTATTATGTTTCACAATAAATAACTTGTCATTAACAAACAATAATTTGTATGAGATATAATATTATTGATCAGATTTTTCACTTAAAATCTGTTTGTATTTCAAAAGAAGAAAATATCAGAAAGGAACTTGGATTATCTCCAGCAGAATTCCGGGGTATCATGGCAATGGTTCAGGGTTCGGATATTCCTTGTAGTCTATTGTCACGTAAAATGGGCTTATCAGTTTCAAGAGGAAGCAGAGTAACGGATAAACTTCTAAAAGGCGGGTATCTTAAATTGACAAGAAATGAATCTGACAAAAGAGTAATCAGCGCTGCTTTAACTGATAAGGGATTTTCTGTACAGCTTAAAATACATCAGATGTTTGAGAATTGCGAAAGAATGATAATGAACAAAATGTCGGAAGATGAAATCAAAGCATTAAAACGTTCGCTAATTAAAATAAGCGATTGTATAATTGATAAATAATCTGTTCATACTTAGTTTGTCTTAGCTTTCCAATTAAAGAAACTGATTACATCAATATATTATATTTGTACTTTTCTTATGTTATCTAATCTATTTTTCATTGTTAATAACAACCTTTATTGTTAATTTAGAATAAATTAATAAGGAGTATTAAATGGAATTTGAAATTTTTTTCGAAGATAATAAAAAAGTAAATGCAAGATACAAAGATCGTATAATAAAAACTGATCAGCCGGTAGAAGACGGAGGAGATAATTCTGCGCCTGCGCCTTTTGATCTTTTTCTCGCTTCTATAGGAACTTGCACAGGAATATATGTTAAATCATTTTGTGATAGCCGGAATATTCCGTCCGATAAAATCAAGATTGTACAGTCAACGCACTATAATAAGGAGTTACGCCTGATAGATAAGATCAGTATTAATATTAAGCTACCTTCAGATTTCCCTGAAAAGTATAAAACTGCTTTGCTTAATTCAGCCAATTTATGTACTGTAAAGAAACATCTACAAAATCCGCCCGAAGTTGAAGTGACTGCAATGCTCGAGAATTTAAATAGTCAGAAGATATAAAACTATAAAACCCCTGTTATCAGAGATAAAAGGGGTTTTTAGTTTAAACTGCAAATATTTAATTTTCAATCAGGTATCGTTAAAACATCAGTTATTGCCTGTTTAAAACTTTCCTTTGGCAATGCTCCCATTGCCATCTGGGGTTTTCCTGATAATGGAATAAATAGAAATGATGGAATGCTTCTTATTCCGAATACTGAAGATAATTCCTGTTCTGCTTCTGTGTCAACTTTATAAAAATCAATTTTCCCGGAATACTCTTCTGATAATTCATCAAGTAAAGGAGCTACTATTTTGCATGGTCCGCACCAATCTGCATAAAAATCTATTATGCATGGTTTATCACCTTCATACTTCCAATCTTTTTCCTTTTCAAAATTGAATATCTTTTCCCTGAATGTCTGAGCTGTTAAATGTTCCATTTGATAGTTTTATTTTTTAATTCATGACTAAATATGTTACTGAAACTGTTTCGCATTAATTTATTAAATATACTTGTTATTAGCAACTTAATATTTATCACACCATGATTCAATTTTTATTTTTTCGTTCAATAATTTAAGAACTGCAAATAAATTCAGGAAAATAAGATAACAAATTACGCGCGGGGATGAGCTTGTTTATATACCTTTTTTAATTTTTCAGGCGTAAGATGAGTATATATCTGAGTTGTAGAAAGACTTTCATGTCCAAGCAAATCCTTTACAGCTCTGATGTCCGCCCCGTTATCAAGAAGATGTGTGGCAAATGTATGTCGAAGGACATGCGGTGATTTCTTTTTAATATCTGTTACAATAGAAAGATTTTTTTTGATTAATCTGTTTACCTGCATTGGATATAATTTTTTCCCTGAATTACTCAGGAAAAAGATATCAGTTTTTTCGGTATTACATATATCCCGTATTCCGATATAATTTAACAATGCGAGTTCTGCTTTCTTCCCGAACGGAACTATTCTTTCCTTTGATCCTTTTCCTAAAACTTTCAGAGTTCTGTTACTGAAATAAATATTCTGTATTTTTAGGTTAATCAATTCGGACAATCTTAAACCTGTACTATAAAAAAGTTCAATAATTGCCTTATCTAAAATGCTTATTTCAGAAATATATTTTTCTCCTAAAAGATTTTCGATTTCCCGTTTGCTTAAAAAAGACGGCAGCCGTTTTAGAGTTTTAGGAAATAAAAGAAATGAAGCATTGTTCTTTGAAATATATTTTTTCTTAATAAGAAATTTATAAAAGGATTTTAAAACAGAAATTTTTCTCGATACGGATTTTCTGGAATATCTTTTATTTCCTGAATCAGGGTCGGTAAGGTCTGCTATGTATGATTTCAGAAAATTTAGTTCTATATTGCTGAAATCTAAAAATATATTTTGAATTTCCGGCAAAGAATTAGATTCTCTGCAAAGCCCGCTCTTAACAATATAAACGCCGAACTGAGATAAATCTGTTTTATAAGAGATAAGAGTATGGAAGGAATAATTTCTGCTGACTTTAAGATACTCGATAAATTCACTTAAGTATTCGTCAAATGTCTTCTGCATAGTCTTATAAGTTAAATTGCGTCAGAAACGGAAGAGAAATTGAATTCTGATATCTTAAGCGCCGGGACAACTATTTTGGAATCATACGTTTCACTTCCTACTACTTTTTCTGAGACAGAAAGATCGATCACATGTTTTAAAACGTTTAAAGGAGATTCATTAAATCTGAAGTTATTGACTGAGGATTTTATTTTTCCGTTTTCAATAAGGAATACTCCGTCACGTGTAAGTCCGGTCAGAAGTATTTGCCTCGGATCTACTTGTCTGATATACCAGAATCTTGAAACGTAAATCCCCTTTTCTGTGGATGCGATAAGATCTTCTACTGATTTATCAGTTCCTTTCATAATAATATTTGAAGGATATGGAATATACTTAGTTTTTGTTTTTTCAGCCCAATACCTGCTGGAAAAAAGATTTTTCAGAATACCTTTTGATATCCACTCTGATTTAGTTAACGGAACTCCCTCTCTGGTAAATGGTGTAGAAGGAGCATCAGTAAATTGCGGATCAGAGAATATATCTACTTTCACATCAGCAATTTGCTGCCCGATTTTATTTCCTTTGTCTTTATCTGAAAAATAACTTCTTCCTTCATCAGCACTTCGCTTATTCAGATATCCAAGCAGGTTATTTAACATATCACATACCGCAGCATTATCTAATATTGTTACATATTTCCCGGCTTCACACTTAACAGGTCCTTTAGACAATATTGCCCGTTCGGCAACATTATCAGAAAACTTTTTTATGTTCAGAAGATTTATATCAGCATACATTCTGTCAATCTTACCTGAACCGGTTGAATCTTCGGTTCTCATTGTAGAAGAAAATTTCGAAGATGTGCTTTTATGATAAGAGAATAAACCGTTTGAATTTCCATTAGAAACAAATTCAGCATTCTTTTCAAAATATCCGGAGGAGATTAATTTTTTATCCTCTGCTTTTTTTAAAGTGTATGATATTTTTTCCGAAATATCTGAAGGATTAATTTTTTCAGTGTCTTCAAAATATTCTTTGACTCCAAGATAGTTTGATTGTTTACCCGGAGGCGCTATGAATTCTTCGTTTTCCGGAGAATAGCCTGCAATTTCTTCAGACTTCCTTACTGCTTTTTCAATTTCAGAGTCCTCAATAGAAGTTAAACTGACTGATCCCGATTTCTTTCCGATATTTGAAGTAATATTAACATCTAAAGAATCCGAAGCTCCTGATGTTGAGACTGTATTTACAGCGAATCTCAAGTTCATGGATGTCCCGCCGGATAAATTTACTTCTACTGAATCGGCTTTTGAAAAAGAAATTACTTTTTCTATGATTTTACCGGCTTCTTCTTTGCTGAATATCATTTATTTTAAATTTGAGATTTTGTATTCAAAATATTTATCTGTCTGAACCTTGCCGGTACTGCCCCGTGACTTACTGGAGATATCTGTCCGGGTTCACCTTTTCCGCAGAATAAAGATCCTCCCAGATAATATTCACTCTCGTCACAGATTGAATCACATGAATTCCAGAAATCAACAGTATTCCCCTGATAAGCAACATCATTTAACATTGTTGTCTTCTTTCCGTTTTTAATTTCCCAGAATTCCTGACCTGTAAACTGAAAATTATATCTTTGCATATCTATACTCCAGCTTCCATCGCCTATTATTAAAATACCATCTTCTGTATCCGAGATCATATCTTCAAGCGATCTTTTTTCTTTTCCGGGCAAAAGTGAAATGTTAGGCATCCTTTGAATTGGAAAATGCGACCAACTGTCAGCATAAGCGCAGGCAAAAGATTCTTTGTTACTTATGTTCTTTGCCTGTTCCCTTGTAGTTTGATAATTAACGAAAACTCCGTTCTCAACTATCGGGAATTCAGTTGTCTTAACACCGTCATCATCATATCCGCGTGTTGCCAGTCCGTATTTCTGCGTTCTGTCAGCTTTTAAATTTATCAGTTCCGAACCGTATTTCAGATTACCTAATTTTTCAGGTGTCATAAAACTTGTTCCGGCGTAATTTGCTTCATATCCAAGCGCTCTGTCTAATTCCGTAGGATGTCCGCAGGATTCATGGATAGTAAGATATAAATTATTTCCATGGATTATTATATCTTTCTTTCCGGGGACAACTGATGGAGCTTTCAATTTCATTTTTGTATTTTCAACTGCTGTTTCAATTTCCTTTTCAAACGGCAACTCGGAAAAGTATTCGTATCCCATACTCATAGGAGCTATAATCGCCTTACGCGATTCATAATTTCCATTTTCCTTATCTATAACCGTAGGCTCTGTACCTGCCCATATCCTGTATAAGTCCTGTACTATATAAGATCCTTCAGATGATGCAAAGTATTTCCACTCATTGATAAACCACATATATGAATCAACATAATCCGCTCCGGTTGATTTGGCAATTTTATTATATTTAAGCTGAAGGTTGATTTTATCTGTAATGGATACATCGAATGGATTTATTTTTATTTCAGTTTTGTAATTGTCTGTGTATGAATTAACCGGAACAAGCTCTACAGGAAATTTTTGTAAAACTGAATTAGCTTTTGCAATTTCACATGCAAGATTTGTAACTTTGATGACTTCGTTTTCATTAACCAATGAACTCGAAGCGAATCCCCATGATCCGTTTATCAGCACTCGGACTCCGAATCCCAGATTTTCACTATCTGAAATGTTTTGAATTCTCTCTTCGCTTGTGTTTATGCTCTGATTTCTATATTTGCATACCCTGATATCTGAATAAGAAGCCGAGTTCTTATTTGCTAGAAATATTGATGTGTCAGCAAGTCTTTTAAAATCAGATTCATCAAGTGCGATAAATTTTCTAAGACTTTCTTCGCTTACATTAGTATCAAAAGAATTATTACCGAGAGCTCTTTCCAGAAAACCTGCGCCTATTACTGCTCCGCAGCATGTAGCAGCCGATGTTTTTATAAATTCCCTTCTTTTCATTTTAATAAATTTTTATTCTGAATTTTTTTAATCTGATACTTCTGCTTCAACTTTAGGCGCATCTTCTATTTCATATCTGGTCTTACACTCAGGACATTCAAGATAATCACCGTCTTTTTTAGTTGACTTTTTTACAAGATAACCGTTATTACATTCCTTGCACTCCTGAATTACAGGCATACTGTTAGCAATGAAGTCGCATTCAGGATATCTTGTACATCCGTAAAATGCTCTGCCTCTTTTTGATTTTCTCATTAAAATTTCTCCCTGCTTGCATTTCGGGCACGATATTCCAAGCGTTACCGGCTTTATGCCTTTGCATTTCGGGTAATTTGTACATCCGTAAAACTTCCCGTACTTCCCTACTTTTAACTGCATCGGAGCTCCGCAAATATCACAAACCATTTTTTTCGCAGTGTCAAGTTCTTTTTCATCATGCTGTTCCAATGGCAGTGCGCCTTTACATTTTGGGAATTTCTCGCATGAAAGGAACTGTCCGTTACGGCTCCATTTTTTTATCATTTTTGCGCCAGTCTCATTTCCGCATTCAGGACAGGTTATATCTGTCGGTTCTATCAGCCCTTTTTTGATTTCGACTGCAATAGCATCAGCTTCTGAAAGGTCTTTCTGAAAAGGCAGATAAAAATCATCCAGGACTTTGGCATATGTGCTCTGTCCATTAGCAATAGTATCAAGCTCTTCCTCCATCTGCGCAGTGAAATTTACATTTATCACATCTCTGAAATGCTCAGATAATATTTTATTTACAGCCCTGCCGAGTACAGTTGCATATAATTTTTTTTCAGTCAGATTGACATACATTCTGTTAATTACAGTTGAGACAATTGTAGCAAATGTACTTGGTCTTCCTATTCCGAGTTTGTCAAGCTGTTTGATAAGACTGCTTTCTGTATATCTTGGAGGAGGATTTGTAAAATGCTGCTCTTTTGTCAAACCTGTAGCTTTAAGCATATCATCTGTTTTCAGATCAGCAGGAATAAGCGTAAGAGATTCTTCTTCTTCTGCTGCATTATCAGGTTTATCAGTCGTGTCTTCCTTTACGTCTTCATATACTTTCAGGAATCCGCTGAATTTCATCACGCTTCCTGTCGCTTTAAATAAATATATATTCTTTGCGCCTTTAGGTGAAAGCGCTTTTATGATTACGGTTTTCTGATCCAGCACTGCCTGAGACATCTGTGAAGCGACTAATCTTTTCCAGATAAGATCATACAGGTTATGCAGATCTTTACCGAGTTTCTTCATATCTTCGGGTCTTCTGTTAATGTCTGTCGGTCTTATTGCTTCATGTGCATCCTGAGTATTCTTGCCTTTTGCTTTAAAAACTTTTGGTTTATCCGGAAGATATTCCTTACCGTAATTCTTCCCGATAAAATCTCTTGCTGAATTCACAGCTTCATCACTAATCCTTGTCGAATCAGTTCTCATATAAGTGATCAGTCCAGCAAGTCCTTCTTCCTTGCTCCCTTCTATCCCTTCATAAAGTTTCTGAGCAAGCATCATTGTTTTCTTTGGAGAAAATCCTAATCTTGAAGAAGCAGTCTGCTGAAGTACGCTTGTTGTAAACGGAGCGGGCGCATTTCTTTTTACTTCTTTGACCTGTATATCAGTGATTTTATATTTGTTGTCTTTTAGCTCCTGCAGTACCTTATGCGCCTGATCAATATTTTCAAGACAAGGTTTCTCACCGTCAAACTTTAATATATCATCATTTATTTTGTAAAGCTTCGCCTTGAATGCGCGTGAATCTCCCGATGGTTTGGAAAACAATCCTTCGATTGACCAGTATTCCTTTGCAATAAATTTCTCAATTTCATCTTCCCTGTCACAGATTACTCTTAATGCAACAGACTGAACTCTTCCCGCGGATAATCCGAAATAAAAAGTCTTCCATAGAAACGGACTCACTTTATATCCGAGAATCCTGTCCATTACTCTTCTTGCAATCTGTGCTGATACAAGATTTTCATCAACGTTTCTGGAGTTTTCCATCGCCTTAACGATTCCTGTCTTTGTGATTTCATTAAAAAGAACTCTACGGATTTTTTTCCTGTCTATTACAACTTCATCAGCTATGTCAGAAGCTATAGCTTCACCTTCCCTGTCAGGGTCAGTCGCTATATACACTGTATCTGATGAACTCGCAATTCTTCTTAAATTATCTATGATTTTTTCTTTGCCCGGTATTACCTGAAAAGTGCCTGTATATCCATTCTCTAAATCTACATGCATCTTGCTCTTCGGAAGATCTTTTATGTGCCCTACTGTTGCTTCTACTACAAAATCTTTTCCCAGATACTTGTTTATCGTTTTTGCCTTCGAAGGGGATTCTACTATAACTAAATTTTTACCCATTAAAAAATTAAATTTATGAAATCGGTTGAATAAATATTGAAAAGAAAAATAAGAAGTTTAATGAATTGTCTCATTGTTCTGGAGAACCAGTCTGTTTAAGGTATTTGACTTATCTTCAAAATCAAAAAGCAATGACGAGATTATAAGTTTTAATTCATCAACTCCTACTTTCTGATAGCCTGCCAAAAATATTTTGTCAATAATAAGCTCTTCGTCCATGTCTGTTATCATTCCGAGCTCCTTCATTTGAATCAAATAGCCCATTGCTTCCGTGCTCATAATACTCTGCTCGGCGCTGTGAAAGAACCTGTGTGATTTTGAAGTTTCAGATGATTCGGCAAAAAGCTTTTCGCCTGAATCTATCTTAGAGAATATCCACGCAAAAGCTGTGTTGATCTCCGCATCTGTATATCCGTCTGAGTTAAGTCTCTTTATGTCAATTTCACTGATCTGCTTGCTGTTTCTCATTTCATTTAAAATGTAAACAATTATCTCAATGACTTTTTCGTGCATTCTTTAAATTAATTTTAAATAATAATTTTCTTTCTTTCGCATTAAAGCTTTTTCCTTTGCCGTCTTGTCCTGATATCCGCACAAGTGAAGTATTCCGTGAATAATTACCCTGCATAATTCCATCTTATATCCGGACTTAAATCTGATTGAATTGTTTTTTACTGTCTCCACTGAAATCAGTAAATCTCCCTCCGCATGATTATTGATATCTTTATCATGAAAAGTAATTATATCAGTTTCATAATCATGCCCGAGATAGTTCCTGTTGTATTCCCTGATAAATTCGTCATTACAAAATACAAGATTTATAATTCCAAATTTGATTTTTTCTTCCTTCTCTGTTTGCGATATCAGAAGAGTAATTTGATTCTTAAATTCTTTATTGTAAATTTTTTTCTCTGTATCCGTTTCTTTGTAAATGTAATTTATTTTCATTCCGGAAAATGATACAAAATCAAATTTTTAAATACTCCTTGCAGAGTTCCTGTCTAAGTAATTGATTCTGTAATTGATAATGCTATTGCGGATAATAGTTTTTCAGAATTCAATTCCGAAAAATCGGTGCGGAGTACTTTTTTATCCACATTTGAATACAGTGCACAGTCCCCCTGTTTTGAAACTATCAATCCCGAGATCATATTGTCAGTCTCGGAGATAAAAATTACTTCTTCAAGCATTTCGCTGACTAATATATTATTGCAGGATTGAAGCTGCAGATGTGTGTTATTTGTATATAATGAGACAAGAAATCCCGAATTTTCATCCTCTATCAGTTCAACGCTGATATTTGAATTAATTTTTCCGCTTCTGATTAATATTGAATAAACAGAACCTGATTTCTTAAATTCTTCTTTGAAAAGATTTTCAATTTTCTTTAAGTCTTCCTGCGTTATTTTATTTTTTTGAAGAGTCAATTCTAATTTATTTAGGCTATCTGATCAATTTCTGAACAGTTAATTAATCTCTGAAATCAATTTATTACAAGTAACCTGAAAATTATCCGTTAAATAAATTTTTAAGCGTAATAATTATAAAATGATTGATGTAAAAATATCTATATAATATTACTTTGTCAATTGATATTAAACATTGAAATCTTCCATATCAAATATAAAGAAACAACAGGCTTTAAATATCAATATTGCTTTTAATTCCTGTATATTCTTTTGAATATTTCACATAATTTATTGCGCTTTCAGCAATGTTCCGGATTTCATCTTCCGTTAAATCCCGCTTAATCTTGGCAGGAGATCCCGCAGCAAGAACGCCTTCGGGTACTATAAAACCTTCTCTTATAAGAGACCCTGCAGCAATAAGTGAATTTGAATTGATAACGGCATTGTCAAGTATTACTGACCCCATTCCAATTAGTATATTATCCTTAAGAATACTTCCGTGAATCACTGAATTGTGACCTATCGTTACATCATTGCCTATTTCCAGATAACTCTTACCGTTAGTCACATGAAGGATGCTTCCGTCCTGAATATTCGTCCTTTCACCTATTCTGATAAAGTGAACATCTCCTCTTACCACTGCATTAAACCATATGCTTGAATCTTTTCCAATCTTTACATCGCCTATAATTACCGCACCATCAGCGACAAAAACGCTTTCATGAATTAAAGGAATAATACTTTTGTAGGGAAGGATCATTTATATAGTTTTTTCCTTCAGACTTATTTCAATTTCAGCCTGTCTGAGATTTACATTATCGATCGGAAACAATTCAATGTTTTCCTTAGCCCATTTTGCTGCAATTCCGTTTAGAGGACTTGAAACATTGTAGTTCTGATATGTTATCATTTCGCCGACCTGATAAATAATATCTACAATTGTTTCTCCTGAAGCCCAGTAATCACCGATACATATATCATTCGGAGATGCCATTCTGAAATTCGGATGAAAAGCACCCGTAAGCAGATTACACTGAGGTTTAAATCTCGGATAATCAGAGTGAAGATAAATTTCTATTTTATGTTCGGTTACAATCTGCAATTCCTTTTTTTCCCCTGATGCATCACTTATAAGTCTTAAACCTTTTACATTTTTAAAATTTACGAAATATCTTTCGGGCGGAATCTCTTTGTTATCAGTTTCAAAACTTATAAAGGGATGATCCGAAAATTCTTCTTTCATCTTCTTAAAATCTGATACTAATCTTCTTTGTCTTGGATTCAATTAATTTATTTCCTCATTAAAAAATTTAGAAATCACTGACTTGTTTCTGGAATTTCAAGTATCTGACCGATTTTAATATCAGCTTTATTTTTAATATCATTCTTTTTCATTATGTATACTATACCTTCTCTGCTTTTATAAAATAGGAACGAGATTTTTTCAAGCGTATCACCGGGTTTTACGGTATATTTCACACCTTCTCCGGAAGAATTTTTAATTGCTGTTTCTTTTGTCTCATTCTTTAAATTATCGTTCAGACCTGATTTATTTTCTGATGTTTTGATTTCATTACTTTCAGGGACAGGGGACTTTATGTTTTTAATTGTTTCTTCCTTCACATCGGTTGACATTCCGACTTTCTTTAATTCGTTTTCTACAATAAAATTATCAAGTCTTTCCCTGAGTTTTAAATTATCATTTTTAACATCGTTAATTTCCCTGTTAAGTTCATCTTTTACAATCATTTTCTGCTTTAAGTCAAAATAATTATAAATCATGAACAGAAGTAAAAGAAAATTAAATAATAACAAAATAGGATTAATAAAACTTTTTATTCTGCTGAAGAAAGAAATATTTTTTGAAACATCATTCAGGTCAGGTATATTATTTACTGTTTCAGCAATCTTATCTTTAGTCATTGGATCTATAATATCATCAGATCTGCTGTTTATAATTTCATATAAATAATGACCGTTTGATTTTACAATTTCTTCTCCTTTTTTATAAAAAAATCCTCTTTCTTTTATGGTAGGATCGAAAACATAAGCAACCATATACTCCATGTTAAAAAAATTTTCCTGAATAAAAATATCATAATTTGACAAAAACACAGTATGACCGGGATGAGAATGAAACCAGCCCAGAATTATTTTCCCCGGATAGACTTTTTCAAGTTTGTCATTTATATAATCCCAAGTATCATGAGTAAAGGTAAGTCTCGAAATAGAAGAGTTTGTGTGTTTTGCAATAATGTGATCATCTATAGTTATAAATTTTTCGCCTTCCTTATTTTGACAGAAATTTCCTATCAGTACCCCGCCAAGTTCGTTATTGACATCGCTTGAAAGGTACTCATCTACCGAACCCAGGGTTTCCTGCTTTATGAAAATCTTAAAATCACCTGTGTCCTGAATTGTTCCGGTATAAATATGATCAAAAGGAAATTCACATGAATTTATATTTACTTCTCCGGAGCTTTCTAGTATTTCTATTTTCATTTAAGCTAATATAGTCATTGTCTGAAATATTTTAAATCGAATAATAACCGGACAAAAAAAAACGGATTTCATATTATAATTAAAATCCGTTTTTCATAAATAATTTTATAATTGGAAAATTACGGGGATTTAACAAGTATCTGCAATAATGAGTTATTATCAGCAAGTCCGATATCCGATGCATCTATGATATTATCCGAATTCAGATCTTCGTCAAGATAACCTGAATTTGAGTTATTAGCTGAATTATCAATAAGACTTGCATCGTTAGCATCTATTGCTCCGTCTTTATTAACATCTCCGCTGTATATACAGTATCTGCTGCCTTTTAAAGTCATATTATTACCGAATGATTTACTTACGGAATCAGTGAAATTATATACCATAAGTGAAGATGAAAATCTTTTTAAAACTGAGCTCCACGTCTCAAGACCGTTGCGGTGTTTTACAACTATGTAATAATCAGTATCATTTGCTGAATTTAGAAAATTAAATGAACCCCTTCCCGAACTGTTTATAACTGATCTTGATGAATCGGCGATCTGAAAAGGAGAATAACTTTTTCTCAGTAAAACAGTCACACTGTCCGGTATCATGGTGTCAGAATTTTCCGAGTATAATCCTTCTATTAAAACATTAAGAGTCAGGTTTTTACTTCCGAAACCAAGAGGTTCATTTGTATGAAGACAAACTTTTATAACCGGTTTTGAAGGATCATTTGTCTGTATATTCAATATTGCATTCTGTGTCGGACCTGATTCCGGAGGAGAAGTACTGTTAATGTTTGTATTTAATCTGACTCTGAATAATCCGCTGTCATTTGGAAGTATTGTAACCGGAGGTGTGTTAATTAATGAAAACATAGGAGCATAGATTCCGCTGAAATTGGAACCGCTGATAATCAGGCTGGAAGTTCCGCAGTTTTTCAGATAAAAATCTCTTTCTGCTATATCCGGGAAAGCCGTTGTGTCAAAATTAATTATCGAATCCGATGGATTATTCATTCTGGCACTGGGACTTGTAACACCCGTGGTTTTGCTCAGAATAATCTTTACACTGTCAAAGAATGCATAATCAGTAATCCCTCTGTCAAAATGCAGAATTTTCCAAATACCGTTAGCATTGTTTCCGTTTAACCCTCTTAAATTATATTCCGGTCTGAAATTTCCGTTAAGATAAGGAGGAGTTCCGAAGTTCCAGTGCATACCTGCTGAATCCGAAACTACAGCGTCAAATATATTATCTCCGTTACCTCCGTTTGAAGCGAACAGACATTTCCTGTTATTGTTTGCATCTGTCAACGGGGAAAAGATTTGTATTACTTCATCATTCAGATAAGTGTGACGCATATGTATTATTACTTTCGCATCCAGTATATTAAAGTTATAAAATATTACAGGATAAGATAAAGTTGCGCCATAATCTGCCCCTACAAAAGGAGAAAACTTTCTCATATCTGTTGTAATGTTCCCGACTGCAAAATAGCAAAGCCAGAATGGATTTGGTGAATGTTTAGGAAAAGTATTTTCATTGCTGTAAACATCCCTTGCCCTAATGTAATACTTGACTTCAGATTCCCATCCGAGAGAAGGAACTTTGAATTTAAAATTATTCCCGTTAACAGAAAAAGCATTTACAGAATCAAATCCTGACCAGCTGCCTGCACCTTTTTTAATTTTATAAAAAAGTTTTGGCTGATTTTCGCCTGAAACGGGAACGGCGGATCCGTCCTGATCTAAAATTTCAGCATTAATAATTGTCGGATAAGTGCTCGAACCGGACTTTACATTCAGATGATTTATTGTGGGAGGTGTAACATCAACGCCTGCAGCAAGTCTTACCGAATTCAGGGCATTAATTCTTCCGTAACCGTAATAAGTACTCCATTTTCCGTTAACCTTATTTATATCATAAGGCACATTGTCAATTTTATCACAACCCTTTGCAAGATTAGAATAAACCGTCTGTCGGTTCAGGCTGTTATTCACTGATAAAACTAGTGCAGCAACTCCGGCTGCATTCGGACAAGTTGCAGAAGTTCCCCAAAAATTTGGTTCGTACCCTCCTCCGGCTTTTAATGTATAGCAATTAGTAGGTGCGATCATATCAAGATCTCCGTTTTCATCCTCTCCGTAATTACTTCCCCAGAAAAAGAAATTTCCTGTGCCCGGAGATTTTGCCTGATCGTGGGGAGTTGAAGCTCCGATGCTCAGAACATTAGGCAATACTGACGGATATATAGGCGGATTGTGACCGTCGTTTCCGGATGCAAACAATATAACACATCCGAGTCCATTTCTTCCGTTAATTGCAGCATTATCAATGGCATCAGTAACTAAAGAGGACGGAGTTCCCCCACCCCAGCTGTTATTCAAAACATCTAATCCTCTGGCAAAAGCAGTATCAAATGCTCTTGCTAAAACTGAGTTTGAAGTATTTCCATTTTCATCAAAAATGCAAATTGACATTAACTTACAATCCGGAGCTACTCCGGCGATACCGATTGAGTTATCCATTACAGCCCCGATAAGTCCTGCTGTAGAAGTTCCGTGATTACCTACATCTACTGCTGAACCGTCAAGATCATTAAAAGCATTATATCCAGGCAGTAAATGACCTGCTTTCTGAAGATCAGGATGCAATGAATCAATACCGGAATCAATTACTCCAATTTTTATATTTTCAGATCCTGTAGTAAAATCCCAGGCTGCCGGAACATTCATATCGGATCCGGGAATACCGTTTACAGTACTTGCATCTCCATACATACTGAATGCGCTGCCTGTTGATAATAACTGCCCTGTATTGGTCAAAGCCCATTGAGAATTAAAGTACTGATCATTTGGAACAGATAACATCAGACAACCTTCAGGATAAATAAAATCCGGTTCAGAATATTCAAATAACCCGGAATTGAAATATTTATCAGCTAGATCTAAAATATCAGATGTTATATTGTCGTTTGTCTTAATTGTAAAATTTCTTTCATCTTTTGAATTTCCCGCAACAGAGCAATTGTTTAGTATATTCAGAGAAAATAATTTTTCCTTATCTCTTGAATTTCTCAGACGAAGATTGATTCTGTCCGATAAGAGCATTGTTACTTTTTTAGAAGTACCGTAATACACTTTAGCAGACGATTTAACTATGGATGTCTGATCCATGACAAGTTTGATTCTGTTCAGAATTTCGTCCTGTGTTTCCGGCAATTTAAATGTCAAAAGATAGATTTTGTTCGTAATCTTAGTTAATTTATCACCGGTTTTGAGAATACTCCTGAAATTCTCTCTGACAGAAAGCTCTGAGAAGGTTTCCTTATTTAGTATAATGGAAATTTTATCTTCTCTGGGCTTTAAATCTATTCTCTTTCCCTTGTAGAAATAATAATCTTTTGGAACTGCTGTTCCTGAAAGCAAAGTAATTAATAGAATTGTTAGAAATTTGTTCATAACTTTGTTTAGATTAATGAATAATATTTACAAACTTACATTAGCTTTTAGCTCTTAATTATATTAATTTAAAGCAGTTAAAACTTGCATTTAAACCTTTTATTCAATATTAACAATATAATTATTTGCTTTAAGTCAAACGACTAACTAATAAATTTTGGGGTAGTATTTCTATTGGGGTGAGAAATTCTGATTTAAGTACAATCATAGATTTTAAATCGGTCTTTTAATTATCATTTATATTTGTTAAAGTAATATAAGATAAATTAAATTACTAAAGTTATTACTGATATAAATTTTGATAGTGTATACAAATATATAAGTAATAATATTTAATTCCAAATTAATAATGAATGAAGATATTGAAATAAACAGCCTTCTAAAACGTAGAATATTTATTAACGAATATAAAACTGTTTTTTAAATCATAAAGAATTGCTTCTATCAGATCATACAGATTCAAACAGATCTTACTCTGCATTTCTCTATCAAATTTTGAACGCAAGGTTATGAGTATTTGTGTAATCTGTGGAAATTTTTTACATCTGTGAAAGAAAAGCTTTGGTTTGATTTCTCAATATGAATTTGATTAAGACCGTGGTTAGTTTTGAAATGATTGGAAATCTGTTTTAAATTTTATGCAAATTATAAACTTCAGTACAGGATTGTCGTTAATTCATCTCAGGGAACGACCATGCTTCAGCCGAAAAGCTTCCTGTTATATTAAGAAGACTTGCCGAATGCGGCACCAATTTTGAGTGATGAGTTTTTGTTCATTTGGGTATTAAAAACTGATTAATTCATTAAATCTGAATCTCAATTTTAAATTAAAATAGATATTCAAAAGAAGTGCAGCATAAGAAATGTTTAATAAAAGCAGATTATAAATTTCCTTAATTGAAATTTAAAAAATGAAATTAATTTTCATAAATAATTGAAATTTCACCTGAATAATATTTGCTTTTTTTACCGGTTTCATCTTTAACAACCAAACCTCCGTCATTTTCTATATCATCGATTATTACCTCCGATTCAAGACCGTCCTGAAGCTTCTTAAACCTGACTTTGCTCCCTGCACAATGAGATTTTGATTTCCATAATGACATTATAAGATCACTGTCATTTAACATATCAAGATTTTCATAAAACAGACTGATAAAATTAATCAGGATCTCCTCGATAATGAAATCACATCTGAATTCATTTTTAAGTGATGTAGCTTTGAAATTTATTTCCTCCGGAAACTCTGCCTGATTAACGTTTAAGCCTATTCCAATAATAAATTTTTTTATGTCCGAATTCATATCTTTCACATCCAGAAGTATTCCTGCCGTCTTTTTCCGGTTTAGCAATAAATCATTCGGCCATTTCAGGAACAATTCCCTTTTTTGATAATCTGCCGTTATCTGATGTAAAGTAAGATATAAGATATAAGATGTGTAAAAATTCATTAAATGAAATTCGTCCACCCTTAAATGGTAATGTTTTAATAATGAAAAAGTCAGATTTTGATTTTTTGCGGATTTCCATGGTCTGCCGAATCTTCCGGTTCCACTTGTCTGAAAGGAAGTTAAGACAAGAGCATTATCTCTGAGTTCGCTGCAATGCTTTTTCGAATAAGCATTTGTTGAATCAAGTTCCTCAAAATATATGATGCTGCTCAATAAATTCCGGTCAACGAGAATTTCTTTCAGCAGATCAGTATTCATAATTGCTATTTTTTCTTCCTGGAAGGACCGATTGCTTTATCATTTTCAGGCGTGTCACTTTGTTTATCAACTGCTTTTGCCGGCTTATCTTTGTCCTCAGATTTTTTGTCCATATTTTCAATTACAGTTCCGTTACTGGTATCTTCTTTCTTTACAGGAACTTCAACCGGTTCATCTTTCGGATAATTGTCCTCAAAAGTAAGAGCGGAGTAACCGTCAACTCTTCCATATCCATAATACTTATCCCAGCCCAGTTTATCTTCCTGGAGATCGCCTACAAGATCTTTTGCTGAAAGTTTTATAATTCTTTTTAAATCAGTACCCGTTCTTGTTTTTTTCTGAGCTTTTAATAACGAAGCTATACCGCTTACAATTGCAGTTGACTGAGAGGTACCGCTCCAGTAAACCTCATAATTAAGGTCATTTTCATAATCCAGTCCGTAGATTTTATTTCCGGGAGCTACAACTGAAATATGATTACCCCAGCAGCTGCCTCCGCCCCAGGAAAATCTTTTACATCTTCTGTCATCGGTATCAGTTGCCCCAACAGCCATTACCCCTTCAAAGCTTGCGGGAAAATAATCTCTTCCGTCACCTTTATTCATCATTGCTGAAACCACCATTACATCGCTGTCTATTGCATAATTAACTGCTGTTTTCAGAATTCTTGAATAATCATCTCCGCCTTCACTCATATTAATTATATCCGCACCGTTGTCGACAGCATATTTAATTGATTCAGACCACCAGGAATATTCACCGGTATTATCCGAATTCAGATTTTTACAATTCATCAGTCTGCATTTTTTGTCCACACCCGCAAATCCGATAGTATTATCAGTGCTGGCTCCAATAACTGTCGCAATATTAGTACCATGACCGAATCCGTCTTCCGGTTTTCTGTCATCGTATGCAAAATCCCATCCTTTGTAATCATCTATGTATCCGTTATTGTCATCATCAAGGCCGTTTCCCGGAATTTCATTTTTATTTATCCAAATTCTGTCTTTCAGATCCGGATGTTCATCTTTTATCCCTGAATCAAGAATTGCAACAATTACTTCATCACTTCCCGATTCGATATCCCAGGTATTAAGTATATTTATATCAGCACCTACCTTTGCTGATCCTCCGCTTGCCGGGTTTACGGAACCAAGATTGCTCAGATACCATTGTTTGTAAAACATTTCATCATTCGGAACGCTGTTTTTTCTGACAAAACTTCTCATCTTTTCCATTACTCCCGCAGACATTCCTATGAAATTTGGTTCGCTGAATTCAACATTCTTATCATTGTTAAATTCGTCAATAATATTTTCCATGTTTGCATAATAATTTGTATCCAGACTGACCAGATATATTCTTTCCATTCCGTATTTCGAATATAAATGCGGATTGCCATTATTCAGCTTAAAAAGTTTTTCTATCCGTTTAATTCCGAATTTACCGATCTTTTCATCCAAAGATTTTATTCCGGTATACAAAGATATTTTTCCTGTTGCCTCTGAAACTTTTAGTTCGGATTTTGTTTTAATAAAAAAATTTTTCTTTGAAAACAAAGATGAGTTGGTATTCATATTCGTTTCACTAGCAGAATATGTAACAAACACAATTACAGCTGATAAAAGAAGGGTGAAATGTATTTTCATAATTCTCATTATGTGTTTACAATTTAAAAGTTATATGAAATGCCAAAACTTAATTTTAATCCGTCAACAAATATTTTGGAATATAATTCTTTATCAAATTCATAATTCACATTGTTTATTACAATTCCTGAAACCGGGAATTCACTTTTAACTTTGTATTCAGCTTCTCTGAATTTAATTTCAAATACTCCTGAAATTTCATCCGATATCTTATATTCCATTCCGCTTAATACCACAAGACTAAACCCGATTTTCTTTGAAATTGTACTGCTGCTTATATTCAGTACTGATCTTTTTCTGTCACCAAAGTAGACCCCTACTCCTCCTCCGAGAAATATTCTGAGATTTTCTGAGAAATCCGGCAGATTAAAATATCCTGTAAACTCAAGCGGAATAACCGTTAATTCCTCTGAAACTCTCACTCTGACTGCAGATGAGTCATTATTGAGCAGCTGTACAAGCTCTCTGTCATTTATTTTCATATATTCTGCTGATATGCCGAAAGTAATATCATCCCTGAACATTTTCTTCCTTATGGTTAATCCGTAACCGTAACCTCCGCTCAATTCTTCTGTCAGAGTTTTTTTGGACAAATCCGCAGAAAATGGATTTAACTGAATAGAAGCAGACGACACATACGTTACCTGAGGAATTATACTTAATCCTTTACCGGATAAAAAACCCGGGACATTTTGCGAATAAGAATAAAAAGGAGATAACAGAAATAAAATTAACGTCAGTATTTTTATATCAGTCATAAAAAATCCGCTGCATGAATTTACATACAGCGGAATATAGATAATATTTTTTTACTTAATTTTTAATCCAAAATTTACTGACCAGATTTCAGAGACTTAATTGAGATACTTGCTTCTGTTATCAATGATTTCAGCATCATTCTGCATTTTAGTCAGCCATTCGGAAACTATCTGCTGCCTTTTGGAACTGATCATATTTTTTCTGATATCATTTGCTTTTGCTAAAAAATCCGATTCATTAAATTCAGTTATTGAATTGAGTTTAACAATGTAATAACCTTTTGCTCCTTTTATTGGCTTTGAAATTTCACCCGGTTTCATTTTTAAAACAGCTGAACTCAGAGCATAATCCTGACCAATCAGCGGATTGGGCTTTGATACTTTAAAACTGTCCGCTGTCTCATAAATATACTGTGGTGCAATATTCTTCAAGGAAAATAAATCTCCGTTGGAGATTTTCCCTTCGAGATCTTTTGCAATTCCATCCAGAATAACATACTTCTTTTCATTAATTACTTTTGGTTTTATCACTGTTGTCTTTACTGAATCAAAATTCTGGTAACCTTCCGGATTTTTCTGAATGATCTCGTAAAGAAGATACCCGTTATTCACTTTAACAGGCTCCGTAACCGTACCGGTCTTGTTTTCAAATATAAAGCTGAGTAAAGATTTATCCGGAGGTGCCAGAGGAATAGAACCGTCTCTTGTTATATCTCCGGAAATCTGAACAGTGACGTTCTTTTCCTTTGCAAGCGTATCAAAATTCATCTTGCCCTTAGTAACATCCTGATAAAATTCTTCAGCTCTTTTTTTGGTAAGCTGAATGCTTCGTGTACTTGGTAATACGACTTTTGTCATTTGGGCAACTATAAATTCCTTTTTTTGCTTTCCAATTACTTTGATTATATGAAATCCGAATTTTGATTTTACAGGTCCAACAACTGCTCCGTCAGGATTGTTATAGACTGCGTCTTCAAATTCTTTGACCATCGCACCTTTTGGAAACCATCCCAGATTACCTCTGTGTTGTTTGGCGGTAGGATCCTGAGAAAACTCTTCAGCAAGTTTATTTATATCTTCTCCGTTTTTTACCCTGTTATAAAGTTCATCGGCTTTTTTCTTTGCTGCAAGCGTATCATTTTCTATTTTTATCAGAATGTGAGAAGCGCTGGCATATAAATCATCACTTTCCTTTAATCCCAGAAGCTTAACAGTCTGATATCCGTCTTCACCGATAATAATATCTGATACATCACCAACCTTGGCATTAAAAAGAAAGTTCTGTACGGGAATTTCAAATGCATTTGATTTCTGATAGCCTGAATTCCAGGATACATTGGAATTTTCCGAAATTAACTGATTTATTGCAGTATCACCGACATTAAGAGCACGCAGCTGTTTCTGAAATGATTCCATCTGTTTCATTGCGTTTGCGGAATCCTCTGCCGTTGCAGTATTCTGGAATAATAAGTACTTAAGTTTGACGCTTTCTCTTTGAATGAAATCAATCTTGTGCTCATCATAATATTTCTTCAGTTCGCTGTCATTAACCGCAAACTGTGAAGAATCTGTAATCGTATTAAGGTCAAGCAATGCATAGCTGAAGTTTGCCATTATGTTGTCATCCTTGTACTTTTCGAGAACGTCAGCTTCGGAAACTACTATGCCTTCAGTAAGCACAGTCTGAAGTTTTTCGGACAAGAGAGTTTCTCTTATGTAATTTTCGACCTGTGACCAGAACTGAGTTGCCTCTTTTGTTTTCATATTCAAAGCCTGCTGATAGAAACCGATATTGAATACACCCGTAGAATCCATGAAATTTCTCTTAATCGGTTCCGGCAGTGTTTCAGGTCTGTTATATATCCAGTCAAGAATTTCCTGGTCAGAGACTTTAATTCCGTATTTTTCTATTGCCTGTTTGGTAAGCGTCTGACTAACCAGACTGTTCCAGACTTGATCACGTACCTGTTTTATCTGTTCTTCCGAAACGTCTTTACCCTGATTTTGCTGTCTCATCTGATCTACCTGCTGCTGAACAACTTTTTCGAATTCCTGATAAGTTATCTCATGTGAATTTATTTTTGCAAAAGCGACTGCCCCGCCTCGCAATCCCAGATAGTTCATTCCCCATTCAAAGACTATGGTGGCAAGAAACGCAATGATAAGAATAATGATAATCAAAGGCATTTTATCACGCATTTTATTCATGATACCTGTATGCTGGACTTTTTTCATGTTTTCCATTTTGTAAAGCTACTCCTTAAAAGTTATTTATTTTTGAAAATTTTCGGATTTTTAAACTAAAATTTTTGCTATCTAAAATCAATGAATTTATGAGTTATTTATTCACTATTGAAAAACTTCAGATTACCTGACTGCTGATTATTTTTTCCGCAAATGTATATGGATCTGTCTTTCTGTCAGTTATGAATTCAATCTCTTCATTCAGTTCCTTCCGGCGTTTGTCATTCCAGAACTTAATCTCAAGTTTATTATTTACCAGATCCAGAATCTTCTTCGTCAGATGTTCCTTTCTTTTTATCTTAATGAATCCGGTTTCTTCAAGATGTTCTTTATGCTTTAATATTTCATCCATAAGTTCTTCAGTTCCTTTATTCTGACTGCCGGTAGTTTTCAGAACGTTTATCGTCCAACCGTATCTTGAAGGGGGCTTAAGATGAATAATGTTCCTTAGTGTCGCAGCCACTCCGTCAGCGCCTTCCCTGTCGGATTTGTTTAATACAAAAATATCCGCAATCTCCATAAGGCCGGCTTTCATTGCCTGAACTGAATCTCCGGATTCCGGAACAAGGACTACAATAGTAGTATCTGCTGTCTGAGCTATATCAAGCTCCGACTGCCCTACTCCGACTGTTTCAATTATTATAAAATCCTTTCCGGATGCATCCATGACATCGCAGGCTTCCACTACGCTTTTACATAGTCCGCCGAGACTGCCCCGTGTTGCCATTGATCTTATGAATACATTTTCAAGAAGTCCGATCTCCTGCATTCTGATTCTGTCGCCAAGAAGCGCTCCTCCTGTATAAGGGCTGGTAGGATCGACTGCAATCACTCCGACTTTTAAACCGTTTCCTGCCATTAGTTTAACAAGACAGTTTGTCAGAGTTGATTTTCCGGCTCCGGGCGGTCCCGTAATACCAATACGGTGCGCCTTGCCTGTAAATTTATATAATTCCTTTAATAAACTTTCACTTCCGGCTTCTTCGTTCTCAACTTTTGTAAGCGCTTTTGCTATTGATCGCTTATCGGATGAAATAATTTTATTTATAAACAACTTATCCAATGACTTCAAAAATAAAATTTATCATACAATTATTTTTTATATCCGGAAATAGCTTTCTGCCAGTTCCAGGATGTCAGCATCATATTATCAATATCTCTTTCAGCTTTCCAACCGAGCACTTCATTTGCTTTCTTTGTTTCTGAATAAATACTCACAACATCACCTTCTCTTCTCGGACCGATCCTGTAATTCAGTTTTTTATTTGAAACTTTTTCAAAACTCTTTATCACTTCCATTACCGAATTTCCTTTTCCGGTGCCAAGATTAAATACCTCCGCCTTTTCACTGCTCTTTCTGCTTAATATTCTGTCAAGAGCAGAAAGATGAGCTTTGGCCAGATCAACAACGTGTATGTAATCCCTTATGTTTGTTCCGTCAGGTGTATCATAATCATTTCCGTTAACAGTCAGGACTTCCCTTTCGCCTATCGCAGTCTGAGTAATGTACGGGACAAGATTATTCGGTATGCCTACAGGAAGTTCACCAATAAGGGCTGAATCATGTGCTCCTGTAGGATTGAAATATCTTAATATCACGGAATGAAGGTCACTGACCTTTGATGCATCAAAGAGCATCTGCTCGCCGACCTGTTTAGTAAAACCGTAAGGTGATTCGGCTTTCTTTACCGGTGAATCTTCCGTAACCGGTAATTTGTCAGCTTCTCCGTATACTGTGCATGAAGAGGAATAAACGATATTCTCGATTTTATTCTCAGACATTTCTTCCAGGAGATTTATCATTCCGGAAATATTGTTACTGTAATACATCAGAGGTTTTTGAACTGATTCACCTACAGCTTTGAAAGCAGCAAAATGAATTACAGCATCTATATTTTTATTTTCCCTGAAATATTCCTTTAAACCTGACCTGTCGCAAAGATCCGTTTTGCTGAATATCGGCTTTCTGCCTGTAATTTTTTCAATTTTATCTGCAACTCCGGCATTTGAATTCGAAAGATTATCAATTATCAATACTTCGTAACCGGAATTCAGAAGTTCAACTGCCGTGTGAGAACCGATATAACCGGTTCCGCCTGTTATTAATATTCTCAATTTACTGAATCTCCGTTTTTATTTACAATTCTGAATCCTATGTCTTTTCTGAAATATTTGTTTTCAAATGATATTCTGTCAGCATTTTCATAAGCAGTTCTTACGGCATCCTCAATAGATTTTTCCGAGATCCCTACAACCGAAAGCACTCTGCCGCCTGCCGTAAATAATTCTTCCTTGTCATTAATGTATTCGTTTTTTGTCGCTGAATGAAACAAAAGGCAGTTATCTTTTACATTTTCAGTACCGGATATTTTTCTTCCTGTTTCAAAACTGTCAGGATATCCTTGTGAAGCAAGGACAACACAGCATGCATTGAGATCATTTATTTCCAGTTTGTAATTCTTCAGATCATTAGTGGCTGCGGAATTCAGCAGTTCTAAAAAGTCCGATTCTATAAGAGGAAGAACAGCCTGTGTTTCAGGGTCTCCAAACCTGCAGTTGAATTCTATTACATACGGTTCGTTGTCTTTTATCATCAACCCGCAATACAGACATCCTTTGTACTGCCTTCCTTCATTTTTTAATGCATCCAAAACCGGAATAATTACTTTAGTTTTTATCTTTTCATTCAGTTCTCCGGTCATGAATTTTCTGACCGGTGCGACAGCTCCCATTCCGCCTGTGTTTTTACCTTTCTCTCCGTCAGAAATTTTCTTGTGATCCTGAGAATAAGGAAGCACAATAAAATCCGTTCCGTCGCAGACTGCAAATACAGATACTTCCTCGCCTTCAAGAAACTCTTCTGCAATAAAATTATTTCCCGATTCTTTAAAAGCACTTCCTGAAGAAAACTCTTTCAAGATCTCTTCACCTTCAGTAACATTGTCAGCAATCATAACGCCTTTGCCTGATGCAAGACCGTCAGCTTTAAACACGACCGGATAACTGCAGGAATTCAGATATTCTGCGGCAAGATCAATTTTTTCTCTTGAGAATTCCATAAAAGCAGCAGTCGGAATATTATTTTTCTGCATTAACTTTTTAGCAAATATCTTGCTCGATTCGATCTCAGCGGCATTTTTCCGCGGACCGAAAACATTAAATCCCTTCTTTTCAAATTCATCCGTGATCCCAAGCGCTAACGGTTTTTCAGGTCCGACGACTATAAGTTCAATTTTTTCCTCTTTTGCAAAATCTATTAATCTTTCAAAATCATCAGGTGCTATATCAACTGATTCCGAATACTCTTTCATTCCGGGATTTCCCAGTGTAACGAACAATCTGCTGCCGGAACTTTTGAAGGAATCCGAATTGACAATTTTCCATGCAATTGCATTCTCTCTGCCACCGCTGCCGATAAGTAAAACTTTCATAAACATTTATTCTATATCGAGCAGATAATTGAATTCAGTGGCAAGGTCATCAGTCATAGTCTTTCTGTTATACGGAGCAATAAAATCTTCGCTGGCTGCCGGCATTTTATTTTCTTTATAAAGCAGATAGTATTCGTAAATTGATTTTGCAATATCTCTTGGCTCTTCAGAATTCTCAAACTTTATAGCTTCATAACCCTGAAGAGTCTTCTGAGTAAGTCCGTCAGGAATAAGTGCAAGAATATTTTTTCTGCTGCCTATATATTCCCCGACTTTTCCGACCATTGCCGCTATCTCATTTTCACCTGTGCTTTTGAGAAGTACAAGAACGTCTGAACTTACAATATATTTTACACAGTCAAAATGATCAACATAACCTTTAACCGTAATTTTATCATAAATTTTTATATGCTGGCAGTATTTTACATATTCAGGAGTGAACTGACCAAGGAAACAAAATTCAATTTTATCTTCAAGTTCGGGATACTTATCATATAAAAATTTTATCGCATCAAAATAAGGTCTGGGATTATAGCAGTAGAAACTTCCGGAGTACAGAAATCTCATTTTATCTGTAACAGGCAGCTCCTCTTTTACAGCTTTGTCATAATCTTCCTGATCAAATCCGTGAGGAATTATTTTGACGTCGTTATATTCCACGTTCCCGTATCGTGTGATGATAAGTTCTTTTGTCTTTCTGTTAGTGGTAATAATTTTGTTTGCTTCCGACAGGACTTTTTTCTCAAGCCTGATGTTCGACATTTTATGATAATAAGTAGGATAGGAATTAAGAACTTTATTATCAACCCACAGATCCCTGTAATCTATAACAAGAGGTATTTTATACTTCCTTTTAATCGCCTGGCCGATGAGGAAATCAGTGTACGGAGGAGCTGTGGCAAATATAAGATCAAATCCTCCGTATTTATTCCATATCTCATCTACCTTGGCAAGGGCTTTTTTCTTCCAGAATATTTTCGAATCCGGAATGAAAAAGAACTGAGAGAATTTTGTTTTAAGTTTTCTTACTCTTTCATTTGGAGCTTTAACTATTATATCTTTTACATTGAACGGTTCTTTTCCTGTTCTTTCAATGTTTATTCCGCATTCAACTGCCTCCTTCAGCAGACTTTCATCAACAGCATAATATTTCTTAGGATTTTCAGTCACAACAACGGATTCCCAGCCGTAATCCTTCAGATACTTAGCAAACTTAAGCGTTCTCTGAACTCCTCCCATTCCCATCGGGGGAAAATAATAAGATATGATTAAAACTTTATTCAAATATTCTTTTTATAATTTTATTATATGCTAAAGCTACTTTTTAAACGTTTAAATATTCCCGGATTTTAAAAATCAGAGAGTAATAAATTCTTTGCTTGAGCTGTTAAGAATAACGCATACGTCAGCTTTAACTATAACATCATCCTCTATCCTTACTCCGCCAAGCCCTTCAACATAAATTCCCGGTTCAATCGTAATAATGTTGTTTTCTTCCAGAACAAATTCCGATCTCTGATTGACAGCCGGCTTTTCATGAATATCATATCCGAGTCCGTGACCGAGACCGTGACCGAAATTATTTCCGTAACCTTTATCAGTAATGAAATCTCTTGCAAATGCGTCAAGTTCTTTTCCGGTAATTCCCGCCTTTACATTATCGAGAGCTCTCTGCTGGGCTTCCTTTACAATATCATAAATTTTTCTGCATTCATCACTTACTTTTCCGATACCGACAGTTCTTGTCATATCCGATTTCATTCCCTGAAAAGTGCATCCGAAATCAAGTTTCAGAAGTTCGTTGTTTCCTATCTTCCTGTCGGTCGGTCTGGCATGCGGAAAAGCGCTTCTCTCGCCTGAAGCAACAATCGGATCAAACGAATCCCCGTCCGCACCATACATTTTCTGCATAAATGAAATTTCAGCAGATACTTCCCTTTCTGTCAGACCCGGTTTTATAAGGAGCAGAAGATCAGCGAAGGTCTTGTCTGTAATTTCAACCGCCTGTTTTGTGAGCTCAATTTCATTTTCATTTTTAACAGTTGTGATCTTTTCAAACATATTGCTGACAGGAACAAATTCGATTTCAGGAAACTCATTCCTTAAATTTTCAGCATCATTGTATGTAACAAAATCGGATTCAAAGCCTGTTCTTTTTAATCCAAGATCTTTTATAATGTCTTTAAGAAAACTCATTGAATTCTGAACGGAAATAATTATTTCAAAATCCTTGCTGACTTCGCTTTTTGACTGGGTTTTATATCTGAAATCAGAAATGAAATAATTCTTATCCGCCGTTATCACAAGATTTGCAGCGCTTCCAGAAAATCCGGATAAATATCTTATGCTTGGAAGGTTCTTTACTAAAAAGGAATCTATTCCTTTTTCCTTCAGCTCATTTTTTATTTTTTCAATCCTGTTCATAGCTGATAAATTATTCTCTTTAATATAATATACTTAACATTGAAAATACTCATTATTGTATGCAATTTCAATTTTGTTTTTCATTGACACGTCAGATTTTTCTATGGTATTTACTCTCCTATATTAAATAAGTCTGACTCAAAACTTCTGTTTTTACCACAAAGGCACCAGGGCACGAAGAAAAAAAGTTTTATGAACAGCGATCTTTGTAATTTGAGATTTTCATCTTCTTCCCGGACACCCGGCTCCGCGAGGCTTCCTCCGCAAGGCTAGCGAGAAGCTTGGTAAGGAGGAAAAAGAAGTAGAGGATTAGGGATTTGAAATTACTCCATACTATAAGTTCACTGCTTACTTTCTCAAGCAGGGCTTGGGAAGGAGGAAAATTTATAAGAATAAGAATTAAAATGTTTTGGACGGATATGAGAAGCAAAATTTATAAAATAAATTGTGCTTTTTCTTTTAATAATTGTAATTATTTATTTTATAAGTAACATTTTTTTAGTTTGAATAAAACCATCAGCCCGACCTGCGAGGTCAACTTCTATTTTGTAATAATAAATCCCGCTTGGCAAACTGCTTCCTTCAAATTCAATATAATATTTACCTGTTGTTTTGAATTCATACACAATTTCTTTTATTTTTTGTCCGAGATTATTGTAAACATTAATTCTGACCATTCCGTCTTTAGGAAGTGAATAATAAATCTTTGTATCAGGATTAAAGGGATTAGGATAATTACTTAAAGAAAATTTATCAGTTGAAATATTATTGCCTGTATGTGAATCCGGTCCCTCAGCTTCCGTGCAACCGTTTTGATACCCTGACACTAATCCTCTCTCCGAGTTCAATGATCTCAATCCGCGATTATCTTTTGCTATTATTTCATAAGAAAAAGTTGCAATAGTCGGAGGACATATCGGATTCTGATCAAAATTCGGATCATGTAAAGTTACTTCATAATCAATATATTGGGTTGTATTGCTTGAAACAGTAGCTGCTAAAACATAACTTGGCTCAACATTGCAATCTGATGAACCGCCTCTGTATATTTCATAAACCGGAGTGATGCCTGTAGGACCATTAGAAGCGCTATAAAAATCAGGTTCGATATTTTGATCCCAACTGATGCTCGGATGAAATTGATCACTCCCTGTTCCTCCGAAATACGATTTTGTAACTTTTACACTTTTCGGTTTTGAAGGAGGAAGGTCTGTTAATGCCTGTACGTCATTGTTGTAATAAATTTTGACTGTAATTTCTCCGTTAGTTGAATCTTGAGAACCTAAGCTAACAGTAAGTCCTGTATTTGATGAAATGCAGGAGCTTGACGAAGGATTACTGTAAGGACTAAAGATTTCCTCATATCCCATATTGAATCCATCTAATCCGTCTCCTCTGTCATCCCATGAAATTGAAAATGAGTTTGGATCCTCTGAACACATATCATCAGTTAGTATTGCCGGAAACCAACCTGTAGCCGATAAGAGTTTTCTATATTCATCCCTTCCAGAGTATCTGGAACCACTGAGAGTATTTGAAATGGGTAAACTTATTCCCAGTGCCTGATGATAATTCTGAACAGGTACATAAACATTTCTATCCAATGTCCAATTGAATTTTCCTTCTGCGCTTACTATGTCATAAGGTTGATTGAAATTGCTGCAATTAAAACCTTCCCTGTAAACGAAAAGTCCTTTCCCATCCGGACAAGCCGGATCAATTTCAGCAAAATTAATATTATAACAATTTTTTCCGCCTCTTGATATTCCATCGTAAACAGATTTTTTCTGATGATTGGCGATCCAAACATATTCATTTGAGGTATTTGGAATTTTAATTTTATACGAAACTCCTGACTCTGTATAATCTGGCAATGTGAAAGTATATATTCCTGTTTGATCAATTAAATTTATTGGAGTATAATCAATTACCGGAGCAGAACGCTCCATAGGAGTATATAAATAAGTTGTTGCGCCATGTCCCGGTGTCATGAATCCCATATTAATATGCTTTCCATCAGTACTTAAAGGAATATTGTATCCGAACAATTTATGACTGTATTCATGTTCAAGTATAATTTCAGATCTTCCTGTAGCATGATGTAAATTTAAAGCTGTAATACCATTTGCCCATCCAATTGTTACGTTATCAAACCTTACATCAGTTATTCCAAGTTCCGCATTACCGCCCCATGATGAATTCCAAAACCACCCACTGTCATTATTATGTGGTATCGTTCTGTAATTCATTAATATCATTTCCGCTTGTCCATTAGGTTCAAATATCCACTGATTATTAACGTTATTCCAGTTGTCATATCTTGTCCAGTCTATATTTCTCGTTGAATCGAGATATTTAAGAACGTACAGATTCATACCTCCGAATTCAAAGTGTAAAGAATCACGGTAATACAAAGAATTTCTTGGCAGTGTAATTGCAATCTCATCACCTATCACGTCATATTGTCCCATTGACATTTCGCAGAAAAAATCCGAGATAGTATAGTCATGATATCTTGTCATAAACGGATCATTCGGATTTCCAACCAAAGAATCTATTAGATGACCGTTTGTTCCTGAATGTGGATTAATTGGTCGTGGATTTTGAGTTTGAAATGCATTTTTCCAAATTGTATAATTATAACCTGAAGTTGTATCGTCTGGAAAAGTAATGTATATAACCAGACATCTTAAATAATCGGATGACCCTGGTGTTTTTACAGGAATATTTGTCAGACCGCCTAATCCTTGTGTTCCACATTCCTGACCTAGTTCATCGAATTGTGAATAACTTATTTTGCTATTGCATAGAAATAAAATTATAAGACAAATTAATATTAATTTAAAGTTTATACTCTTTTTCATAATTTTGTATTTTTAAAATTTATAAATGAAATTTTAAATAATAAATATGTAAGTTGAAAAAAAAGGGCAAGACTATACCACTATTTTTAGTTTAGTGATTGATCTTAGATAAAACTTGCCATGGTTAATTTCTTAGAGAGTCTATGCCCTTTTACTATTTATTATTGGAAATGGGGGAGTAAAACATTTTGTGTA
>JAFDZQ010000018.1:0-5360 GCA_018266895.1 Bacteroidota bacterium
AATCTGAATTTGTTTCTTTGCCTCGGATCTGTTTATTATTTTTTTGAACTTCGTTCAGATTCATCCTTTAAAAACGGAATATGTTATTTTATTTTTACGCTTCTTGCTTTATACACTCATTATTTTTCACTTCTTATATTTTTCACGGAAATTTTCATAGCGCTGCTTTATTATTTATCAAAAGGTAAAGATAAAAAGTCATTAATATATTTCTTAATCTGCGCTGCAGCCGTAAATTTATTTTATGCTCCGTGGTATCCGGTTTTTTTCAGTCAGGCGGCAAAAGGGCAGCCATGGAGGACAGATCAGACAATAATTCAGAGCATAATAAATGCGGTCGGTTATTTTGAAGATGTGTTTCTGAGCACTTATTATACATTCGAAAATGCATCATTTTTTTATTTCGCAGTTTTCACCGGGACAGCTCTGGCAATATTCATAACGGTATCACTCATAATAATTTTTAAAAAAAGAAAAAATTTAAATTCCGGAGCAGTCTGTCTGATATTGTTTTTCATTGTACCATATATCACAGCCGTATTGATTTCCCTGAAACAAAGTATTTTATTATCCAGATATCTGAGCATACTGATTCCGTTTCTGCTGTTCACACTGATTTATTTTTCCTTTTATCTTTACAGCAGAAAATTTCATTATGTGTTTTTTTTATTTCTGATATGCGCAAGCTGTCTTGGGATTTTCATTGAAAACAACAACAATTTTAAAAACAACGACTACAGAAGAATCATTTCATATATTGAAGAGAATTACAATGAAGGGGATATTATAATTGCTGAGCCTCATTTTATGGGATGGAGCATAAATTATCATATCAGACACAGCACGAGTGAGCTGAAACCTCCTTCAGTTTTAGGCTGGGATATGGGAATGCAGCTGGATTCAATAAGACAGAAAAAAGACCTGAAAGGAATATGCTTTATAACTGATTACAGTTCACTTGATAAAACCGGATACGATTCACTGCCTCAGATTATGACAGGTATGGGTTACAGCCGCAGGAGCAGCAAAACATTTTACATTATACCTTCAAAAGTCAGGGTTGATTTTTACGTTAATGAATTCAGATGAATTAATTGTTGCATTTGTATTATTTTTTATATTCAGTTCATTACATTCATCAAATTCTTTATCTTTATTTTTGATTACAAAACCCTTAATTTAACAAATAAAAATAATTACTGAATTTCTTTAAATATTAATGACCACATTGTTAAAAATTTATTTTCACAAGTTAAATCAGCTTCCTTTCTCAAAATTTCTTTTTATCCTTTCACTCGGATTCTTAATTTTCTCAACTACGGCTTTTAAAAGTCCATCTGACATTCAGGATGATGTTAATAATAAATACACAAGCGTCGGGAACATTTCGCTGACAGTTACAAACTACGGAACCATCGGAAACGGATTTGTAAACTTTCCGAATCAGCCTTCTTGCCAGTATCCCAAAGGATCCGGAATAGAAAATCTGTTTATCGGCGGAATATGGATAGGCGGAGTGAAAAACGGCATTACAAGCGTTTCCACAGCAGCAGTAGATGTATCAACCGCAAACAGAACAGAAGGATTTGAATTTACAAATGCAGACGGATCAGGAATACTTGAAAGATCATCACTGCAGAATTCTCCGAATTTCAGACCGGATGCAATTTCACATCAGGATTTTGTCACGGAATTTTTTGATACAAATCTGACAGCCGGCGGTACCGTAATCGTAAATCATAATCCGATGGGAGTCAAGGTGCTTCTGGAAACTTACTGCTATGATTTTAATTTTGCAAACAACTGGGTAATACTTAATTATAAAATCGTTAACATAGGATACAGAGGCAACAATTCTCCGATTGACAGTATTTATACAGGATTGTGGTGTGACGGAGTCGTAAGGAATACAAACATTACTCCTCCTGTCGGTTCTTCATTTTACAATAAGGGAGCGGACGGATACGACAGTACATTAAGAATGGCATATGAATATGATTACAACGGTGATCCCGGTTTCACTGATTCATACGTAGGGTTTAAGCTTCTTGGAATAAATCCGAAGCCGCTCGGCGAAAATATTAATTCAAAAACAAAATTTACAATCTGGCAATTCAGAAATACAACTGATCCTTTGTATTTTTCTCCGCAGGTGGACAATGATCCTTCAAGTCTCGGAGGAAAATATCAGAAGATGCATGGATATCTTTCAGTAAATCCTTTAGACTCTATAAATAATCCGACCGTAGTTCCTTCAAGAATAGATGTTCTCAGACATACGCCAAGTAACCGTTCGACTCTCCTTTCCTACGGTCCTTATCAGAAAGAAAACGGCGAAAGATTCTCTCTCAGATATCTTCAGGATACGCTCAATGTGGTTTTCTCAGTAGTTTGCGCAAAAAAATACAGCACAGATCCTACAATCTGGGATTCATCTTATCAGAGAACAAATCTGAATGTATCTGCAGACTGGTCTCAGAGAGCTTTTGACAACGGATATAAACTTCCCTCTCCTCCTGATCCGCCGAAAGTAAAAGCTGTTGTAAACAGCAGGAATGTCACATTGTACTGGGCTGCAAATTCAGAAAGATCAATCGATCCGATCTCTGATATTAAGGATTTTGAAGGATACAGGATTTACAGAACTAATGCCGGTGCGGATCTTACGCTGAATCAGAATCTTCTTGACCTTATGCATATTGTCGGTGAGTTTGACAGTACAAACAATAACATAAGCAACAACACGGGATTCAGTTTTATAAAACTTCCTGAAGCAAAATATTTTGACGGAGACACAACTCCTTACTGGTATAAATTTGATTTTCCGAATCAGCTGAACGGCTTTCAGTATGTGTACTCTGTAACGGCTTTTGACAAGGGTGATGTTTCGCAAAACCTTGAATCCCTTGAAAGCAGCATTCTCGGTAATCAGAAGAGGATTGTGGTAGGCACTCCCGCCAACGATAATGAAAATGCTGAAATCGGAGTGTATCCTAATCCTTATTACGGAAGCGCTTTGTGGGACGGGACAGGCAACAAAAAAGAATTGCTGCGGAAAATTTATTTTTACAATCTTCCTTCAGACTGCCAGATTACTATATGGACATTAGCCGGAGACCTTGTCGATCAGTTTGATCACATTGCTTCCGAATATAATGGCAACGACATACAATGGTTCAATACATTTTCGGACGGAACGCAGAAATTTGCCGGCGGAGAGCATGCATGGGATATGATTTCAAAAAATGATCAGGCAATAGCTTCGGGACTTTATTTTTTCACTGTGAAGGACAATAAGAGCGGCAATGTGAAAAAAGGAAAATTCGTTATTGTGAAATAATTTTAAAAATATAAAACAAAATCAAAAACTAAATAATATTTACCATGAGCAAATTAAAAAATTTACCTATAATTCTGATAGCTGGTTTTATTCTGTATGCTGTCGGATTTAATTTAATGAGTATAGGTTTTACACCTGTTACTTTACAGCAGATTCAAACAAAACCGACTGATTCACTTGTAGTCGGAAGGGACAAATCCAATCTCGAAGGAGATTCAGTTGAATTTGTAGCCAGAGTGGTCGCACCGCCAAGAGTATCTCCGGCGAACAATGATTTCAGAACGATGATGAGAGGAACTAACAGCTGGACATGCTATGCACAGGATACCGCAAACGGATTATTCGGAGGAATCGTCATAAGACAGGGAACAAGAGGACCTCAGACTGCATTGGATCTTATTGACACAGGAGCAATTATAAAAGTAAGAGGCGTTGTTCAGGAATTCGGCGCTACATCAGGAAACAATTACGCAAACTGTCTTACACAGCTGGCAATTGATACTGCTTCAGGATATACAGTAAGTATTCTCGGAAGTTCACCGAAAAGGCCGGCTGCCAAATTAGTTCATGTTACGGATTTTTCGAACGGAGATTATCCTAACGGAGGAACCATTAATTATGTGGACGGTGAAAAATATGAAGGGATGTATGTTGAATTAAGAAACGTAACCATCGCAGCGGGAATCGGAAACAGGCAGCCGTGGAGCGTTATAGACGAAAACGGGAACAAATTGTATATGAGGGATTTTTCAAACTTTTTCTCAACCTCTCCTTCCGGGGACACACTCAGAGCCTGGACAAATCCTCCGCTGGGAACATTTGTTAATTCGATCAGAGGAGTTATAATCAACGCAAACAACGAGGGAGCTTTCGGTTCGCAGCTTCCTTATGCGATAGTTCCTATTTATCCTAATGATCTTAGTCTGGGAAATGCACCGCCAGTACTTGCAAGTCCTACGAGAAATCCGGGAGTTCCTACTCCGGCTGACAGTGTTCAGATAAGCGTAACAGGAACTGATCCGGGACTCAGCGTTACTACATTAACTGACATGAAAGTATTCTGGAGATTCAACGGCGGATCTTTCTCTAATAAAAATCTTCCTCTTGTAGCAGGAAATATTTATTCCGGCAAAATGCCTCCGGCTCCTCTCGGCACACTTGTGGAATATTTTATAAGAGCGGAAGATAATCAGGGAGCTGTTAAATTACTTCCTTCAGACACATTAAAATCCAAGCTGTTTTATATTGTAAGATCAAGCGATTCGATGACTGTTCAGGATGTTCAGTATTGCCCGAATAACGGCGGAAGATCAGCTTATGAGGGTTATGATGTAAGAGGAGTCGAAGGAATTGTGACAGCAGATACATCTGATATACCGGGAATCAGTTATACCGGAAACGGCGGAAATCAGACTTCACCGAGGAAAATTTATATTCAGAACGGACAGGGTCCTTTCAGCGGCATCTGGCTATCGGGAAATCCTACTGACGTTCTTAAGAAAGGCGACAGAGTCCGTGTAAAAGGAACAGTTGAGGAAAATTTCAGCGTAACCAGAATTAATATAACTACTTCGTCCAATATTAATATACTTTCTATTAACAACAGTCTGCCTTCACCGCAGATTCTTACTACCGCTCAGCTTGCAAACAGCAAACAGGACGGCGATACTACAATAGAAAAATGGGAAAGCGTTTACTGCAGATTTGATGTTCCTGTTGACATCAGCTGTATCAATGCAGGAATCGGACTTGCCTGTACAACAGCAGAGCCTCTTATTGATACAACATTCAGAAGGAACTTCGGTGAGATACTTGTGAAAGATGCTTCAGGAGTAGAAGCGAGAATCGAACTTCAGGACGGTAATCATAATTATTCAAACAACTGGGACGGTCTGGGAAGCGTGCCTCCGAGAATTCTTCTTACTAAAAATGACATCATTTCGTATGTGGAAGGTGTCTTATATTTCGCATTCAGTAATTACAAGCTTACTCCGAGAAAAAATCCTGACTTCGGAACGGT